>CAKTOB010000004.1 GCA_934589525.1 uncultured Oscillospiraceae bacterium | reverse complement strand
GAGTATATCAAATCTGTAAACCATGTGATTGCACAATCTGTAAAGTATGTTACTGCACTATACAAATCTGCCGCCATTGGCCGTAAGGCCACTCGTTGGGCGTTTGTATCCGTAGCATCCCACGGTGCCAGCCCCTCGCCGGGGCTGGAGTGGCGTTGGGTCAACGCCGCTACATTGTTCCGTATATTGGGTGACACCATTCACCGGCACAGGTTATTATTGCCACGTGGCGGGCGGCAGGTTGCCGCCCCTACGTCAATGTACCACGTTTTTGACGTTTTACAGGGCGCAAAACGATGATAGAAACGTCGAAAACACGATAATTCAGAACAAATGTATTGTAGGGGCGGCTACCAGCCGCCCGCACCTGAAAGCACGGTACTCTTACCTATAATACCAGAAAACGTTCCCCCATTATGTCATTCAGGCTTTGAGCGTCAGCGGAGTGGAGGAATCCACCACGTGGGATAAGAAATAACCACAAGATAAAAATTGCCACTTGGGAAGCCTCCTCGGCTCCGTTGGACTCGTTTGGAATGACAAAGCCCTGCCTGGACTGCTGCGACAGCTAAGACCTGTAATAGAAAAACAGACCGCATCTGGAAATTTCCAAATGCGGTCTGTTTCTATTTCCGGGTGCTTAGCCGTTCCGGACAGTCATGAACAGGCTTTCCATTTCGCGGGAGGTCTCCTCCGGCAGGAAGTCGAAGGAGGTGGCGTTGCGCAGCTCCTCCTGGGAGGGGTAGGCAACCTCGTTGGCAACCAAATCCGCGTCCAGGTACTGCTTGGCCTCGGTTTCCGGTACGCTGTAGCCCAGGAAGTCCAGGTTCTGGGCGCAGATCTCCGGGTCGATCAGGAAGTTGATGAAGGTCTCGGCGGCTTCCTTTTCCTTGGCGCAGGTGGGGATGCAGATGCCGTCTACAAAGATGTTGTAGCCCTGGTCCGCAGGACGGAAGAACTTCAGGTCCGGGTTCTCCTCTACCATGGTCAGGTAGTCACCGGCGTAGTAGGGGGCGATCCAGGCCTCCTCGTTTTCCATGGCGTCAAAGATCTGGTCCATGACGTACTGCTGCACCACGGGCTTCTGCTCCGCCAGCTTGTCGGCGCAGGCCTGGAGCTCGGCGGAATCCGTGGAATTCACGCTGTAACCCAGCATGTACTGGGCAATGCCGAAGGCATCCCGGGAGTTGTCGAACATCAGGATCTTTCCGGCGTAGCTGGGGTTCCACAGCAGCTCCCAGCCGGTAACGTCCTCTTCCTTGACGTACTTGCTGTTGTAGATGATGCCCACGGTGCCCCAGGTGTAGGGGACGGAGAACTTGTTCTCCGGGTCAAAGGCCAGACCACGGTAGGCGTCGTCAATATACTGGGCGTTGGGGATGTTGTCGTAGTTCAGCTCCAGGAGCATCCCTTCCTGACGCATCCGGCCGATCATATAGTCGGAGGGGAAGACCACGTCTACGGTGATGCCGCCGTTTTTCAGCTTTGCATACATGGTCTCGTTGGAATCAAAGGTGGAGTACTGGACCTTGATGTTGGGGTACTTCTTCTCGAACTCGGCGATCACATCGATGGAGCCCTCATCTCCCTCGGAGATATACTGGCCCCAGTTGTAAACATTGATGGTGGTCACATCTTCGGACTTGCCGCAGCCGGCAAACAGGCAGGCGACAAGTGCCACCACAAGGAAGGCGGAAATAAATTTTTTCATAGACTTTTTCTCCATTTTATCAAATAGTAGTTGGTTTTTGATTTTTATTTGCCCCGGCTTGCTACCTTTTTCCGGTCGGCGGCCAGCTGCATCAGGTTCATGGCGGTCATCAGCAGGAAAATCAGCAGGAACAGCAGGGTGAACATGGCGTAAATCTTGGGCTGGATGGGCTTTTTGGTGTAGGAATAGATTTCCACAGGCAATGTTACAAAATCCAGACCCGTTACAAAATAGCTGATGACAAAGTCATCCAGGCTCATGGTAAAGGCCATGATGGCACCGGAGGCCACGCCGGGCATGATCTCATGAAGGGTCACCCGGTAAAAGGCCTGCCAGGGGGTGCAGCCCAGGTCCATGGCCGCATCCGTCAGGGAAACGTCCATCTGCTTGAGCTTGGGCATGACGTTTAAAATCACATAGGGCAGGTTGAAGGTCACATGGGCTATGAGCAGCGTCCAGAAGGTCAGGCTGTTCCGCTGGCCCAGCATTTTTGTGCCCACAAAGACGAAGAGCAGACTCAACGACACACCGGTAACAATGTCCGGATTGGTCATGGGGATGTCCGTCAGGGTCATGGCCACTTTCCGCATTTTGGGATTCAGATTGTGAATGCCCACGGCGGAAACGGTGCCGAAAATGGTGGCAATGAGGCTTGCCAGAATGGACACCAGCAGGGAGTTCCCCAGAAGCTTTAATAGGCTCCGGTCCTGGAACAGCCGCTGGTACTGGCTCAGGGTAAAGCCCTGAAACTGGGTGATGTCTTTGCCGGTATTAAAGGAGGCCACCACCAGCACCGCCATGGGGATATAGAGGAAAATGAAAATCAGGATCGTCATGATCCGGTTTGCTCTTTTCATACCACCACACCGCCTTCCGCCTCGTCACCGCCGAAGCGGTTCATAATGCCGGTGCACACGAAGACCAGCAGCATCAGCACCAGGCTGAGAGCCGCCCCCAGGTTGGGGTTGTTACCCTGCTTGAACTGGCGCTCGATCACGTCACCGATCAGCACCGTGTCGGTGCCGCCCAGCTTTTGGGAAATATAGAAGGTGGACACCGCCGGCACAAAGACCATGGTCATGCCGGAGAGAATGCCGGGCATGCTGAGGGGCAGGATCACCCGGCAGAAGGTCTGGCTGGGGGTGCAGCCCAAATCCTCCGCCGCTTCAATGAGCCGCCGGTCGATTTTGAGAATGGTGGCGTAGAGGGGCAAAATCATATAGGGCAAATAGTTATACACCATGCCCAGCACCACCGCCGCCGGGGTGCGGATCAGGGTCAGCCGGGGAAGGCCCAGCCGCACCAACAGCGAATTGATAATACCCGTATCCTGCAATAGCCCCACCCAGGCCAGAGTCCGCAGCAAAAAACTCATGCACATGGGCAGCATCACCAGCATGTACAAAAACTTCTGGGTGGTGTGGCCGCAGTGGGCAATGAAGTAGGCCACAGGATAGCCCAGCACCAGGCAGATGCAGGCGGACACCAGGGAATAGACAATGGACTTCCACAGCACCGGCATATACATGCCCAGGTTTTTGATGTTCCCCAGGGAGAAGGCCCCGGTGGCCGGGTCTGTCAGGGCGTAGTAAGCCACCACCCCCAGAGGGATCAGGGTAAACACCACCATCCACACAAGGTAGGGGGTGCTGAGCAGCAGGGACTTAGTCTTCTTCATTCCCGGCATCCTCCGTCAGCTCGTCATACTCCGCGGAGTAGGAGCTGTAGTCTCCAAACATGCCGGAGTATTCACTCTTGTGCATGATGTGAATGTCCTCCGGGTTCAGCCGAATGCCGATGGTAGAACCCACCGCATGGAAATCGGTGGTTTGAATCAGCCACTTAAAGCCCTTGAATTCTACGATGATGTCATAGTTCAGGCCCTTGAAGGTGACACTGGTCACCGTACCCACCAGATGGCCCTGGTCCACGGGAACGATGTCAATATCCTCAGGACGGATAACCACGTCCACAGGTTCGTCTTTCTGGAAGCCCTTGTCCACGCAGATAAAGGTACGGCCAAAGAACCGCACCCGGAAATCTTCCAGCATGACACCGTCGAGAATGTTGCTTTCTCCGATGAAGTCCGCCACGAAAGCGTTTTTGGGCTCGTTATAAATATCTTCGGGTTTGCCGATCTGCTGGATGCGGCCCTTGTCCATGACCACAATGGTATCGGACATGGAAAGCGCTTCCTCCTGATCGTGGGTCACATAAATAAAGGTAATGCCCATGGCCTGCTGAATGCGCTTGAGTTCGTTCTGCATATCCTTGCGCAGTCGCAGGTCCAATGCACCCAACGGCTCATCCAAAAGCAGGACCTTGGGGCGATTTACCAGAGCACGGGCAATGGCCACACGCTGCTGCTGGCCGCCGGAGAGGGCGTCGATTCGCCGGTTTTCATAACCCTTGAGACTGACGATTTCCAGCATTTCCCGCACCCGCTGGTCGATCTCCGCTTTGGGAACCTTGTGGATTTTAAGACCAAAGGCCACGTTGTCATAAACATCCAGGTGTGGGAACAACGCATATCGCTGAAAAACCGTGTTGATCTGCCGCTTGTAAGGCGGGACATCATTGATCGTCTTTCCGTCAAATGTCACCGTGCCGGATGTAGGCGTTAAAAAGCCGCCGATAATTCGCAGCGTGGTGGTTTTGCCGCAGCCGGAGGGGCCCAGCAAGGTTAAGAATTCGTGATCGTTGATGTAAAGATTGATGCCGTCGAGAATGCGCTCCCCGTCGAACTCCATGGTAAGATCCCGGAGCCTGATGAGTTCCTTGGACATTATCCTCCCCCGTTTCTTTTTCTTGTATTTTATGTCGTAAAATGACAGTATAACTATATCGCATTTTCCCCTATTGTCAATAATATTTTCATCATAAAATGTTCACAAAAGATTTTTCTTATTTTGCCCGTACTATTGGATTAAATGTAAAAAATTCCGGGGATACTCCTCCTCGGAGGTGCAAAAAAATGCGCGATCATAAAAACTCCCGAATCGGAGGAAAGGGCTACTACATCGCCCTGGTCCTGTGTGCGGCAGCCATCGGGACCGCAGGCTATGTATACCGGAACAATCACAAGCAGGTAAAACAGGTCTCCCTGGTGGAGACCCAGCCGGTTTTGGAATACGCTTCCCAGCCGGAACCCACGGTTTCCCCTACGGAAACCCAGAAGCCGCCCCAGAAAGCGGCAACCGCCCCCACTGTCCCGGCGGCCACCCAGAAGCCAGCCCCCAAGGGACTGGTAACGGCCCCGCCGGTGGAGGGAGACCAAACGGTGCTTTACAGCATGGATGCCCTGAGCTACAATGAAACCACCCGGGACTGGCGGGTCCACAACGGCGTGGACTACACCGCCCAGGAGGGTACCCAAGTGAAGGCCGCAGCAGAGGGAACGGTGGTCTCCCTACAGGACGACGGCCTCATGGGCCTGACCCTGGTGCTGCGGCACACCGGCGGCTATGAAACCACCTACGCAGGGCTGGAAACCGCCGAAACATTCAGCCCCGGCGACCGGGTAGACTTGGGGCAGACCATCGGCACCGTGGGCACCACCGCCCTGGCAGAAACGGCCCTGGGGCCTCACGTCCACTTTTCCGTGACCTACCAGGACATGCCCATGGACCCGGCAGACTTCCTGAACCTGGGAAACTGAACCGCACCCCCTCTCCAAACCCGGAGAGGGGGCTTTTGTGACCATCTTTTCGGAACAGCGACAGCAAAAGGCCGCCCGCTTTTGCGCATTGTGTCCGGCGGGCGACCTGGGGTTTGGTATTTGGTTTTTGTGTTCTGCTTAGCAAGCCGGAAGTTATCTGTTATAAATCATTCGAAACAAATTCTTCTATCAAACGATTGATCTGTTCAGGTTTGTCTGTATTGGAATTATGTCCGGCCCCCTCTATCCACATCAAAGGGATTTTTGCATTGCGATGCCATGCTTTGTTGTACCGTATACACGAGCCTGCGTGATCTTGTGTGCCGCATATCAGCAAAGCCGGACACTTGATTTCGTATGGAAGATTCTTTTCCATTGCCGCTGCCAAAATGCGAAAACCATGTCCGGCTATTTGTGCGTAGCGTTTCTGGTTTCCGTCATAAGTCATCATTATTTCACGCATAAGATTTCTACCGTAATCAGACGTGGAAACACCTTCTGACCCTGATTTCAGGAGCCACTTCCATGGATAGTGCGCATATACCGGTTCCATCCGTTTCAAAAGCCAGATTTCAACTGCCGTCACATAGCTTCGTTGCAGCGGTGCGGAGTCAATGGAGACAAAACCCGTCATGTTGTCCGGGTAAAGCTGTGCGTAAGCCTGTCCCACATATCCACCCATGGATTGTCCAACAATGACGGGTCTGGTGATCCTTTCTTGTTCCAATATATCATTCAGCCATTTTGCCTTATCGAACAAATCAAAATCAAACCGGAACGGCCAGGAGGAAGCGTGTGCCGGTGCATCCCATACTAAAAGGTTATACTTGTTCTCAAAATACTGGATTTGCTTATCAAACAATCTATGATCCGCAGTCAGTCCCGGCAGAAAAACAAGTGTGACCCCATCCGGGTTTGACACGCTTGCCCAATAGTGAATCGTTCCGCAACGAGTATCCAACGTTTCTTCTTTCATCTGAACTTCCTCCGCAAATTCCGATTTGTTGCTCCATTTTGTGTTCTGCTTGGCAAGCCGGAAGTTATCTTTTTCTGAACGGTAGTGCTATTACATTTCCGAGCAATGCAATAACTGCGTATGCTACTATATAAACCCATGCGCTTGCGTTATAAAAGATGAATATAGACGGTGCAAACATCACTGCGACAATGCCGATATAGCAAAGGTCAAAACCGTTTCTGATTCCGTAAAAAAAAGAAATGATGAAGCATATCAGAGGGATCACCACCAACATGACAAGCATTGCGCTTCCTGTATCTTTTATAAACCATGGAACGATATAAAAATCCATCAGCAACAGCAGATAGAAAACGATATTCTTTTTCAATTGGTCCATGCAGTCCGCCTCCTGTAAAATCTGATTTCCTGACCGCTTCTTCTCCTGAATTATACCATAAAGTCTATGAACAATTCTACCGCATCTTTGAAATATATAAAAGCCCCAATAACGTCTTGCCCACGGCAGCGGGGCTTTTGCTATCAGTCCAAATAATAGCGGGCGATTTGATTTCTTGCATTGACTTCATGGGAAAAGGCCGATATAATGGGACTGTAAGAATTGGAAAGCAAGGCACTTTCCGGGTCGTTCTTGTTGTAAAAGCCCCAGTTTCTGCCTGTTTTCCAAAGAAATCACACTTTACAGAAAAGAGGGTTCCCCTATGAGCGGATACCGTTTTGAAACCATGCAGCTGCATGTGGGCCAGGAGCAGGCCGATCCTGCTAGCGATGCCCGGGCAGTACCCATTTATGCCACCACCTCCTATGTGTTCCCCAGCTGCCAGGACGCGGCGGACCGGTTCAGCCTGAGCCAGTCCGGCAACATCTACGGGCGGCTCACCAACTCCACCCAGGAGGTCTTTGAAAAACGGATCGCCGCCCTGGAGGGAGGTACTGCCGCCTTGGCCGTGGCCTCCGGCGCAGCCGCCATCACCTATGCCATCCAGGCGCTTGCCCGTCAGGGGGAGCACATCGTGGCCCAGAAGACCATCTACGGCGGCACCAGCAATCTTCTGGCCCACACCCTGCCCCAGTGGGGCATTACCGCCAGCTTTGTGGATGTCCACGATTTGGAAGAGGTGGAACAGGCGGTCCAGCCCAACACCAAGGCCATTTATATTGAGACTTTGGGAAACCCCAATTCGGACATTCCGGATATTGATGCCATCGCCGCCATTGCCCACCGCCACGGTCTGCCCCTGGTCATTGACAACACCTTCGGCACCCCCTACCTGATCCGGCCCATTGAACACGGGGCCGATGTGGTTGTCCACTCCGCCACCAAGTTCATCGGCGGCCACGGCACCACCTTGGGCGGCATCTTAGTAGATGCCGGTACTTACGATTGGGCAGGCAGCGGCAAATACCCCTGGCTCTCCCAGCCCAACCCCAGCTACCACGGGGTCTGCTTTACGGAAGCCGCCCCCAAGGCCCCCTTCGTCACCTACGTCCGGGCCATTCTACTCCGGGATGAGGGCGCCTGCATCAGCCCCTTTGCCGCTTTCCTGCTGCTCCAGGGCACGGAAACCCTGTCCCTCCGGCTGGAACGCCACGGGGAGAACACCAAAAAGGTGGTGGAGTTCCTGTCCCATCACCCCATGGTGGAAAAGGTGAACCACCCCAGTCTGCCGGACCATCCGGACCATGCCCTGTATGAGAAATACTTCCCCAAGGGCGGCGCTTCCATCTTCACCATCCAGATCAAGGGCGGCCGGGAAGAGGCCTTCCGGTTTGTGGACCATTTGAAGGTCTTCAGCCTCCTGGCAAACGTGGCCGACGTCAAGAGCCTGGTCATCCACCCCGCCTCCACCACCCACGCCCAGCTCACCGAGCAAGAGCTAAACGACGTGGGCATCTACCAAAACACCATCCGCCTGTCCATCGGCACGGAACACATCGACGATATTCTGGAGGATTTGGACCAGGCGCTGAATGCGGTGCGGTAAGCCTACTGTTATTTCCGGCGGGATACCGTTAAAAAAATTGACAATTGACAATTTACAGTTGACAATTGTGGTATTTTCTTCGAAAATCAATTTAAATAATCCAAAAATGCGACAGTCCACTTTTTAGTTTGACTTTCCGTTGAGTTGCGGGGCATTGTCAATTGTCCATTGTCAATTGTCCATTGCGACGAAGGAGCTACTATGACGTTACAGCAAATACGCTACTGTCTTACCATTGCCGAAACCGGGTCGATGAATCGGGCGGCGGAGCAGCTGTATGTGACGCAGCCGGCACTGACCGGGGCCATCCAGGAATTGGAGCAGGAGGTGGGGGTCACGATTTTCAACCGGAGCAACCGGGGCGTGACCCTGACCAACGAGGGGCGGCGGTTTTTGCACTACGCCCGGCAGATCTATCAGCAGTATGAGCTCATGGAGCAGGAATACCTGCGGCCCAAAAAGCGGATCTTCGGCGTGTCCACCCAGCACTATTCCTTTGTGACCAAGGCCTTTGTGGAAACCGTGCGGCAGTTTGATGCCAGCCGGTTTGAATACGCCATCCGGGAGACCCGGACCATTGACGTGATATTGGACGTGGCCCAGCGCCGCAGCGACATTGGCATCCTCTTCCGCTCCCGGCACAACCGGACGGTGCTCAACAAGCTCTTGGCGGAAAACCGGCTGGAATTTAAGCCTCTCGTTGAATGCAGCGCCTACGTCTATTTGTGGAAAGGCCACCCCTTGGCCCACAATACCTCCATCTCCATGGAGGAGCTTTGTCAGTACCCCTGCCTGTGCTTTGAGCAGGGGGACCAGAGCTCCTCTTACTTTGCTGAGGAAATTCTTTCCGAGCGGGAATACCCCCAGATGATCCGGGCCACGGACCGGGCCACCATGCTGAACCTGATGATCGGCCTCAACGGCTTCACCCTGTGCTCCGGCATCATCTGCCAGGAATTAAACGGCACCGACTATCTGGCCGTCCCCTACCGGGAGGACAAGGACAACCAGAACGCCAAAATGGAAATCGGCTACATCCTGCAAAAAAACACCCAGCTAGACGAGATCGGCCAGACCTTCCTGCGGGAAATGGAGCAGTACCTACAGAAAGAAAATACATAAAAAAGGAGCGGTCAAAATGGAAGAAAAAGCTTTGACGGAAACTAAAGATAAGAACCCTCTGCTGCTGTGGATGAAAATCCAGACAGGGCTCCTGGCGCTACTTCTTGCCCTGCTGCTGATCGGCGGGATTTTCGCCGCTGTTCAGGTAAACCACCTCAGCCGCATGTTCCGGGGGGTAGACCTGGACAAGGTCAACGCCATCCTCCTGTCCGTACAAAACACCGCCGCCCAGCTGGAAGATTTGGACAGCAAGACCATCAATGAAGCCATCGACTCTTTGAAGGGCGCCGCGGAAAACCTGGCGGAAGCCGACATCGACGCTGTCAACGAAGGCATCCTGGCCCTGACGGAGGCCGCCAAAAAGCTCCAGGAGCTGGACATTGAGGAGCTGAACGAGCTGGTAAAATCCCTGGAAGCCACGGTCCAGCAAATGGAAAAAACCACCACGGCCTTTAACCGGCTGTTTGGAAAATAAGGGAACGTATCAGCGCAAAGGAACCACCGTAGGGGACGGTAGCCGCCCCTACATTGCGTGATTCCGTTCAACCGCACAGGTTGTATTCGTTGCGTGGCATGGCGATGAATCATCGCCGCTACATTGCGTGTACCGTTTGACGTAACGGGTGTAGCGGCGGCAATCTGCCGCCATATACGTTGTACATTTGAATTTGTAACAATAAATGAAAAACGCCTGTCATTTAGGCCTTAGCGTTAGCGAGCGGAGGAATCTACTCAAGTAGCAAAAAGAACCTGCGTAAGGTAAAACTTGCTGCTTGAGAAGATCCCTCCGCTCGTTTCACTCGGTCGGGATGACAGGTCGATAGGTAATACCATACAACCACACGGGCTGTATTCGTTACGTTGCTTGGCGATGGATCATCGCCGCTACATTGCGTGGTTCCGTTCATCCACACGGGTTGTATTCGGGACGTGGCATCAAGAAGTGATCCCGCGCTTTTTATCAGAAAATCTCTTCCGCCGCCTTCAGAATGGCCCCGATTTGTTCTTCCGTGTGGGCGTAGGACAGGAACATGGCTTCAAACTGGCTGGGGGCGGCGTAGATGCCGTGGTTCAGAAGCCCTAAGTACCAGGTTTTGAATTTTTCGGGGTCCGAGGACCGGGCAGCGGCGTAGCCGGTGACGGGGCGGTCGGTGAAGAAGACCGTGGCGATGGAGCCCACCCGGTTTACCTGGGCGGGAACATCTTTAAGCCTTTGGGTCAGGCCCTCCTGGAGCATGGCACCCAGATCTTCCAGCTTCCGGTAGATTTCCGGGTGGCTGTCCAGAATTTGCAGCTGCTTGAGACCCGCCGCCATGGCCACCGGGTTTCCGGAGAGGGTACCGGCCTGGTACACGGGGCCCAGGGGGGCGACCAGCTCCATGAGCTTCCGGCTGCCGCCGTAGGCACCTACGGGCATGCCGCCGCCGATGATCTTTCCGTAGGTCACCAGGTCTGCCCGGACCCCAAAATACTGCTGAGCACCGCCGGGGGCCAGGCGGAAGCCGGTGATAACCTCGTCAAAGATCAGAAGGCTTCCAAACTCGTCACACAACTGCCGCAGACCCTGCAAGAAGCCGGGGGTCGGGGGCACCACGCCCATATTGGCAGCCACAGGCTCCACGATCACCGCCGCCACCTGGCCGGGGTTGGCCTCCAGCAGGGCCCGGACGCTTTGCAAATCGTTGAACTCCGCCGTCAGGGTGTCCTCGGCCATTTCCTTGGGCACACCGGCGGAATCCGGGGTACCGGCGGTCAGGGCACCGGAACCGGCCTTTACCAGCATGGAGTCGGAATGGCCGTGGTAGCATCCGGCGAATTTGATGATCTTCCCCCGGCCGGTGGCCCCACGGGCCAGACGCAGGGCGGACATCACTGCCTCGGTGCCGGAGTTTACCATCCGGACCATTTCCAGGCCGGTCATTTTGCAGACCTGCTTGGCCATCTCCACCTCTACGGCGGTGGGGGCACCGAAGCTTAGCCCTCTGGACATGGCCTGAGCCACAGCCTCCTGGACATGGGGCTCACAGTGGCCCAGAATCAGGGGGCCCCAGGAGCAGATCAGGTCAATATACTCGTTGCCATCCTCATCCCACACCCGGCTGTCCTGCCCTTTTTGCAGGAACCGGGGGTAAGTGCCCACGCTGCGGCAGGCCCGGACCGGAGAGTTGACCCCGCCGGGGAGAAACCGCTGGGCTTCCTCAAAGAGCTGCTCCGAACGTGTCATTTAACCCAGCTCTCCTTCCCGCATGGCTTTCGCCAGTTCCTTTGCAAAGTAGGTGATCAGGATGTTGGCCCCGGCCCGGTAAATGGACAGGGCGCTTTCGCACATGACCCGGTGCTCATCAATGAGACCCGCCTTACCGGCGGCCTTGATCATGGCGTACTCTCCGCTGACGGAGTAGGCGGCCATGGGCAGGTCAAAGGCATCGGAGCACTCCCTGATAATATCCAGATAGCTCAAAGCGGGCTTGACCATGAGAATGTCCGCGCCCTCTTCCACATCCAGGGCACATTCCTTCATGGCCTCTTTCCGGTTGTGGGGGTCCATCTGGTAGCCCCGGCGGTCCCCAAAGGCAGGGGCGGAACCGGCGGCATCCCGGAAGGGGCCGTAAAAAGCGGAGGCATACTTGGCGGAGTAGGACATAATGGGGGTATTGACATAGCCGTGGTCATCCAGGGTTTCCCGAATGGCGGCAATGCGGCCGTCCATCATGTCCGAGGGGGCCACCATGTCCGCCCCGGCCTGGACATGGGACAGGGCGGTTTTGGCCAGAACCTCCAAAGTTCTGTCGTTGTCCACATCGTGACCCCGGAGGATGCCGCAGTGGCCGTGGTCGGTGTACTCACACATGCACACATCGGTGATGATGTACATCTGAGGATACTTTTCTTTAATGGCCCGAATGCCCTGCTGCACCACGCCGTTGGGGTCCCAGGCCGAAGAGCCCTGGGCATCCTTATGGGCGGGAATACCGAAGAGCAGCACCCGGCTGACACCGAAAGCCAGGCAGCTTTCGATTTCCTCACAGACCCGGTCCGGGGAATAGCGGTACTGGCCCTCCAAGGAGGGGATGGGTTCTTTGATGTTCTCTCCCTCTACGATGAACAAGGGGTAAATCAGACTCTCCGGGGACACCCGGGTCTCCCGCACCATGCGGCGAAGATTCTCGCAGGAGCGAAGCCTGCGGGGACGAATGGTCATTTCCATTAGAATTCCTTCTTTCTAATACATTCGATCAAAGATTCCATGGTGGCCTCTTCGGAAACCACCGTGGCAATGCCGTACTTCCGGGCCTCGGCCTGGGTCTGGCGCCCGATGCACACACCGGTCACATTCCGGAAATCCCCATCCGGCAGGCTTTCGGCAAAGCCCCTTACGGTAGAGGCACTGGTAAAGGTCACAAGCAGGGGACTGTCCAACAGGGGCAGGACCTTTTCCGGGTCCGGAGCGGCGTAAACCGTATCATAGCAGGGTACATCGTCAAATGCAATGCCCTTCCCAGTCAGAAGGTCCGGCACAGCGCTGCTGCCCTTGCTGGCCCTGCACAGAAGCACCGGCCCGGTGATATGCTCCAGGGCCTTTGCCAGATGGTCGGAATCATATACTTCCGGCACAATGTCCGGGGTGATGCCCTGCTTTTTAAAAGTCTGGGCGGTTTTGGGCCCAATGGCCGCCACCGTCAGGCCCCAAAGAGCCCGGGCATCCTTCCCCAGGGCCCGGAGACGGTCAAAGAAGACCTGGGGCCCTGCGGGGCTGGTAAAGACCAGGCACTTGTATTCTTGCAGCCGTCCAATGGCCAAGTCCAGCTCCACCGCCGGGTCTCTTGGCACGGTGCGGATACAGGGGTAGTCAATGACCTCCGCCCCCAGGGCCCGGAGCTTGCTGGTCAAGCTGCCGCTGCGGTCCGCAGGCCGGGTCACCACGATTTTGGTGCCCTTCAAAGGCAGATTGTCAAACCAATCAAACCGGTCCGACAGCTGGCAGACCTTCCCCACCACGATGATGGCGGGGCTTTTGATTTTCGCCGCTGCCGCGTCCCGGGGCAGGTTTTCCAGGGTGGAGACCACCTTCCGCTGGCCGGGCAAAGTACCCCGCTCGATGACGGCGGCGGGCATCTCCGGCTCCATACCGGCCCCCAGCAGCCCCTGGCAGATCTGGGGCAAGGAAGTGACGCTCATCAAAAACACCAGGGTCCCCTTCGTCCGGCGGAGGGCATCAAAATCAATATGCAGCTCCGCCCCCGCCCGGGCGTGGCCGGTGATGATGTGCAAAGAGGAGCAGAAGTCCCGATGGGTCACGGGGATGCCCCCGTAGCAGGGCACGGCCAAGGCCGAGGTCACCCCGGGCACCACCTGGAAGGGGATTCCCGCCTCCTCCAGAAGCTCCAGCTCTTCCCCGCCCCGACCAAAGAGGAAGGGGTCGCCGCCTTTCAGCCGGACCACCCGATAGCCCTCCTGGGCCTTCCGCAGCAAAATCCGGTTGATTTCCTCCTGGGGCACCAGATGATGGCTGGATTCCTTGCCCACGTCAATGGCCTGGGCATCTTGGGGGATCAAATCCAAAATGGCGGGGCTTACCAGCCGGTCATAGACCACCACTTGGGCGTTTTCCAGGGCCTGACGGCCCTTTTGGGTCAGCAGTCCCGGGTCTCCGGGACCGGCCCCTACCAAAATCACGCTGCCGCTCATAGGCATTCTCCTTTCAGTTCCAGGGCCAGGCTGCGGCCCAGGGCTTCCGCCTGCTCCTTGGGGCCCCGGGTGGTGCCCCGGCGCAGAACGGTTTCGTCCGGGCTGACGTAAAGCCCGGTGATTTCAACGGTATCCCCCGTGACCTGGGCGTAGGCCGCCACCGGTGAGGTGCAGCCCCCGTCCAAAGCCCTGACAAAGGCCCGCTCCGCCAGAGCGCAGCAGGTGCTATTGGGGTCCGTGAACCCCGCAAGGGGGGCCACATCCGTCCCGGCCCGGGCCTGTACTGCCAGAATGGCCTGGCCCGCGGCGGGGAGAATTTCTTCTGTGGTAAAATACCGGCTGATGCGGTCTTCCAGCCCCAGTCGCTTGAGCCCCGCCGCCGCCAGCACCAGGGCGCAATACTGGCCCTCCTGGAGCTTGCGAAGCCGGGTCTGCACATTGCCCCGGACGCTCTGGATTTCAAAGTCCGGGTAGAGCTTCTTTAATTGCAGCTGCCGCCGCCGGGAGGAGCAGCCGATGGGCTTCCCCTTGTCCATCTCCGCAACCCCCTCCGGCAGCACCAGGGCATCCCGGGGGTCCTCCCGCCGGGAGAAAGCAACCAGAGGCAGGTCCTCCGGGGTCTCCATGGGCATATCCTTTAGAGAATGGACCGTAAAATCCACCCGGTTTTCCCGGAGGGCCACATCCAGCTCCTTTACAAACAGACCCTTGCCACCGATCTGATCCAGGGTCCGGTCCAGAATTTTATCCCCGGTGGTTTTCATGGTCACAAGCTCCAATTCTGCCTCCGGGCAGCGGGCCTGCACGGCATCCATGACCATCTGGCTCTGAATCACCGCCAACCGGCTCTCCCGGCTGCCGAAACGAATCTTCATTCCAGTTCCTCCAATACCTTTCGGATGGCCCGGGCCGCCCGGGCGGTTTTGTGGTGATCCTTGCCGGAGGAAACCACCCCGGCGATCAGGTCTTCCCCGGCGCAAATGGCGGGGAAATAGAAGCCGCATTCCGCCTCGCAGTCCGCAACGGATACGGGAATGCCCAGGCTCTGGGCCTCCTGCCAGACGGCGTGGTTCACTTCCCGACTGTTGGTGGCCGCCACTGCCAGGGTGGCTCCTTCCAGATCTCCGGGAGTATAGGGCCGGGGAAGCCATTGAATGCCCTGGGGGCTGCATTGAAGCTCCGGGGCCACCACCAGAATCTCACAGCCAAAGAGCCGCAATGTGGCAATGCGCCGGGAGGCAATGGTGCCTCCGCCGATGAGCACCACCTTTTTCCCGGTCAAATCCACAAACAGGGGGAACCGGGGGCTCCGCTTGGCGGTTTTCATCCTCTTTTGCCACTGTAAAAACCGCTCCAGCTCCTGCCGGGCAATGGCCTCCATGGAAGAGACCTCCTCCGGCGTTCCGGGGCCACCGGTACCCAAGGCATCGGTGTCAAAGAGTTTGAGGAATGCCCCACACGCCGGGTCAATGTCCCGGGGCACCGCCAGATCCACCGCCACCTTCGGCGGGTTTTTAAGGTTAAGCAGCTGTTCTTTTGTAAATGTATAGTGGGGGCTGGTGGTGGCGGACACCAACGCATCCGCCCCTTCCAAGGCTTCCAGCCGGTCCTCATACCCCACCGTCCCGCAGCCCCGGGGGATCACCGTCTCTCCGTGGCGGTAGGTCCGCAGGGTCACCTGGACCTGGGCCCCGGCCTCCCGCAAAATCTCCGCCGCCAGACGGCCCATCTGGCCATTGCCGATGACCAGTATGCGCTTGTTTTCAAGGCCCTGCAATTCCCGCTCCAGGATCTCCCGGCACCGGGTGCCCATGGAGGGGATGCCCCGGGCCAGATGCACTTCCGTCCTGGCCCGCTTGCCCGCGGTGACGGCGTGACGGAACAGAGCCGCCAAACTGGGGTCTAGGGTGCGGCAGTCCTGACTGCGCTCCATGGAAAGCCGCACCTGGGTGATGATCTGATCCTCCCCCAAAATCTGGGAGTGGAGGCCGCAGGCCACTTCCATGAGATGCAGGGCCGCGTCCTCCCCTACCCGGGTGGTGAAAAAGGGGGCAAGTTCCTGTTCCGGAGCGTTGGCCCCCCGGCACAGCAGCTGCCAGGGGCTGCATTGAGGGTCGCCGTTGATATAAAGCTCCGTCCGGTTGCAGGTGGAGAGCAGCACGCAGCCCTCTACCCCTGATTGCCGGGAGAGCCAGTTCAGAAGCGCCCCCGCCTGTTCCCCGGAAAAGGCCAGGGTCTCCCGCAGGGCCACCCCTGCCCGGTGGCAGTCCAGGCCGGACATCATGAGGCTCATTTCCGGCCCTCCTTTACGATGACCAGGGAAAAATAGCCGGTAGTTTCCTTCAATTCCCGGAAATCCGGGTATACCCGCTCGTTTTCCATGCTGCAATTTTCCACCATGGAAGCGTCCCCCAGCATATCCCGCTGCTCCAGGGTCTTTTTTAAATCCAGAATGGCAGAACCCGCCTTCATAAAGACCTTGTTGGCGGGAACGTCCAGAAGCTTCTCCGGATCATGGGAGGCAGGGATCACCAGCAGAGGCTCCTCCCCCTGGCACAGAGAAATATTCAGCCGTGCCGCCGCAGCGCAGAAGGAAGGCACCCCGGGCACCACCTCCACGGCGTAGCCATGGGCCCGGACGATGTCGTGAATGTACATATAAGTAGAGTAGACCGTGGCATCCCCCAGGGTGATAAAGGCTACTTGCTTGCCCTGGTCCAGCAGGGCCATAATGTCCCGGGCCGCCTGGGCATAGGCCTTTTGCAGCCGGTCTTTGTCCCGGGTCATGGGGGTGGAGACCAGCACGGGGGTCTTGCCCTTTAAGTGGTTTCTGATGATGTTCAGGGCAGTCTTATCCGCTTTCCCCGTGTCCGGAGCCAAAATCACATCGGCCTGTTCCAAAACCCGGGCGGCCTTCAGGGTCAGCAGCTCCGGGTCTCCCGGGCCCACGCCGACCCCCCAGAGCTTTCCTTCCGTATGTAATGCTTCCACAGCCTTGGCACAGTGGTCTACAAAGAGCTGCCGGATGCCGGGGCACTCCCCCAGACCTTGCAGCAGGCACCGGACGGCGTAACCCTGCTCTTCCAGCTCCGTTTTCCAGGAGTCCTCGTCTCCCGCCAGATCGTTCCGGGCGTGGTCCCCCGCCACCAGCATAAAGGGGGCCAGGGTGAGCTTCTTGATTTCCGGTCTGGCAGCCAGCCGGGCCTTGACCCGGTCCAGGGTGGGATAGCCCTCCACCGTGGCAACATAGACCCGGTCGCTCCGGTCCTGCAAATTCTGCTCCAGCTGGCCGTAGGCAGAATTGGCAAAGTGAGGCGTTCCGTGGCCCATGAGTACCAGGGCCTCGTCCGGCTCCATCTGGGGCAGCCAGGAAAGCAGGGCCTGGGATACGGCCTCATAGTCCTCCTGGGCATGGAGCAGCGGCTCCCCCAGGGAAAGCTGCATCCGGCAGCGGAAGGGCTCCAACTGCCTCACCAGCTTTTCATATTCCTCCCCGTGCATCACATGAGTGGGCTGTACCGCCACATGGGTAAAGCCCTGTTCCTCCAACCGGGCCATGGCCTGGGACACGTTGTCAATGGCCAGACCGTCCCGCATGCGCAGCTTTTTAAGGATCACGCCGCTGGTAAAGGCCCGCCGAATTTCCCAGCCGGGGAAGGCCCGGGCAATGTCTTTTTCCGTTGCCAGAATGGTCTTTTCCAGGGTGTCCTGGTAGGAGGTCCCGAAGGAGACCACCAAAATCGCTTTTTTCATGCTCTTTTCCTTTCTTCTGCGGCGGACAAAAAACGGGCAGCCAAAAGGCCGCCCGATAACAGAACATCTCTGCTCGATCATCCAAGGGCCGAACACCGCAGCCTTGATTTTTCACCGAGGGGCAAGCCCCTCCCGGCACAAGCAGGTTTCCTGGCTCCGGATCATCACGCCGCGGCCTTCTCGGTTCTCCCAATGGCGTTTCGCGGTCGCTCCTCCGTTACAGTGACGGGTTCGCTTCGGCCTCTCACCGAATTCCCTTTATCCCCGAAGGGACTTGTACCTATACCTCTATAAAATACTCCATTTTTCCCGTTGTGTCAATCCAAAGGGTCTTTAACTTTCCATTTGCTTTCCCAAAAATCCCGCCACCGTCCGGGCAAGGGCTTGGTCCCCCGGCTCCAGGGGCTGATCTTGCTCGCCCAGCAGCAATAGGACGCTGCCCATCAGGTCCCCCTGGGATAAAATCGGCGCCGCCGCCCCCAGATGATACTTCTCCTCCCCCTGGGCCGGCGCAATGGGACTGTCCCCGGCCTTAAACAAATAATTCTTCCGCTGCTCCATCAGCCGCTCCAACTCCGGCGAATTGGGCTTGTCCAACAGCTCCTTCCGAGGCACCCCATGCAGCGCAATGATCCCATCCCGGTCCGCAATGGCCGCAATATGCCCCGTGGCCGCAGAAATCGACTCACACATCTGCCCCGCAAACTCCTGCAAGTCCCCCATGGGCGAGTATTTCCGAAATATTACCCCGCCGTCTTTCTCCGTATAGATTTCCAACGGGTCACCGTCACTGATAACATTGACACGGAAAACCTTGTCCTCGTGGTTTTTAGAGGACTGGATCAGTGTATTTTCGCTATTTTCCGTGCCGGAATTAAAATTTACGGCGATGTCTCCCTGGTTGACGTGGAGCAGGGTGTCCACATCGCTGTGGAGCCGGATCTCCAGCCGATCCTCGAATACGTCGATGCGCTCGATCAGCAGCTCCAAGTCGTTTCGTTCCAGCGTTTCCTTGGAAAGAATGTCCCCGAATACCTCCATGGCGGTTTTGGCGGCACGCCCCGCCTGAATGATGGTATTCCGTTTGTCCGAGAGCATACCGATCTGGTGATCCAGCCCCTCGATTTTCTTTTGCAGGTCGGCTTCCAGCTCGTCATAGGTCTCCGCCAGAAGCTCCTCCTGATCCGGGTGCTTGACCATGTCCCGGATGCGCTGCCGCTTGGTGGCTTTCAGCTCCTCCCGCAGCTCCTCCATGACCTGGGCCAGATGGTCCGCAGACTGCTCCGTTTCCACCACATCGGAATCCTGCCGCGCCAGTTCGGCGTTCAGTTCTTCCAGCATAGCACTGGAATGCTCCATGACCCGCCGCACATAGATTTTCAGCAGCTCGTCCAGCTTGTCCACCCGGATGTGGTGGGAGCTGCACCCGGAACGGCCCCGGCGATGGTAGGTGCCGCAGGTGTAGGCGGCGCTCAAATCCCTGCGGCTCATGGCAAACATGGGGCTGCCGCAGTCCCCGCAGAACAGGAAGCCGGAGTACACGTTGTCGTATTTCTTCACGCCCCGGTAATTGGCGGTGGAACGCTTCTCCCGGAGGGCCCGGGTGGTGGCAAAGGTGCGGTAGTCAATGATGGGCTGGTGGTGGTTCTCAATGACGATGTGTTCCTCCTCGTCTCGCTTCACATCCTTGCCGTTGATCTTGGCCCGGGTGTATTTGGCCTGACGGAAAGTGCCGATATAAAAATCATTGTCTAAAATCCCCTGCACCGTGACGATGGCCCAGGCGGCCTTGGTTTTCCGGCTGGTGGGTTCCCCCGCCGCCTCTTTGCGCATCTGTTCCGACATCCGGGGAGTGGGGATGCCCTGCTCCGTCAGGTAGTTGGCGATTTTCTTGTAGCCCCAGCCCTGGTTGTTGTACAGGTCAAAAATCTGCCGGACGATTTCCGCTTCTGTGGGGACGATCTCAAATTCCTTCTGCCTATTGATGATATAGCCGTAGGGGGCGGCGCAAAGCCATTTCCCGTCTGCCTGCCGCCGCCGGATGACGTTTTTCACCTTCTTGCTGGTGTCGGTGACAGGCATTTCGTTGATGAGAAACTGAAACTGGATTTTCAGCCAGTCGTCATCGTTGGGAAAGTCGATGTTGTCCCCCACGGAAATGATGCGAACGCCTGCATCCCGCAGATCCTCCAATTCCACCAGCCCCCGGGAATTTCGCCGGGAGAATCGGGAAAAATCCTTCACCACCAGAATGTCATACTGATGCCGGATCAGCCCCTTTCGCATGGCCTGGTAGCCCTCCCGCTGCTCAAAGGTATAGCCGGAACGGTCCCGGTCTTCGTAAAAGCTCAGGCTGCTTCCCGGAAAACGGCGGTTCACAAAGTCCCGGATGATGGCCTTTTGGTTTTCAATGGAAACGTTATCCCGGTCCAGCTCCTCATCTACGGAGATGCGGCAGTAGCCCGCAATGTCAAAGGTTTCAGTCATGGTTATTCTCCTTTGAGGTATTTTTCGGTCTGGCGGTCAAATTCGGAGATATAGTCTGCATCCTGCCGTTTGCGGAATTCCTCGTAGATGCTGCTGACCTGTTTCACCGCCGCCTCCCGGGAAATGCGGCCCTTGCCGTCCAGTACCTGACGGCGGTTGTTGGTCAGAAAACGGTCCGTCTCTTTCAGCCAGTCTTGCATGGACATGAGTTGCTCGTCCTCGGCCATCAGCTCGGCATAGTCGATGAACATGGTCACCAGACGATTCAGCCGGGAAAGCTCTTTCTGATTCAGGTAATTCTTCGCCACCAGTGTGTCGCTTTTGAGGATTTTCCCATCCGGCGCCCCCTTCCAAGTGGTCAAACCCATGGTGGGGCTGTCCAGAGTGGCCCGCTGGGAAAGCAGCTCCGCCGCCGTCTTGCCGGTGACGGCATAGTGCAGCTTGTTCTGGACAAAGGCATAGAAGGCTTTCGTTGTCTCGCTGTTTTTGTCGTAGTCATAGCTGCACTGTTCAAACACATCCGCGATTTTCTGATAGGCCCGCCGCTCACTGGCACGAATTTCCCGGATCCGTTCCAGAAGTTCGTCAAAGTAATCCCTGCCAAAGGGGCGGCCGTTTTTCATCATCTCATCGTTGAGAACAAAGCCCTTCTGGATGTACTCTTTCAGCGTTTTCGTCGCCCACTGGCGGAACCGGGTGGCCTTTTTGGAGTTGACACGGTAGCCTACGGCGATAATGGCATCGAGGTTGTAGAAGTTTGCCTCATTGGTCTGGGTCTTCCCCTCTATAGCTCCATGGGGCGTGGTTATTTCCATTTTGGAAACAACCATGGTTTCATCCAATTCTTCGTCCAAGAAGATATTCTTCAAGTGCTTGCTGATGGCAGGCACTTTGACACCGAAAAGTTCTGCCATACCCTTTTGTGTCAGCCAGAAGTTTTCATCGTGAAATACCACATTCACGACTTCCTTTTCTGCACCGTTCTGGTATAGCAGGATTTCGCCGCCTTTCACCATTTCCTCACTCATATCGTTATTTCTCCATATCGTCGTTTCTGGTTTTCCTATTACAGATAATATTGTAACATAGAGTTTTGCTTATTGCAAGACAAAAAGAGAAAAAAGACGGGAAAGATTGCTCCTTCCCGTCAAGTTCTCAGCGCTCCATGCTTGCCGTCCGCCGCTTCTTCTCCCGCTGCACCGCCAGTTCCGCACTGCGCCGTTTGTTATACGCCAGCAGGGCCATGGTATTCTCCTTCAAATCCTCCTGCCCGGAGTGAAATACCGCCACCATATATTTCTGCTGCTTCCACTGGGCATACATGGGCTTCAACTGATTTTGCAGAGCCTCGTCCCCACTCTCCTTTCGGCTCAGCCACACCTGCACCAGCTTCTTTGCATCATCCTGAATAATTTCCATGTTACTGCCCCCTTTTCTCCCAATGATTTCCAACTTTATCGATTTTCATGCAAATAGGCATGCTCCTTTCTGTTCCTGCCGGGATACTCCGCTTCAAATGCCCGATCCAGCGTATCCTGAATGTCCAGGGAACGCTGTTCGATTTCTTTGCTGTCCCGGATGTCCTTGCGCAGGGCTGTGATTCTGGCAGTAACCTCCGCTTTCTCTTTTCGGAGAAGAATCTTCTGCTCCGGGGAAACACGGCGGATTTTGTTCTGGAGTTTGGTACGCTGGTCTACCAGGGATGCCAGCCGTGCCTCCTTGGCGGAACGGTCTGCCAACAGTTCCGCCACAGTCTCGATATTATGGCTTGCAAGATACCGGGTCTGTCGGTCAATATCGTCCAGATGCCGGAGATCGGTTCGCAGCTGTGGACTTGCCGGGTGGTAAGTCGTGTCTTTGGGCAAAATCCCCAGCTGATAACAGTAATAGAAATACAACCGGTAAATCTTCGTTGTGCGTTTCCGGGGCTGGTATGCTGCTTTCAGCCAGTCCGGGATTTCAGGCACCTGTGGACGTTCCGGGCGGCCAAACTCGAATATGTCCCGGTCATAAATCAGGTGTTCCAGGCCCTTGTTGGTCCAGCTAGGATTCAGCGTGTCCAGTCGGGTAAAATACGGATACTGTAGCTTGACTGTTTTCTCTGGATTTTCCACATAATCCACCAAGTCTTTTAACCGTCCCCGGATATGCCATAGCTTTGTAGTCGCCATCTACACCGCCTCCTGTAACCGCAGAATCAGCCCGGAAAGCCGCTGCTGTTCCGGCATTGGGAGAAGTGCCGTTATAGTATACAGTTCTTCCAGCAACTCCCAGAACACATCCGGCGGCTTACATTTTGGTTCCCTGCCCAGGCAGCACTGCCGGACATACCCGGATACACTCATACCGCAACGCTGGGCATTACGTTCAATTTTTTCTTTCTCTTTTAGGCTCAACCGCAATTGAAGTCTTGTGTCGTTTTTCTTCATATACCTCCTGTTGATTCTTAGAATAGTCCACACCCGGAAGTGGTGTGGATTCTGGATTTGTGCCAACAAATCCGATGCTCGTTACACTACAGGACGGCATTCGCTTTCCGTAGATAGATGCGTTCGCTTCTTACCGTTTCTTCAAAGGTCAGCTTCAGATTTGTGCCAGCTGGAATATCCGCAAAGCCTAAATAATCCACCTCTGGAAATGTACCGGAAAGGATTTTTCTGCCGCCTGTGCCTTTTCTCCTTTCTGACGGCGTTTTCGGCAAGAAGTGCCGCCGTATTCTCCAATTTTTCCGTCGCAAACCATCAAATGCGACGGCACGTCGTTTTGAGACATTAGCACAATGACAAAAACCGCCACGGAGCGACTGACAGAATCAGTACGCACCATGGCGGTTTTGCTATATGCTCTTTCTAGGTATCGATCAGTTCATTCAAGACAATTTCATCTACCCGATTCCGAATGTTGTTCATCCGGGCGACCCATTCCGTTTGTATGCGTTATAACAACAGTCTTCCAGATTATCCGTTTCGTAAAACCGACTTCCTGATTTCGATGGCTTTCCCTCAATGGCTCATACCGAGAACACCGTCTGAAATGCGCTTAGATTGCGGCAATGTGCTCCTGCTCGCTTAATTGCGAAAACCACCTTTTGAAAGAAAGGCGCGTAGTTTTCCCCAATCAGCAGATCCGCAAACGCTTCGGCCATGAATTGGGGGTCATTATGGAACGCTCCACAGCCAAATGCGCCCAGAACCAGGCAATCGACTTCTTGTGACATTGCCACTTCCAGAATATTCCGGATTCGGGAGCGATATATCGTCAGAAGCTCCTCGTCAGGTTTGTTGCAGCCCTTTAGATAAGGGGCCGCACAGGTGATCACGTCTACACAGAATGGCTTATCCAGAATTTGCGGGATGCTGTCATCGGACTTCAAGACGATGATATTGGGCGAATAAATCAATCGGTCCGAGAAGTAATGATCGCCGTTCTGGTAGTGATGCTGATAGTAATGCTTCAAAAATAGGGCTGCGCCAGAACATTATACAAATCGCTGCATCTGCACAGGCATTCCTCCTGGGCCATGGCTCCACGCAGCACGCCGCCGCCCGGTTCGTAGGGATTGGCAAAGTTCAGCACGGCGATTTTGGAAAAGCGGGAATGCAGTTCTCTGGCGCATTGAAACGTTGTATTTTCAACGACCTTTACCCTCCCGTCTCCTTTGATTTGTCGAATCGGAGAGGTATATTGCTCTAAATACAACTGACTTGCGCATTGACTTGCCACGACCCGCTCCTGTAAAAAAGGGTCTTTCCAGATCATTTTTTGCGTATCTTCAAATATTTCTATCAGTTCACAAGCATTCATGCTATCTACGCTCCTTTCTCCCAGACTGTCCTTGTCCGTGCTTGTAGCGCAGTCGGGCAGAAAACAAAGGTCTATGTTCCGATGGTCCCTATTGTTTTATACATCTTTCAGAGCATAACGACAAGATAATCGCGGCTCAGGCTTTCCAAAAGTCCGGCTGTTGTAAATGCCCCGGCATCATCTACCATTCCGGTTTCCAGCAGGAACTTCTGAACAGAGAGGGCATCTACATTGATCCCCCAGCGGTCCATCAGCCGGCAATACGCCACCGGAAGCTCATTGTAGGGATAGTGCTGGAAGGCACGTATTGTCCAGCCATTTTTTCCAAGCGGGCTATTGTCTCCATAATGTCTGCCTGACCGTCTCTAAGGGCCAACAGCCCCATTTCTTCCAAATCCGCATATTCCTGTGGCAGTGCATCCAGAAGCACATGGGCCTGCCTATGAAATGCGGGTTATCCCTCTGTCCAGATATCCGAGAGCCATAGCCACTCTGTCCAGGAATAGCCGCCGGCGATGGTTGGCGTTATTGATACTGCATCCAGATTTGCTGGGGTATCAAATGTTACTGTATGGGCAGTGCTGCCGTTGCCGTCTGGCAAAGATATTTGCTCCAGCTTTTGCCATTTACCATCGATCCTTGCCCAAAGCTCCCAATCTTTGCACCTTGCACCGTAATTCATCTCAATTTTGATGTTCACTGTCATTTCCTTGCAGCGGATTTTTTGCGTAAAGACGATTGCTGATGCCTCCGTATGCGAACTGTCCAGGGAAACTGTCTGCCAATCTCCTTGCAGAGAGTCGATATAATTGGAAGGCTCTGCTGTGGCGCCTGCCGCCTGGACTTCTGAGTTATCGTAGCGGACAATATCATCATCGTCGGGCGCATCATAAGCAGGTGATACAGTTGTTTCAGGACTGTCTGAGACCGGTATTGTTTTGGCGCTGTTTCTCTTGTCAGCTGACTTTGAAGCTATTATGGAGGGCAGTGCGCCGAAAAGTAGACAGAAGAGTATGGCGACTGTGGGAACGAGCCAGGCAGAGAGAGCAGACTTGCTGTGTTTCTCCGTTGGCACTTTCTGAACGGCGGATTGCTGCTTTTGTGTTGCAAAGGCGGGTGTTTCCTCCGAAAACAGGCCCTTTTCCAGTTCGCACATAGACTGAGTGCGATTTTTAAATTGTACTGTCAGTGCCTTTTGCAAGGCATCCCGGGCAGCAGCGGGAAGCAGCTTTAGTTTCGGTCCTGTCCAGGAGAGGGTGTCACATGACAGCCGATCAACGGCATTGGGAGGAAGTGTCCCGGTGATGGCATAATAAATTGTGGCCGCCATAGCGTAGACATCTGTCCAAGGACCAGAGCTGCCCCGGTGAACATACTGCTCCAAGGGACTAAAGCCGCTCTTGGCCACCTGCATGGAGGAAGCGCCGGAATTGATGTTCAAATCCTTGGCGGCTCCCAGATCCAGGATTTTGACATCGCCGGTTGGGGTCAGCATCAGGTTGTCCGGGCTGATGTCCCGGTGAACCAGTCCTGCCCGGTGCACCTTTTCCATGGTCTGGATCGCAGGCCGGAAAATCTCCTTTGCCTGTTTCCAGGACATAGGCCCGGTCTGTTTCAGGCGATTTTTCAGAGTTTCTCCCTCTACAAAGTCCATAACAATATAGGCGGTGCCATTTTCCCGGAACAGGTCTTTTACTTTAACGATCCCAGAAATATCCTCGACCTTGGCCATTTTCCGGGCCTCTTTCAAGAACATTTCCATGCCGCTTTCCTGGGCAAATCGGGCGCTTTCGCTGGTATACCAGGTCAGCTGCTGAGTCCCCGGCTGACGGCTGACCTGGCCGGAGGGGTAGTATTCTTTAATGGCCACTTTCTGTTCCAGGGCCAGATTCCAGCCGATGTAGGTAATGCCAAACCCGCCCTGACCCAGCACTTTTCCTACCAGGTATTTTCCTGCCAAAATTGTTTCCACCGGCAGGGCATATTCCGCATTCCCGGTCTGCCGTGGGTCAAAGCCACATTTTGAACAGGGATACTCCACAATATCCTCCATGCAACCCATGCACTTGTTTAGTTCCATAAATCATGTCCTCCCCAGTCTTTCTATCATGGCTTCATCCATCTGCAAAATAGGGCCGTTCCTTTTTTATCTGGAATTGATTTTATTGCAGTCCACCCACATTGCAGGCCGCACGCAGGTGTCCTTATTGCTGCACATCTGCTCCCCTATGCATCCTCTGGCATGAACGCAGGCAGCATCCAGTTGGTTGCACCCCGGGGAGCGAAGCCACCAACGGGTTGCATCCTTTCCGTCAGCGGTTTTGAATTCCTCAGATACATAAGCCCCCTGGTCTTCGGCATACTTGGTCGGCTGTATTCTTGCTTTTTCCGGGCCGTCAATGCCGGGGGTGGCAATATCAAAATACTTCTTTGCCTCCCCATAGCTCAGCAGAAAAATCTTGTCCTGCGTATTGTTCCCGCCGTCCGTCTCCCAGAGATCACAGCCTTGCGCCTTTCCGTTGTCCACATAGGTGGTGCGGATGGCTTTTTGTTCTTCGGCGGTAAAAGATTCGTTCAGGAACGTTGTATTCAGCCAGTTTCGGAGGGAGCTGGTTTCCCAGGTAACAGAGCCGTACTTGGTGTTATAGGGCTGAACATCCAACCCCTTCTGGGCGATCAACAAAGCCTTGTCGCCCTGCACATCCAGAACCTGCCAGGTAATGCTGTCAGAAGCCTTGGGGTAATGGCCGATGGTAACGGTCTGTCCCGGTTGAAGCGTTTGGGAAGACTTTGTAGCGTGATCGGATGATGGATCTTCGCTGCCGACGTCGTTTTCAGGGAATGGTTCTGAGGTAAATTCGCTTTCAGATACGGATGTTTCGGGTTCTGCCTCTGTCTCTGGGACGGATGTTTCGAATCTCGCCGCTTCGTACTGTTCCGTCTCCATCGGCCTCTGGGCTTTTTTATAATCCCTGTCGGACTTCAAACCCGTCATCCAAAT
Source organism: uncultured Oscillospiraceae bacterium (assembly GCA_934589525.1). GTDB lineage: Bacteria > Bacillota > Clostridia > Oscillospirales > Oscillospiraceae > Faecousia. The sequence continues at coordinate 80,874 of CAKTOB010000004.1, read as the reverse complement.
CACGCCGACCATCACTACAACCGCTGCCGCAACAGCGGCCCAAATCGTTTTTCCAGGCATCTTCGGCGCAGGCTTGGGTTCGGGCTTTGGCTCGGGATCGGATTCCGTTTCCGGATCGATTTCCGGCTCTGACCCTTTCTCAAACAGTCCCTTTTTCAGTTCCTCCATGCTCTGTGTCCGTTTCTGAGCCGACACCACCATGGCCTTTTTCAGGGCCGCCAGGGCCGTCCGGGGCAGGCTGTCCAGCCGGGGCTGTGTCCAGCAGATGGCATCATTCTCCATGCGGTCGATGGCTGTCGGCGGAATTTTACCGGTGAGGGTATAGTAAATTGTAGCGGCCATGGAATACACATCCGTCCAGGGGCCGGAACCGCCCCGCTGGGTGTACTGCTCCAAGGGACTAAAACCGCTTTTGGCCACCTGCATGGAGGAGGCTCCCGTATTGATGTTCAAATCCTTGGCGGCTCCCAAGTCCAGGATTTTCACCTTGCCCTCAGGGGTCAGCATCAGGTTGTCCGGGCTGATGTCCCGGTGAATCAGTCCTGCCCGGTGCACCTTTTCCATGGTCTGGATCGCAGGCCGGAAAATCTCCTTTGCCTGTTCCCAGGACATAGGCCCGGTCTGTTTCAGGCGATTTTTCAGAGTTTCTCCCTCTACAAAGTCCATAATAATATAGGCGGTGCCATTTTCCCGGAACAGGTCTTTTACTTTAACGACCCCAGAAACATCCTCCACCCTGGCCATTTTCCGGGCCTCTTTTAAGAACATTTCCATGCCGCTTTCCTGGGCAAATCGGGCGTTTGAGCTTGTATACCAGGTCAGCTGCTGAGTCCCCGGCTGACGGCTGACCTGGCCGGAGGGGTAGTATTCCTTGATGGCCACTTTCCGTTCCAGGGCCAGATCCCAGCCGATGTAGGTAATGCCAAACCCGCCCTGACCCAGCACTTTTCCTACCAGGTATTTGCCAGCCAAAATTGTTTCCACCGGCAGGGCATATTCCGCATTTCCGGTCTGCCGTGGGTCAAAGCCGCACTTTGAACAGGGATACCCCGTTAAATCCTCCATGCAGCCTAGACATTTGTTTAGTTCCATAAATCATGTCCTCCCCAGTATCTCTATCAGAGTCAGCACCGGAATCTCAATAGGGGATACGAATGTCGGTCCAAGTGTCAACATTGCATTGGTCAAAGACATTGGAGCCCACAGCCACCACAGTGCCATCGCTGCGCAGGCCCGCCGTATGTTCCCATCCAGTGGAAATGGCAATAATGTCTGACCAGTCGCTGACATTGCATTGGCCATCTTGCTCATCTCCCACGGCTACCACGGTGCCGTCACTGCGCAAGCCTACGGTGTGCTTGTATCCTGCGGCAACGGCCACAATATCCGTCCAGCCACTGACTTCACATTGGCCATACTTATTAGATCCTACGGCCACCACAGTGCCATCGCTGCGCAGACCTACTGTGTGATCAACTCCGGCGGCGACAGCAACAATATCGGACCAGCCACTGACTTCACATTCGCCATCCCCATTGGGTCCTACAGCCACTACGGTGCCGTCACTGCGCAGGCCTACTGCGTGATAAGCAGCGGAAACAGCAACAATATCGGTCCAGTCGCTGGTATCATAGCGATTCCCCGCAGTAATCACGGTGCCGTCATTGCGCAGGCCTACTGTAGTATTTTTTCCGGCGTAAACAGCAGTAATGTCGGTCCAACCGCCGACATCACATTGGCCACGTTCATTTTCACCCACGGCTACCACAGTGCCGTCATTGCGCAGGCCTATCGTGTGTCCGCTTCCAGCGGAAACAGACACAATGTCCGACCAGCCGCCAGTTTTGCGTTGACCATCATCACTATTTCCCACAGCAACCACGGTGCCGTTGCTACGCAGGCCCACCGTGTGAAATGTTCCAGCGGAAATGGCATTTACCTGCCGCATTCCCCTGGCAGCCCCTGCCCGTTGCGCACTGTCCCGGTAATCTCCCAGTTTCGAAAAGACAATCGCTGCGCCTGGATACTGTCCGAATTTCATCAGCGTGTCCGCCCGCTGGTATGTGGGGAGCAAACGCACCTGCTCTGCACTGTCCCGATAATTTCCAAGTGCATCAAAGGCGGAGACAGCCTTGTCAAACTGTCCAGTGTCCGCCAAAGACTGGGCCTGCTGGTAAGCACTGGCCTTTTGCGCCTCCTGTAGCTGCTCCGTACTGTCCCGATAATCCCCCAGTGCCTCAAAAGCAGCCTCCGCTTCTTCGTACTGCCCCGCATCCATCAAGGCCTGGGCCTTTTTATAGTCACTGCCAGGCTTCAAAACCATCCCCCAGAGCACACCGCCCAGTATCACAGCCGCTGCTGCCGCAGCAACCCAGACCACTTTTCCGGGTTTCTTCGGTGCCGGCTCAGGGTTTGGTTTCAGTTCCGGCTTCATTTCCGGGGCAGACTTGGGTTTGGGTTTCGGTTTTGGGGTGGGGGCTGGTTTCGGATGGATTTCCGGCTCTGCCCCTTTCTCAAACAGTCCCTTTTTCAGTTCCTCCATGCTCTGTGTCCGTTTCTGAGCCGACACCACCATGGCCTTTTTCAGGGCCGCCAGGGCCGCCCGGGGCAGGGTATCCAGCCGGGGCTGTGTCCAGCAGATGGCATCATTCTCCATGCGGTCGATGGCTGTGGGCGGGATTTTACCGGTAAGGGTATAGTAAATGGTAGCGGCCATGGCGTATACATCCGTCCAGGGGCCGGAACCGCCCCGCTGGGTGTACTGCTCAAAGGGGCTGAAACCGCTTTTGGCCACCTGCATGGAGGAGGCGCCGGTATTGATGTTCAAGTCCTTGGCGGCTCCCAAGTCCAGGATCCTCACCTTGCCCTCAGGGGTCAGCATCAGGTTGTCCGGACTTAAGTCCCGGTGGATGAGCCCTGCCTTGTGCACTTCCTCCATGGCTCGGATGGCAGGGAGAAAAATGTCCTTGGCCTGGGCCCAATCCATGGGGCCGGTTTTTTTCAGCCGGTTTTTCAGGGTCTCCCCCTCTACAAAGTCCATAACGATGTAGGCGGTCTCATTCTCCCGGAATAAATCCAGAACCCGCACTACCCCGGATATGGCATCTACCCGAACCATTTTCCGGGCCTCTTTCAAAAACATCTCCATGCCGCTCTGCTGTGCGGCCCGGGCGTTTTCGCCGGTATACCAGGTCAGCTGCCGGGTTCCCGGCTGGCGGCTGACCTGACCGGAGGGGTAGTATTCCTTAATGGCCACTTTCCGCTCCAAGGCCAGATCCCAGCCGATATAAGTAATGCCGAAACCGCCCTGACCCAACATGCGGCCCACCAGATATTTCCCCGCCAGGATGGTTTGCGGAGGTAATATGTATTCGCTTCCTTGCTCTTTGTTGGGGTCGAAGCCACAGTTCGGACAGGGATAACCCTGATAATCCTCCATGCAGCCCAAGCATTTGTCAAGTCTCACAGCGATTCACCCTTTCGGTTTTTATTGTATGGATATCCACATTGCGGGGCGGACGGAGTCGTTGTTATCGACCCAGTTTCCGCCGGTAGTTATGCGACCGTCGGCATTTACAATGGCTTTTGCCGCATCCGTCTCGCCGCCAGGGGAACGAAGCCACCACCAGCTGTAAGAAGTGCGGTTGGCTGCATAGGGGGTCAGGGTAGCCCGACGGTCATTATCAGAAGAAAAATAGTGGGCGGCCTCATCGCTGCTCAGGCAGAACAATTTATCTACGGTATCCTTTCCACCGGTTTTATCACCGTAGGCGGACTTGGGAGTGGAGAGACTGGTGCTCAAGATCATGCCGGCATCTTCTCCGGTAAAGGCTGTGTCCAGGAAACTGCCGTTGAGCCACTTCCGCAGGTCACAGGTTTCCCAAGTGACGGCGGTTTGGGTGCTGTGGAACTGGGCCGCATCCAGGCAGTATTTGCTGATCAGCAAAGCACGGTCCTCCCGTACATCCAGGACGATCCAGTCGATGGGTTCAGGGCCGTTGGAGGAAACGCCGTCCTGTTCGTAGCTGCCCATGGTGTAGGTCTGGCCTACCTGTAGAACCAACTGCGGAGCGGTCTCGGGTGGGAGTGTCTCCCGGACAGCGTGATCGGATGATGGATCTTCGCTGTCGACGTCGTTTTCAGGGAATGGTTCTGAGGTAAATTCGCTTTCAGATACGGATGTTTCGGGTTCTGCCCCCGTCTCTGGGACGGATGTTTCGAATCTCGTCGCTTCGTACTGTTCCGTCTCCCTCAGCGTCTGGGGTTTTTTATAATCCCTGTCGGACTTCAACCTCGTCATCCAAATCACGCCGACCATCACTGCAACCACTGCTGCAACAGCGGCCCAAATCGTTTTTCCAGGCATCTTCGGCGCAGGCTTGGGTTTCGGCTCCGTCCTGACCTTCGATGCGGGCGTTGGCTCGGGATCGGATTCCAGTTCCAAATTGATTTCCGGCTCTGCCCCTTCCTCAAACAGCCCCTTTTTCAGTTCTTCCATGCTCTGTGTCCGTTTCTGAGCCGACACCACCATGGCCTTTTTCAGGGCCGTCAGGGCCGCCCGGGGCAGGGTATCCAGCCGGGGCTGTGTCCAGCAGATGGCATCATTCTCCATGCGGTCGATGGCTGTGGGCGGGATTTTACCGGTAAGGGTATAGTAAATGGTAGCGGCCATGGCGTATACATCCGTCCAGGGGCCGGAACCGCCCCGCTGGGTGTACTGCTCAAAGGGGCTGAAACCGCTTTTGGCCACCTGCATGGAGGAGGCGCCGGTATTGATGTTCAAGTCCTTGGCGGCTCCCAAGTCCAGGATCCTCACCTTGCCCTCAGGGGTCAGCATCAGGTTGTCCGGACTTAAGTCCCGGTGGATGAGCCCTGCCTTGTGCACTTCCTCCATGGCTCGGATGGCAGGGAGAAAAATGTCCTTGGCCTGGGCCCAATCCATGGGGCCGGTTTTTTTCAGCCGGTTTTTCAGGGTCTCCCCCTCTACAAAGTCCATAACGATGTAGGCGGTCTCATTCTCCCGGAATAAATCCAGAACCCGCACTACCCCGGATATGGCATCTACCCGAACCATTTTCCGGGCCTCTTTCAAGAACATTTCCATGCCGCTCTGCTGTGCGGCCCGGGCGTTTTCGCCGGTATACCAGGTCAGCTGCCGGGTTCCCGGCTGACGGCTGACCTGACCGGAGGGGTAGTATTCCTTAATGGCCACTTTCCGCTCCAAGGCCAGATCCCAACCAATGTAAGTAATGCCAAAACCGCCCTGGCCCAGCACCCGGCCTACCAGGTATTTGCCTGCCAAAATTGTTTCCACCGGCAGGGCATATTCCGCCTGCCTGATGTTCTGCGGGTCATATCCACAGTCCGGGCAGGGATAGCCCCGGAAGGCTTCCATACATCCTGCACATTTTGATAGCTCCATTTTTTCCTCCTCTTTACGGCCAATTGGTTTCCAAAAGCGGCGCAAGGCACTTGATCCATGCGTTGGCAAGGGTTTGATGCCCTTTTGCAGTGGGGTGCGTGCCGTCCAATGTTTCATACCGCCAGTTCAAAGCAGCCAGGTCTGCCAGCAAGGCCCCCTCTGCTTGCGCTGCCTTTCGGATGGCGGCATTGTAGTCCTCAAAAGGAACGCCTGCATACCGTTCCGGAAAGGGGGCGCCCTGGGCTCCCCGTACAAACCCACGCATCAAGGTGGCGCAGACGATTTTTGCCTGGGGATCGTTGGCTTTCAGCTGCCGCAGCATCCGCCGATAGCAACCGTAGAATGTTGTGCCCTGTTCCGGAGCGTACCACTTTCCCCAAACCGGTTCCCCAGTGCCAAAATCATTGAATCCCATGTAAATCAAAATCATATCCGGTCTGTCAGAAACGGTGTGCAGCACCCCCGTCCGCTGTTCCGAACAGGCGCAAGGGAATGCTGTACCGGTGACTTTGCTCCCGGAATAGGCATTGTTGACACAGATGTACGCCCGCAAATACTGGTTGACCTTTGCCCACCAAATATCGTATACCGACGTCAATTCATTGACCTGACGGTAGTAGTCCTGATAAAAGGCCGCATATCCGGGAAGCTGAAAACCTTCATAGGTGATGATAGAATCCCCCAGGATGGAAACAAACATGGTCTTTCCCCTTTTCTGCTTTTACTTGGAGGAGATGAGGTTTCCGTTGGCATCATAGGTTTTCTCGGAAAGCTTATTCCTTTTCAAAATTCAAAGAGGGCTGAAACAATTCAAGATTTGGTCTGTGTCATCCGTGAACCAGGTACATACGGTGATTGCTACCATATAGTTTTTACATTTCATCACGACCATGGTTTTATAGGATGGCTGTGGCGGCTGACAGCAGCTACAGCCATCCTATGATACATTTTCCGGTCCGTATAGACACCTTATCCCACATCGGGCAGGAGCTGACCGGCGTTGGTGACGGTGGTGGTGCAGCCTGAGAGTGTCCCGCCTTCCAGATTTTCACCTGCGATCCCGGCCAGGATGCCGTTGGTGTATTTGGTGGTCACCGTGCCGGAGGCGGTGCAGTTTGAGAGGGCACCGGCATTGGCATAGGCGATGCCGCCTACGGAGGTGGAATCGGTCAGATCGATTTTTGCCTGACAGCCGCTGATGGTGCCGGACTGATATTCCCCGATGCCGCCTACAAATTTGCAGTCCTGGGCCGTACAGTTCACCTTGCAGTCCTGAATTTTTCCGGAAAAGACGTTATTCTGGGTAATGCCCCCCAGGGCATAACAGCCACGGGCGTTGATTTCCACGCTGCAGAGCTGGATCAAGCCCTCGTTCCGGACGGCAATACCGGCTCCGTTGGACTTCTCTTTGTCGCAGGACAGACTGCATTGGACACGCAGATTTTTCACCACGGCGGAACTGGTCAGTTTCAGGAAAAGCGCCCCATTATAATAGCTTTCGCCCTTAGAAAACTTGGGATTCAGGCCCAAAATAGTATAGCCGTTTCCATCCAGCGTGCCCCCAAATTCCTGGATGGGGGTAAAGAGGCCCCCGCCCAAGTCTATATTTCGGCTCAGCACAAAGTGGGCTTCCGGTTCGCTGCGCAGCTTTTCCAGGTCCTTCGGAGTCCTCAGGCGATAGGGATTGGATACGGAGCCGTCTCCTACAGCCTCGTCCGTATTGGAAGACGTGGTTACCGTGTCTACCTGAACCGTATTGGAATCGTCAAAACTGCCTCCATTACCGGAAAAACCAACGGTCCACCAATCCACCTCTCTCCCCGTCGGCGGCGTAAGACTGGCGGTAAACCGGCAATTTCGGATGGGTGCATAGTTTTGCTCGGCGGTACACACAAAGGCCAGAATATCCGTTGCCTGAACGGAAACGCTGCACCCATCCACCAGGTTTGTATTTTCCCAGATCCGAGAAGCAAGCCCACAGACATGCTTACAGCCATCCGTGGTTATTTCCACCTGGCAGCCGGTAATATCTCCGGTATTTTCTCCGGCAATACCGTTTATGTATCCAAAGCTTTGTCCCCTTGTCCGAAGGGTACAGTTCTCAATTTTTCCTCCATTGCTATAGGAAACCGGCGCATAACGTCCCAGATCCTGTATGTCTGTAGATTCTTCGTTGTAATTTCCGCTGAACACAACGTTCGATTCGATGGTACAGTTCTGAATGGTACCCAGGTTGCTTTCAGCCAGACCGGAAACAAATGCCGGCAGACACTTTGGCATTTCAATGGATACCTCTACATTCAGGCTTTTTATGACTGCATCACTGCCAACATTCCGGAACAGCCCGGATACCTTCTGCTCATTCACCTTTCGGCGGACCGTTTTGATCCAATGTCCCATACCGTCTAAGGTTCCATTGAATTCTTCAATGGTCTGGAATTCGGTTTCGGGCAATACAATATCCTGGGTCAGCACAAAACTTCCTTCCGGATGTTGCCGCAGCAGCTCCAAATCAGAGGCCTGGGACAGCCGATAGCCTTCGTCCGGGTTTTCTGACTCCGACGGAAGCGTTTCCTCCGCAGCCACCCAGGAGCTCTGGGAAACCCTTTGGGGTTTTGCTGTGTTTTCCTTTTTGATTCCCAGGGCGCAGGCGATGCCCACCACCAGGCACAGTGCCGCCCCAACGGCGAACAGCACCGGCTTGGGGATGGTTCTTTTGGTGCCGGAATCGTTCACAGTCAACTGGGCCGCAAAATCTGCCATGGTCTGCTGTCTATCCTGCCTGTTCAGAGACATTGCTTTGCGCAGGGCCCGGATCACGCACTCCGGGACATTTTTCAGCTCCGGCAGATCCCAGCGCAGACTGTCCTGGTTCATCCGGTCGATGGCAGGAACAGGGACTTTTCCTGTAATGGCGTAATATGCCGTGGCTGCCAGGGCGTATACATCCGTATAGGGGCCGGAAGCCCCCTGCTGGAAATACTGCTCCGGTGGGCTGAATCCCCCCTTGGCTACCTGCATGGAGGAGACGCCGCTTCCTTTTTTCAGGTCCTTGGCCGCTCCCAGATCCAATATCCTTACATCCCCGTCAGGGGTGCGCATAATGTTGTCCGGACTCAGGTCCCGGTGAATGAGGCCGACCTTATGAACCTGTTCCATGGTCTGGGCAACAGTCAAAAGGAGGGGCTTTAGCTGGTTCCAGTCCATACATCCCTGCTGCTCGATCTGCTTCTTGAGGGTCACACCTTCTACAAAGTCCATGACAATGTAGGCCGTTCCGTTCTCATAAAACAGGTCTCTCACCTGAACGACCCGGGAAATATCGCCGACTTTTGTCATTTTCCGTGCTTCCCGAAGGAAGGCATCCATGCCGTCCTTCCGGGCCTTTTCTGCCTGGGTGCCGGTATACCATAGGATTTGCATCCGGTCCTCTTGAGACCGGCCTACCAGGTTGTTGGGGTAGTACTCTTTAATGGCCACCTTCCGCTCCAAGGCAATGTCCCAGCCGATGTAGGTAATGCCAAAGCCCCCCTGGCCCAGCACACGGCCCACCAGATACTTTCCGGCCAGAATGGTCCGGAGCGGAAGGGCGTACTCCTGCTGCTTTTCCCTGGCGGCATCATAACCGCAGGTCGGGCAGGGGTTGCCCCGGTAGGTGCCCATACAGCCCATACATAGATCTACCTTCATCTTGCACGCCTCTCCTCTATTCCTCAGCCCTGAATGGGGGTAATGCTGACCCGGTATTCATAGCCGCCGGCGGTCAGCAGACTGCTGTTCTCCACCTCTATCCAGCTTTCCGGTTTGCACACGCCGCCGTTGAGCCTGGTACCATTGGTAGAGCCCTTGTCCCGTAAATACAGCCGTTTTTCATCCCACTCCATTTCAAAGTGTACACTGGAAAGCTTGGCATCGCTGCCGTTGAGGATCAGGTCTGCCCGGCTGTTGCGGCCAAAGGTGGTGGGTTCATGGGCAGGAAGCTGAAACTCAAAGTGGACATCCGGATGCATCAGTGCCACAAATTCCAGCTTGCAACCATTGAGCGGTTCCACCGGCCGGGTCGTATTGCCGGTATTCCATTCCCAGGAGCCGGTGGTTGCCACTCCGCCGACTTCGCCGGTGGGCAAAACATTCTCAACAGGCGTGGTGTTGGAAACATCCTCCATGTTTTCGACGGGTGTTCCCGAATCATGGGAGACCGGCTTTTTCCTTTTTACTGCCACCACAATGAGGATCACTGCCAGAACCACCCCTGCACCAATGCCCATCCAGCCCCACAGGGGCATGGCAAAGCCCGGGGTTTCCGGTGGCTCCTCCGTTTCTATTGCAGGCCCCTGGGTTCCGATGGGTGTCCGCTGGGGCAGATCCGAGGCATAGATGGAGATGGTGTCTTCCAGCTTGTCCGTAGCGGTTTCGTACTGTACCCGCAATACAAAATCGCTGTGTAGATCTGCAATGTTCTGAAGGCCCACCAAAATCAGGGAGCCTGCCTGCACATTCTGCCAAATCTTATCGGCGGCATTGGCCGCAGAGATTTTTTCCTCTGCCGGAACATAGCATTGTCCACCCATAGAGGCCTCTGCCAGATGCCGCAGGTGCCTGACATTATTGGTCAGGTCACTATTCATATAGTTGCCGGTAAGCGCAACACAATACACAGGCAAATTGGTCTTTTCAATGGCAGAAATGGCCTTTTCCTCTGTAACATCGGTCTTTCCGCAGTCATTGCCGTCGGAGAGGATCAGCAGTATCCGGTCTGCATGGTACTCTTTTCTGGTTTCCAAGGCATTCATGGCCTGAACCACTGCCTGGTATAGATTCTTGGTCCAGATTCTCCGGCCTACGGTTTGGGCCGTGGTATTGAGCACCTGGGCATCTCCGGTCAAGCCGTTCTCCACCAGCTGCTCATCAAAGGTGGCAATGACCATGTTGTCATCTTCCCCCAGGCGGCTGGCGATGTTGGCCAGTACATCCTGCTGCTGCTTCTGCTGATCTTCGTTCAAAGAGACCGTGGCATCTACCAGGCAGTAAACAGTCACCGGGTTTTTGAGTTCGCTTACTGTAGTGACTGCGCCGTCGAGAACAAAGGAATCGGAAGTGACCGTCAAAGTGCCGCCGCTGGGCAGTGGTCTGGCGTAGAGCAGCAGCTGATCCTCACCGACCTCGTAGCTTCCACGGAGAAACTTCCCCGCTCCGGCAGCGCCTACACTCAGAACCAGCCATGCCAGGATCGCCAGGCACAGAATGAAAGAAATACCTTTTCTTTTCATGTTCTCACACTCCTAATCCACCATGACATACAGTGCCACAGCAGTGTTATTGTCCACATCCGAATGCTTCCGGATCTCGGCCCGGACACGCAAATCAAAAAGCCACTGTTCCGGGTTGACTGCCTTATGAAGGTCCAGCATGATCTCGTCTTCCTGCAGCCGTTCCCACAAGCCGTCGCTGCACAGCAGGAAGGCGTGAAATCCCGGTTCCAGCGTTACCACCGGGTGCACTTCCGGTTCAATGCTTTCAGAGCCCAGGGCACGCAGTATCTTGCTTCTGTCCGGGTGACCCGGAATATCCCGCCGAGTGATTTCTCCCATACGAACCGCCACCTGGCAGACACTGTGGTCATTGGTGTAATCCTTGAGTTCCCCGTTGAAGTAATGATACAGCCGGGTATCCCCCATGTGGCACCAACAGGCCTGATTCCCGGAGACGTAAAGAGCCACCGCTGTGGTTTTCATCTGTCTGGGGTCTGAGCGCCGGGCGATGATCTCCCGGTTCGCAGCTTCAAACCGGGCCCGCAGTTCCTTTTCAGAGGGCAAGATTTCCTGCTCCCATTTCAGTGCCGCAACACCGATTTGAGAGGCATCCTTTCCGCCGCCATGCCCCCCCAGGCCGTCGCAGACCACAGCGCAGACACTTTGTGCACCGTTTTTTTCACAGAAAACACTGTCCTCATTTACAGGACGGTTTCCAATAGCAGAGTACTTAAAACATTCAATTTCCATAGCAACCCTCACTGGATCTGAAAAAGCTCATTCTTTCCAAATCCGAATCCGGAGATATCCACCGAAACCCATTGTTCCGGTGCGATCCGCTCCACCTTTCCATTTGTTACCAAATATGTGCCATAGCTGGAGTGTTCATCCCGCACAAACACATTTCCCTGCTGGTTCACATACAGCAGGCACTGATCACGGCTGACCCCCTGGGTCTTCTGTGGATAGCGTATCTGGCAGTCATTGCCCCTGCCAAAGCGGATGGCACAGCCCGGCTGCAATGTCCAGTTTTTCCCCGCATAAATGCCGGAGAGACAAATAAGCATCCTGTATGGGCCGTTTCCGGTGCTGCCAAAGCTTCTCGTTGGAAAAAGCAGGGCACGCAGTTCCCCCACAGACTGTATCCGGTTTTTCGCCTCCACAGCCATGCCCCTGGTAAATGCCTCCACCACGTTTTGGGGCAGCCCCGGGCAAAGGCTGCCCAGAGGCACCATCGTATCTTGCTGGCGGCGGCTGAGCGCTGTAGGGGGCAGGGTTCCTGACAGGGTATAGTAGGCCGTTACGCACAAAGCGTAAATATCCGTCCATGGCCCCTGCTTGCTCTGGGAAAAGAACTGCTCCCAGGGGGCAAAGCACTGCTTTAAGTGGGTCGTAAAATGGTCCACCTCCTGATAGGCCCGCACGGAGCCAAAATCGATCAGGCAGCAGCCCCCCTGGGTCGTCAGAAAGATGTTGTCCGGGCTGATGTCCCGGTGGATCATCCCGGAACGGTGCAGCCGTTCCAGTCCATCCAGCAAAATCCGCAGCTTGGGCGCAAAGTGCTCCCAAGCCATGGGGCCGGATCGTTCCAGGAAACTGCGCAGGTCCTCCCCTTCGAGAAACTCCATAACGTAGTAAACGGTGTTGTTTTCGCTGAATGCGTGGTAAATCTGTACTACACCAGGCTGTCCCTGAAGGGTCATAAGCGTTTTTGCTTCTTTCTCAAAGGCCAGTTGGAGCGCATGGATCTGATTTTCCTGCCCCAAATTGGGCAATACGGCACCGGTACTCTGTTGCCGGTGGACCTTGCTCCCCGGAAACAGCTCTTTGACCGCCACCCGAACACGCTTTTCCAGATCCAGTGCCGCATAGGTGATCCCGAATCCGCCAACACCTAAGGGATAGCCCAGGAAGTAGCGGCCATGGAGGATCGTCTGTGGAGGCAGTGCTGCCGGATTCCGGTTTTCCGGCGGCGCCTTTCCGCAATGGTCACATACACCGCCCCAGACTGTGCCAACCATACAGCGTAAGCAAAGATCCAGTTGCATAGGCCTACCTCAATAGCCCAGGATCAGTGCGGTATAATTATCCTGGTAGGGAAGCCCCGCTGCCTGCACCGCACGTTCCAGGGCCTGGGCAGCATCGGATACATCGGTGTTTTCTTTGAGAATGGCGGCCAGTGTCTCCGGCGAAACGGCACCGTAGATCCCGTCCGTCAGCAGCACCAGCCTGTCTCCCGGCCGAAGCCGAAGGGCCTGACGGCTGTAATCTACATATTTCAGCTCTCCCATGCCGATAAAGCTGGTGAGCTTCCGCCCCTCCGGATTCTGGGCCGCTGTGGCATAGCTGCGGCTTCCCGCCAGGATCTCCGGCATCCACAGCTGCATCAAATCATGGTCCGTATTCAGCTGATTGACAAATCCCGCCCGATAGAGGTAGATGCGGCTGTCACCGATGGAGATCCAGTGGAACCGGTTTTTGATATTCAGCACTGCAATAAAGGTGGAGCCGCATTTATAAATCAGATCCGGGCCCAGCATCCGGTTGATGTCCCCATTGATGCTGCGCACCATATCCACCAGCGGATTGGTCTCCTGGCAGGATGTCATGGCAGCTCCGTAATTGAGGCCGCTCATAATGATCTGCTGACTGACCTGGTCTCCACCGGCAAGACCCCCCATGCCGTCGGCAACCATGGCCAGAATGCCGCTGCCTCCCAGCACGGACGTATGGCCAAGGCTGTCCTGCTGATAGGAACGGGCCCCAATGCCGTGCACTTTGCCGATTTTCGGCTGTTCCGGATGCCAGGCAGGTTTAATCAGTGCCTGCTTCGCCTGCTCCTTCTTCAGACTCTTATGGGTAAGCACCAGCATCACCAAATCTATCCCAAGAAGAACGTCCAAAAGGATGGCAGCAAAGAACCAGATATGAAACTGTTTCTCCTCCGCTTTCAATTCCTGCTGGGGCTCCTCCACGGGGGCCGTCATGGGCGGAAACACCGGAACGGAGGGGTGCACCTGTGATACCGGCGCAGTTGTTTCATCCGGCAGTGCCTGTTCCTCTGCTTTTGAAGGTTCCGGTTGTGTTTCCTTTGCTTCCGGCTGCTCCGTCCACGGCCCGGACATAAACGGCACCGTTGGCAGTACCAGCTCCGGTTCCGGCTCCTTTTCGTGGCGCAGCAAGACTGTGCAGATACCGCAGGCGACCGCCAGCACGATCCCTACGAGCATGAGCCGGGTTTGAAGCACCGCCAGCTTTTGTATGGTTGTTCTTTTGTTTCCTGCCATCTGCTTTCACCTGCGTTCTTTGTGGTTTATCCCAATGTAAACGTGTGGTTTCTCTTGCCCAGTGCAAAGGTATCCCCTTTGTGAAGCAGCACCGGTACATTGGGGGTCAGTTTTTCTCCCCGAAGGTAGGTGCCGCAGGTAGAGCCCAGGTCTGTCAGGCGAACATGGCCCCCCTGAACCTCAATGCGGCAATGCCGCCTACTCACGTCCGTGGCATCTTCCCGAAAATGAATATCACACTCAGAGCTTCTGCCAATCAGCATCACGCTCTTTTCCACCGGGACTGCCAGACCGTTTTGAGCAACCAGCAGCCATTCCGGCACCGTGTATCCCTGACCGCCAGACAAATCACCAGGCAGCGTTGGAGTTTCTTGGGCCTGGGGCGGCTGGGGCAGAAGTTTTTGAGCTGTCCACAGAGCTTCCCGGTTCAGCCAGTGCTGGATCAGAAATACATTGACGACGGGCAGCAGAAAGGCAAACACCAGAACGATTGCCCCATTGTCTGCGTTCTCTCCACGCTTTGCCCCATGTGCATCCAGCATATTGACCACGGTATACTGCCAGAATACCCAGTAAAACGGAACAAACAGATTCAGAAGCATGGCCCCTGCCGGAGTTCGATCCTGGGAATTGTCCAGTTTATTGACTGCCTTTGTAACTCTGTAAATCCAGATAGGCCGCCAAATAAACCACCCAAAGACCTCTAACAGCGCATGGATCCACATTTCTATGTAACCGTATTCCTTGGCACGGAGCTTATTCTTCTCACTGTCCATTTTTCCTGTTCCTCCGTCTTCAGTTCTCTGCCCAGTCGAATTCCTCGCCGCAAAGAGGGACAAAGAGAAGGACGGTCTTACCAATGGTGATTTTGTCGTAGGGGTGCAGCAGTTCCGAGCCCATGACCATTTTGTCATTGAGCCGGATCAGGTTGTGGCCCATGCCGGGGGCGATAAAGAACTTTCTTTCCACATCGTCGTAGGCCAGGATCGCTGCCTTTTCGGCACTGATGTACTCGTCACCGGAAATGCAAATATCCATATGTTTTGCTCTGCCAATGTAATTGTATTGGCTGCGGATGCGGTAATCCGTTCCCTTATTGGAGCCCTTGATGCAGACCAGCCAGCCGGTCACGGGATTGAAGGATTGGATGTGATCAATAAAGGAGTCACCGGATAGCGGCGCAGTGCCTCCATTGGAGCCATTCCCTCCAGGGATAAAGCCCAGGGGAAGTGTTCCATCATAATCGTCTACCTTTTTATTTGCCCCACTCTTTGGATCATAGGGAGGGACAGCACCATGCACCGGGTCAATGGGTTCCGTTTTGATGATGGGATCCACATTTTTCTTTCCGGGATCCACAAACGCCTGTGTATCCATCATGTTTCCGGCCGCACCCGCCGGAGGTGTGTATCCGCCATCTGTAATGGGCTCCGTAGCGGAATAGGTGGTAGGTGCATTTCCTCCCGGGCCTTCGTGGCCATAACTGAATTCCTGATTTCCGCTTTCCTTGGCGCAGGCGGGGCAGGTGGTGTTCTTATCGGCATCGTAAAAATGACCCTTGGGGCAGCGAATAACTTCCATGATATGTTCCTCCTGTTTTTTGTTCCTTATTTATGATAGCCATAGGCCCTTTGCGGCAAATCCAAATAGGCCCGTGTATTGCCCAACATTAATTCATCGTCACGATCCAGAATCGTCATTTCCGTAATGATGTTTCCATTCAGGCGTACAAGGCTTTCGTGCTCCGGTTTCACAACAAAGCGGTCATTCATATCGTCATGGGTAATGGTAATGATTCCATCCAAGCGAATGCTGCAACCTCTGTGGAGTTCAACAATATTAGATTTAGAATCATCGCTCAGTTCTGGATCGTTTGTGCATCCGTTCTTGGCACAGACCGGGCAGGTGTCCGCTTTTTCCTTGTCATAAAAATGCCCTTTTGGACAGCGCATGATTTCCATATGCACCCTCCTTATAATACGGTAAACCGATTATGGTTCGGCCCGCCCAGACAGAAATACGAACCGGAATGGAGCTTAACAGGCGTATTGGCAGGGATCTGCTTTTCGTGAATATAGGTTCCGTAGGTGGAGCCCATATCCGTCAGGATCAAGTCATTTCCCTGGATCACCAACTGGCAGTGCCTCCGGCTGATTCCCTTGGTATCTGCCGGGAGACAGATCTGACAGGACGGATCCCGGCCGATCATGGTCGTAGTACCGCTTAGATTATAGGTCGCTCCTGTAGCGGAAAGCAGTTTGAACTTCATTATGGGACTGACATCAGTGCCACCGCCAGTGCCAGTGCCGCCACCACCGCCAGTACCGCCGCCTTTGCCTTTCTTCCGCACACACACAATCACAACGACCGCAGCAAGCACCAGCACGGCTACAGCCACGCCGACACCGATCATCCAAGACTTGGAGTAGAGACTGTACTGAATACCCAGAGCATCCAGCCCCTCCATGGCATAGTCAATGTAAATGGCGCAGGAATAATCAAGCCCCGTCTCCCCAACACCATAGGTGTTGATGCCGATGACGGCACCGTCCTCCGTCACCAGCGGGCCGCCGGAGTTTCCGCTGGAAATGGTGGCGGTGTGAAAAATGGTGTTGGTATTTCCCGCCCAGTTCAGCTGTCCGAACCGGGAAATGATGCCGTTTGTGGCCGTAAGATTGGAGCCGCCAAAGTGTTCAACGGAGCTGGCCTCCACAACACCGGGGAAACCCAGGGCATATACAGTGGTTCCCTTCGTTACCTTTTCTACCGGAAGCAACGGAAGGGCCTTGTAGCCCGGCTCAAACTTCTGCATTTTGATTACGGCGTAATCCGGATACCCGGAGGTCGTTGTCAGTACCCGGCACTCAATAGAATTGTTTGGATCCGGCTCATAATTGGACAAAATGGCACAGTTTTCCTTCATGATCCAGATTCTTACCAGTTCCGTAGGAAATTTTCCGTCCACAGTCACCACGTGCCAGTTTGTAAGAAAAACGTCGGAATCTTTTCCCGCTTTTCCAACGGCAAAGGCGCTTCCGGAACAAACACCCCGGGCTTTACCGCTTGCATCGTATCCCACGACATAAAGGGCCACCACGCTGTCTTTCACCTGCTCCAACATTTTGGAGGTTCCTCCTGCCGTGGCGGCGTAAACCGGCACAAAAAGTCCGGAAAGGCACAGCATACAGGCTGTGACCAACGCCAAAATTCTTTTCTTCATTTCTGATTCCTCGCTTTCTTCCTTTATGAATTGGACACTGTTATGCGCTTATCCGCAAACCGCTATAGCTACTATACATCTTCTTTGTCACATTTTCAATAATTTATTAAAATTTCGTCCATAATTTTTGCCATATTACCCAATATGCATTTCAGTTCCGGCGCAACTTCGCCATACAAGTGCAATCAAACAGTTTACAAAAACGAACAGCCCCCAGTGAACCGTAAATGAAAGAACAGCATCCCATATTGCACCGAGTCATCATTTTATAGGGCAGTATGGCGTTATCCCATACCCATTGTGCTTGTTCGCCGTTCCCCATCCCAAATCCTCAGGGGCCGTCTGATTCCCTCAAAAATCACCCTCCCGCCCAGGTCGCCGTCAGCGGTTTCTTCGGCAGAATTATTGGCAGAAAAAGGGGCCATGATGAATAGGAAGATGGGAAGGGAAGGCGACATAAAGGGGAATAGCAACCCTGGATTCAAATAAGCATTGCGGCCTTGGCGGCCCAATATGGGGCAGACCGGATTTATCTGTTCGGCTCTTGCATCATTGATCGGTGCAGGCTTCCTTTTCTGAACAGGAAAGAATGCACCGTACTGCATCTAAGTTCAGCAATTACAGCTAAAGTATTTTCAATTTATTCATTATGGAAGCTATGATAAAGATGAGGTTGACAGGGAAGAAATTCGTCTATATACTATAACTGTATCATTGACGGGAATATGATAAAATTGAAAGTCAAGTGAGGAAATTGAATGAGAGATTTCAACTTCAAAGCAGAATACAAAAGGCTCCTGACGCCGGAGGTTGTGGCCTACCTGACGCAAATTCATGAATACAAAGGGCAGCAAAACCTTTTTATTGAGGCAAAGGCGGATGAACTGTCTGATCTCTTGGAGGTTGCAAAGATACAGAGCACTGAAGCCTCCAACTGCATTGAGGGCATTGTTACAACAAACGAACGTCTGAAAAAAATCGTTCGTGAGAAGACCATCCCCCGGAACCGCAGTGAAAAAGAGATTGCCGGATACCGTGATGTACTTGCAACGATTCACGAAAGTCATGACTATATCCCGCCAAAGCCCTCCATCATTTTGCAGCTTCATCAGGATCTGTACAAATACAGCGGCAAGTCCATCGGCGGCAGCTTCAAGAATTCGGACAATGTGATTGCCGAGGAATTGCCGGACGGTCCGCAAATCGTTCGGTTTGAACCCGTCCCGGCATGGGAAACGCAAGAGGCCATTACGACACTGTGCAATGCTTTTGAAGCAGCAATGCAGGATGCAGAACTGGACCCGCTGCTGTTGATTCCCATCTTCATACTGGACTTTCTCTGTATCCATCCCTTCAACGACGGCAACGGCCGCATGGGCAGGCTCCTGACGCTGCTGCTCTTGTACCGCTCCGGCTATATCGTGGGCAAATATATTAGTATTGATAAGCTGATCTACGACACCAAGGAGGCCTATTACGAAGCCCTGCAAGCCAGCTCCTATAACTGGCACGAAGGCACGAACGATGATGCACCCTTTGTCACCTATATGCTGGGTGTTCTGGTGGCAGCTTACCGGGATTTTGAAAGCCGGATCGAGCTGCTGACCACCAAGGGGCTTTCCAAGCCCGGCCGGGTGCGGGAGGTCATCAAAAACCACCTCGGCAAGATCACCAAGAGTGAAATCATGGAAAAATGCCCGGATATCAGTCAGATCACCGTCCAGCGGACACTGGCAGATCTGCTGAAATCCGGCGAGATCATCAAACTCAGCGGCGGACGCTACACTTCTTATATTTGGAACAGGGAGAGAGAATAAATGATTACAGGCGAACTGAAAAATAAAATTGACGGCCTTTGGGATATTTTTGCGGCGGGCGGTCTGGTGAATCCGCTGGACGTGATCGAGCAGATCACCTATCTGATGTTCATTCACGACCTGGATGATTCGGACAATCTCCGGGCAAAAGAGGCTGCCATGCTGGGGCTGCCTTATACCAGCATCTTCACCGATGAGGTGCAGGTGGGTGAGCGCACCATCGACGGCCAGCAGCTCAAATGGAGTGTATTTCATGACTTCCCGGCAGGGAAAATGTACTCCGTCATGCAGGAGTGGGTGTTTCCCTTTATCAAGAACCTCCACGGCGACAAAAACAGTGCCTATTCCAAATACATGGATGACGCCATTTTCAAGCTGCCCACGCCGCTGCTGCTTTCCAAGGTGGTGGATGCGCTGGACGAGATTTACCGCCTGATGAGCCAGTCCCAGGCGGTGGACGTGCGGGGCGACACCTACGAATATCTGCTCAGCAAAATCAGTCAGTCCGGCCGCAACGGTCAGTTCCGCACCCCACGTCATATCATCCGTATGATGGTGGAACTGATGGATCCGAAAGCTGATGACGTGATCTGCGACCCGGCCTGCGGTACTTCGGGCTTCTTGGTCTCGGCGGGTGAATACTTGAAAGAGCACCGCAAGGAAGAAATTTTCTTCAACCGCCAAAAGAAGGACCACTACATGAATCACATGTTCTTCGGCTACGACATGGATCGCACCATGCTCCGGATCGGCGCGATGAACATGATGACCCACGGCATTGCAAGTCCCTTTATCGAGTACCGGGACAGTCTGTCCGACCAGAATCCGGACAAGGAGAAGTATTCTCTCATTCTTGCCAACCCGCCATTCAAAGGCAGCCTGGATGCCGATACCGTATCGGCGGATTTGCTGAAGGTCTGCAAAACCAAGAAAACCGAGCTGCTGTTTCTGGCCCTGTTCCTGCGGATGCTGCGCATCGGCGGGCGGTGCGCCTGTATCGTGCCGGACGGTGTGCTGTTCGGTTCCTCTACCGCGCACAAGGCCATCCGCAAGGAGCTGATCGGGGGCAACCGGCTGGAGGCCGTGATCTCCATGCCTTCCGGCGTGTTCAAGCCCTATGCAGGGGTGTCTACCGCGGTGCTGATCTTCACCAAGACCGGCCACGGCGGCACGGATAATGTGTGGTTCTACGACATGACCGCTGACGGCTTTTCGCTGGACGATAAGCGCAGCCCGGTGGCAGACAACGATATCCCTGATATCATTGCACGGTTCCGCAATCTGGATGCCGAAAAAGACCGCCAGCGCACGGAAAAGTCCTTCTTCGTGCCCAAGGCGGAGATTGTAGACAATGGTTATGACCTGTCCATCAACAAGTACAAGAAAACGGAGTACAAGCCTGTGGAGTACCCGCCCACCAGGGAGATCATGGCAGAAATCCGGGAGTTGGAGAAAGAGATCCGTGCGGCAATGGACGAATTGGAGGAAATGCTGAAAGGAGAAAACGCATGACAGAGAATGATAAGCTGCAAATGTTTGAAGATCAAATGATCCGTACTGCATGGGATGAGACTAAGGAGGAATGGTACTTTTCAATTGTAGATGTTGTCAAAGCCCTGACAGAACAATCGACGCCAAGAGGCGCCAGCAATTATTGGGCAAAACTAAAAGAAAGACTAAAGTCAGAAGGGGCATCCGAACTGCTGACAAATTGTCAGCAGTTGAAGTTGAAGGCGGCCGATGGCAAGCGCCGTCTGACCGATGTAGCCACCACGGAGCAGCTTCTTCGCATCATCCAATCCATTCCGTCCAAGAAAGCAGAACCATTTAAGCTGTGGCTGGCTATGGTCGGCCGTGAGCGTATTGAGGAAATCATCGACCCGGAGTTGACCATTGAGCGCGCACTGGATACCTACGCAAAGAAAGGCTATTCTCCCGAATGGATCAACCAGCGGATGCAGACCATTCGCGCCCGCAAGGAGCTGACAGACGCATGGGATGCCCACGGTGTCAAAAAGGGAACGGAATATGGGATTTTGACCGATGAGGTCACAAAGGCGTGGTCTGGTATGACGACCCGGCAGTATAAGAATCTCAAGGGGCTGAAAAAGGAAAATCTGCGGGATAACATGAGCACGTTGGAGCTGGCACTGAATATGCTGGCCGAGGCCACCACAACGGAACTCACCAATGCGCAGAATCCGCAGGGATTGGAGGAGAATCGTGCCGTTGCCAAACAGGGCGGCAAAGTGGCGGGAAACGCCCGGAAAGAGATCGAATCCCAGACCGGACGGCCCGTTGTGACTTCCGGAAACGCACAGACGATGCTGCTTGGAAATGCTGTGGTCGGAATGATTGAGAGCGTTACCGATGAGAACGAGGAGAAATGACAATTCGGATTTGTGGGGATGAAGAATGGAATACATTACGATTGAAGAATGCTGCGATATTTTGGATTCAAGACGAATTCCGATAACAGCCTCAGAAAGGCGAAGTGGCCCTTATCCATATTATGGTGCAAATGGGATTCAGGACTATGTAGCCGAGTATATTTTTGACGATGAGCTGGTTTTGTTGGCAGAAGATGGTGGAAACTTCGGTTCAAAAACACGCCCAATTGCCTATCGGGTTTCTGGAAAATGCTGGGTAAATAATCACGCCCATGTTCTGAAGCCAATGGCCAACATGGATGTAGATTACCTTTGTTATTCCTTGATGTTTTACGATACAGAAGAATTGGTAAATGGTGCGACACGCCAGAAGCTCACACAGGCGGCTATGCGAAAAATGCTTATTCCGAAACGTCCAATCACAGAACAGGAAAAAGTCGTTTCAGAGTTGAACAAAATCCAGTCAATTATTTCCGCTCGACAGCAACAGATTCAAAAGCTGGACGAGCTTGTCAAAGCCCGATTTATCGAACTGTTTGGTACGGAAACCGAGTTTGATAAATGGCCTTGTTGCACTATTGGTGATGTAGCAGATGTATGCGTGGGCGTGGTAATTAAGCCGACGCAGTATTATACGGATACAGGCATTCCGGCATTTCGCTCTTTGAATATTGGTGAAATGCGTGTGAAAGATAGTGATTGGGTCTATTTTACAGAAGAAGGCCACCAAAAAAATCAGAAGTCTGTTGTTCATAAGAACGATGTTCTTGTAGTTAGGTCTGGTGCTCCAGGAACAGCCTGTGTTGCCACGGAAAAGTATGACGGATATAATGCGGTTGATATTATCATCGCTCATCCTGACAATAGCAAAATCAATTCAATATTTCTTGCAGCATTTACAAATATGCCACACGGAATGAATCAAATCCGTGAGCGAACTGGTGGCGCAGCCCAACAACATTTTAATGTTGGAGGCTATAAGGCAATGCGCCTTATTATGCCTTCAATAGAATTGCAAAACCAATATGCAGCCTTCGTCGAACAGGCCGACAAATCAAAAGTTGCCATACAGAAGGCGTTGGACGAAGCACAGTTGTTGTTTGATAGTTTGATGCAGAAATATTTCGGATAAGGAGATAACTGTGGATAAGATTTATCAAGTATTTGTTAGTTCTACGTTTGAAGATTTGCAAGAAGAACGTAAAGAAGTTATGCAGGCATTGTTAGAATTAGACTGCATGCCTGCTGGGATGGAGCTTTTTCCAGCGTCTAATGATGATCAATGGACATTGATTAAACGAGTAATCGATACTTGTGATTATTATTTGCTCATTATCGGTGGTCGTTACGGAAGCATCAATGATAAGGGAATCAGTTATACTCAGATGGAATTTGAATATGCACTCAAAACAGGAAAGCCAATTATTTCATTCTTGCCGAAAAATCCAGGAAATATTCCATTAGGAAAAAGCGAAAAAGATGGCGAAAAGCAGGAAAAACTAGACACATTCAAGAAGCTCGCAAAGAAAAAACTAGTTAAATATTGGGAAAATCCGGAGCAACTCGGTTCGATTGTCTCCCGAAGCATGATTAAACTTATTAAAGACTTTCCTGCTGATGGATGGGTGCGGGCAGGAAGCGGAGTAGATGAAGAGTCTGTAAAAGAAATTGCGAAGTTGCAGCGAGAAAATGAAAGTCTGAAAGAACAGTTAAAAACCATTGCTACTCGAGCACCGACAGGTACTGAAGTTCTATCCCAAGGCAATGATCAAGTTGAAATTAAATATCATTTCGAAGCCACAGAGAAGCGAAGCTATCAAGCGTTTTCGTGCGAAGACGAAGAATCTTATAGCTGGAACGAACTTTTTGCCTCCGTAGCCCCACAGATGATAGATGAATGTACAGATTTAGCATTCGAAGTCGGGCTAAGCAAATATATAGAAAATCATAACACTTGGCAAGACAAAACTGAGTTTTCAAAACTTAGAAATCCCAAACAGTTTAGAATAAATCAAGAGTCGTTTGATGTGGTTAAAGTGCAGTTTAGAGCGCTGGGATTAATCAAGTCTGGAGAAAAGAAACGCAGTACAACTGATAAGCAAGTCTACTGGAAACTAACTCCTTACGGTGACTATGTAATGACCCAACTTCTGGCTATTAGACGTTCTTGAGAATGTCAAAAAGCTGAAATTGTTGATAGTCTAATGTGATTGGCAAGGTGACACACTATGACCAACTTTGACATTTTCGCTGTCGATCCCCAATTCGAGTCCTTCGCCTCCGTAGCGGTATCTGCGGAAAGAATTCTACATATTGACCCCTCCGCCTGCGTGCTGAACTGCCGCAGGGCGATGGAGTTTGCCGTGAAGTGGATGTACTCCGTGGACAAAGGGCTGGTCATGCCTTATCAGGATTCTCTGGTGAGCCTCATGAATGCCGAGGACTTCCGGGATATTGTGGGCGGGGACATCTGGCGGCGGATGGATCTGATCCGCCGCATGGGCAATAATGCCGCCCACACCGGCAGGAAAATCACCGAGGAGCAGGCGGTGATGTGTCTGGAAAATCTCTATGTCTTTCTGGATTTTGTGGCGTACTGCTATGGCGAAAACTACACCGAGGGACATTTTGACCGCAGTCTGCTGCAGCAGCCCGCCGCCACCGCTCCGCAAGGGGACTCCCCTGCTAAGGGAGTAGGCGACATTGATCTTGCCGCGCTGATGGCAGAGAACGCTGCGCTGAAAGAGGAACTCACCGCCCGCCGTGCCGAACAGCAGCAGACCTATGTGCCGAAACCCCTCGACCTGTCTGAATACAAGACCCGCAAGCTGTATATCGACACCATGCTGGAAGACGCAGGCTGGACGGAGGGCAAGGACTGGCTGAATGAAGTTGAACTACCCGGTATGCCCAACAAGTCCGAGGTAGGCTATGCGGACTATGTGCTCTACGGTGACGACGGCCGCCCGTTGGCAGTGATTGAAGCCAAACGCACCTGCACAGATGTGGCCAAAGGCCGCCAGCAGGCAAAGCTCTACGCCGACCTGTTGGAGAAAAAGCACCACCGCCGCCCGGTCATCTTCCTGACCAATGGCTTTGAAACCCGCATTACGGATAATCTGTATCCTGAGCGGAAATGTGCAGCCATTTACTCCAAGCGCGATCTGGAGAAGATCTTCAATCTCCAGAGTATGCGGACGAGTCTCAAAAATATCATGGTGGACCATGAGATTGCCGGACGCTACTATCAGGAGGGCGCGATCAAGGCCGTCTGCGATGCCTTTGCCCGGAATCGCCGCAAGGCACTGCTGGTCATGGCTACCGGCTCCGGCAAGACGAGGACGGTCATTGCCCTGTGCGACGTGCTGCTTCAGCACGGCTGGGTGAAAAATATTCTGTTTCTTGCTGACCGCAACAGTCTGGTCACCCAGGCAAAGCGCAATTTCGGGAATCTGCTGCCCGATCTCTCCGTCACCAACCTCTGCGAAGAGAGAGACAACAACACCGCACACTGCGTCTTTTCTACCTATCAGACCATGTACAATGTCATTGACAGCGTGCAGGATGAAGAAGGCAAGCTCTTTACCTGCGGGCACTTTGACCTGGTGATCTGCGACGAAGCCCACCGCTCGGTGTATAACAAATACCGGGATATTTTCAACTATTTCGATGCGCCGCTGGTGGGACTGACGGCCACCCCCAAGGACGAGATCGACAAGAATACCTACGAGATCTTTGAGCTGGAAAACGGCGTGCCGACCTACGGCTATGAGTTGGCACAGGCGGTGAAGGACGGGTATCTGGTGGATTTCCTATCGGTAGAGACGAAGCTGAAATTTATTGAGCAGGGTATTGTCTACGATGAGCTTTCCGACGAGGACAAGCAAATCTATGAGGACACCTTTGAGGACGAAAACGGAGAATTACCGGAGCGCATTGCGTCCTCAGCACTGAACGAATGGATTTTCAATGAAGACACCATCCGACAGGTGCTGAACACGCTGATGACCCACGGCCTGACCATCGACTACGGCAGCAAGCTTGGCAAAACCATCATTTTTGCGAAAAATCACACCCATGCAGAGAAAATCCTCGGGGTTTTCAATCAGGAATACCCACATCTTCCCTGCTTTGCCAAGGTCATCGACAATTACATGACCTATGCGCAAAGTGCCATTGACGACTTTTCCGACCCGAAGAAAATGCCTCAAATCGCTATTTCCGTGGATATGCTGGACACCGGCATTGACGTGCCGGAGGTGCTGAATCTGGTGTTCTTTAAAAAGGTCATGAGCAAGGCAAAATTCTGGCAGATGATCGGACGCGGTACCCGTCTGTGTCCGGGGCTGCTGGATGGTAAGGATAAGATCAAGTTCTATATTTTCGACTTCTGCGGCAACTTTGAGTTCTTCCGCATGAACAAGGGCAGAGCTACTGCCAATATGATTGCCCTGCAAGGCGCGATCTTCCATCTGAAAGCTCAAATTGCCTTCAAATTGCAGGATCTGGCGTATCAGACGACAGAGCTGATCGCCTTCCGCAAGACGCTGGTGGAGGACATGGTGCGCAAGGTGCGGGAGCTGAACAAAGAGAACTTTGCTGTCCGCCAGCATTTGAAATATGTAGAGCGATATGCCGAACCGGACAGCTACAACGCCCTGACCTATGAGGATACCTTAATTATGGGGCAAGAGCTTGCGCCGCTTATTACACCGGATGAGGATGATGCCAAGGCACTGCGGTTCGACGCGCTGCTATACGGTATCGAACTTGCGTACCTGGCGGGAAAGAAGTACGGCAAGGCGCGGAGTGATCTGTTTAAAAAGGTTTCTGCCATCGCATCTGTGGCGAATATCCCGGAGATCATGGTGCAGGCTGAGTTGATTGACAAAATCCTGCACACAGATTATGTGGAAACTGCCGGAATCTGCGAATTTGAGCATATCCGGGAGAACCTGCGTGACCTCATCAAGTATATTCCGGTCAGCAAGGTACTCTACGATACGAATTTTGATGACGAAATCCTGTCTGTAGACTGGAAAGAATCGGAGTTGGAGAACGACGATCTGAAGAACTACAAGGCCAAGGCGGAGTTCTACATACGTCAGCACATGGATGATGCCGTCATTGCCAAGCTAAAGGGGAATATTCCGTTGACTGCGGAGGATGTACAGGCATTGGAGAAAGCACTCTGGAGCGAAGTCGGTACGAAACAGGATTATGAGACTGCGTACGGCCAGAAACCGCTGGGCGAGTTCGTGCGGGAAATTGTCGGGCTTGACATGAACGCTGCCAAAGAAGCCTTTGCACAGTACTTAAATGATGCGACCCTTGATAGCAGGCAGATTTACTTTGTGAATCAGATCGTGGAGTACATCGTCCATAACGGCATGATGAAAGACCTGTCCGTTTTGCAGGAAGCACCGTTTACCGACTACGGCAGCATCGTGGAAGTGTTCACAGACCTGTCCGTATGGGCAGGCATTCGACAGGTGATTGAGAGGGTCAATGCGAACGCTGCGGCGTAAATGTATTTACAAATTACAAACTCGGCATCTGGCGTCCCGAAGCATTTGGTATAGAATAAGGCAACATGTGTTGCCCTTGCTGACACAGAGAGGACGGCCCGAATCTATTGCAATGCAATGGGTTCGGGCCGTCCGTTTACATGATTCATTCCTCCCGGATGCCGACAGTCGCCGTTTCCGTTGATATGTACTATTTCCACCCCCGTCTTTTAGCCAAATCCAACATAGAAAAGCAGTATGTTTCCCACCGTGTCAATGATGCCTGCAACGGGTCACCCTCCCGGATCCTCAGGGTCCGTCTGATCTCCTTGGGGATCACGATCCTCCCCAGGTCGTCTACACGGCGTACAATGCCTGTTGCTTTCATAATGCTTTCTCCTTTATACCCGTCCTTCGCGGTTTCTTCCGTAGAAGTATTTGCAGGAAAAGGGGAATTATGTATGGGAAGATGGGAAAGAGGAGAGCGGCAAAAGCGGAAAGGAGTGCGGATAAAATAAAGTCCGCGCAAATTCTACAAAATTCGAAAAACAGTTGTAAATACACAGTATAAAATGATATACTATACTCATCTTTCCAGCAGAAGCAAAGGGCTGCTGAAAAAAAACTTTTGAAACATCATTCCGGCGGAAATTCCCACACTTTTGGGTGCGGGTTCCGGAATTTCTGCCGGAGAAAGCGGAGGAGAAAGAAATGCCTGTATCTACTAAGGGCGCAATGAAGCAGATCAAGGAGTATATCGCCGCCAGAGGGTTCTGCTACAGGGAGGAACTGATTGAGAATTTCTTTCTCAGCCTGAAAAGCAAGCCCTTTGTGATCCTTGCGGGGGTGTCCGGCACGGGAAAGACCCGGCTGGTTCGGCTGTTTGCGGAGGCCATCGGGGCGGAATATACGCTGGTTCCGGTTCGGCCGGATTGGAGTGACGGCAGTGATCTGTTCGGGCATTTCGATTTGAGCGGAAACTTTATCAAGGGGCCTGTGTGCGCATGCTTTGAGACGGCTTACGCAAAGCCCAACAAGCCGGTGTTTCTCTGTTTGGACGAAATGAATCTGGCCCGGGTGGAGTACTACCTCAGCGACTTCCTGTCCGTGCTGGAGACCCGGGAAAAGCGGGATGACGGAACCATCACCACGGAGAAAATCGCCCAGTATGAAAAAGGCATTCCGGATAATCTCTACATTGTGGGCACCGTGAACATGGACGAAACCACCTTCCCTTTCAGCAAGAAGATCTTGGATCGGGCCAATACCATCGAATTTGGCTTTGTGGATCTGATCCCCAGTTTTGAATCTGCCGGTGCGGAGCCGGAAAAGCTGCTGCTTCCCAACAGCTTTCTGCGAACGGAGTATCTGAATCTGATTGCCGACTGCGCCCAGGAGCAGCAGTATGTCATGGAGATCTGCGCGGAGCTTCAGAAAATCAACCAAATTCTTTTGAACGCCAACGCCCATGTGGGCTACCGTGTCCGGGACGAGATCGTTTTCTATCTGCTAAACAACAAAGCCGAAGGCGGCCTCCTGCCCCACGACCAGGCCATGGACAACGCGATCATGCAGAAGATCCTGCCCCGGCTCCAGGGCAGCTCCGCTTCTGTGCGGGATATGCTCTGCGGGCTGTTTGCCATCTGCGCCTCTGACCACGAACAGAAAAACGGCGACAGCGATTCCGAAAAAATGCGCAAGGTCATGCAAGATGAAGCGCTCCCCTGCCGCTATCCCAAAAGCGCCGGGAAGCTGGCGCTGATGGTGCGCAGATTTGAAGAGGACGGATTTACCTCCTACTGGTTGTAATTTGAATCATAAAACGAGAGAGGGGGGCTGACCCATGGATGAAAATACGGTGGCAGAGGAACTGGTCTATTTGCAGACGGAGCTTTTGACCGTGACCGTCAAGGGGCCGGCCTCCCATCCTGCTTTTCCGGGGGTCATTTTCCGGGAAAAGGAGGCCACGCTCCGCATCTCCTGTGACGATCCCTTTGAGCTCAGGCTTGCCGGGGACACGGAAACGGTGTCCTTGCAGCGCTTGGGCCGGGCTGCCTGGGGCCAGTACCGCATGCAGCCCCTGTTCTTTGAGCAGCAGCACTATGAGATCCTTTTGGAGCCGGAAAACGGGCACAAGGTGGAATTTTGGCACGAAAACTACAACATCCGCAAAAACGTCACTCCGGTGGGCCGCAGAGGGGAAATGTGCTCCGGCGTGATCCATTTCGGCAATGAAATCGGCATGTCCGATTTCCTCATCCGGGTAGACGGGAAGAACTATCTGAAGCTGACCATTGAGGTGTTTCCCTCCAAAATCGGCTACAAGGATGACTACAGGGCCATCGTGGCGGATGTGACGGCAGAGGTCTATAATCTGGTGTTTGACTTCCTGAAAAAGACCTACGATTCTTTTGGTATCGCTTCCACAGGGCAGCCATCGCCTGTGGAGTTTTTTGCCATTATCCGGAAGATTTACGGGGAATTTCTGGCCGCAATGGATACGGTGCTGGCAAAACCCCACCATATTTTGCAGACAGAGCACACCCTTTTGCCCGGCCACAAAATCCGGCGGACAGACAGGAAAACCCTGCGGTGGATCGAAAAGCATCCGGACCATGCCCTGCGCTCCGGGAACCGGATTTTGGTGGACAAGGCCCTTGCCGTCAAAAAGTACGTCACTTATGACACCAAAGAAAACCGTCTGACCAAATATATGCTCCAAAGCACCGTAAAGCGTTTGGAGCATTTCCGAAAACGGTATGAAGCCCTGGGTCGGGAAGGAGACGATGCCGTGGCGGACCAACTCGACACCATGATCCGGGGCATCCGGCGCCGATACAACACCGGTTTTCTCCGGGAGGTGGAAGGGGCCCCGGCCGATTCCGGCATGTCTCTGGTTTTCGGCATGGCTCCCGGCTATCGGGAGCTGTATCGCTGTTATCTGCTGCTGCAGCACGGGCTGTCCGTCACCGGCAGTGTATTTGAGATCTCGGTGAAGGACCTGGCGGTGCTCTACGAATGCTGGTGCTTCATCAAGCTGAACAGCCTGATGAAGCAGCGCTACCAGCTTCTTTCCCAGGACATCATCAAGGTGGCCGGGAACGGTTTGTGCGTGTCCCTGGTCAAGGGGCAGCGCAGCCGTGTGCGGTATCGCAGCCCCGAAAACGGCGAGCTCATCACCCTGACTTACAATCCAGGGGAGATTTCCGGCGCAACGGTCCCCCAAAGGCCGGACAGCGTGCTCAGCCTGAAAAAGAAGGGGGCAAAGCACGACTACGAGTATGTTTTTGATGCCAAATACAAGCTGGACCCTGCCCGGGAAGGGAGCCGCTACCAGAGGCTCTATGGGACCCCCGGCCCCCAGGAAGAGGATATCAACACCATGCATCGCTACCGGGATTCCATCGTTTACCAGAATGAGGCATCCCCCTATGAGCGCACCATGTTCGGTGCTTACGTCCTGTTCCCATATAAGGATCAGGAGGAATACCGCAGGCACCACTTCTATCGCAGCATCGAAAAGGTGAACATCGGTGCCCTGCCCTTCCTGCCCTCTGCCACCGCATTGGTAACGGAAATGCTGGATGAGCTGATTTCCGACTCCCCGGAATCCGCATTTGAGCGGGCAACGCTGCCCACCGGCATGGAAGCCCGACTGGCCAAGGTGGATTGGCACCGCCGGGATGTGCTGATCGGCACCCTGCGAAGCCGTGCCCAGCTGAAGGCCTGTATCGAGGGACGATTCTACTACATCCCTGCCCCGCTGATCCAGGAAGGGGATCTGCCCATTCACTATGTGGCCCTGTTCCAGACCCCCCGGGTCTTCTCCGGCGATGCCGGTATCCACTGTTACGGCGAGGTTCTGCGCAGTGCCCTGGTGAAGCGTAAAAACATCCGGGAAGTCCCCCAGACCCACGGCACCCCGGAGGATCTATACTACCGTTACCAGATCCGGGAATGGCTCCCGCTGAAAAAGCCGATCCTCCCCAAAGAATCCGGCTTCGTCCGGGCGTTTACCAACCTGTTCCTTCTGGAAAACGCCCAGGTCGTTCCCGAGCTGCTCCTGCGCTCCGAGGAAGAATACCGCTTCTATACGGAACTGAAACGCCGCACCGGACTGGCCCTGGAACGCAGCGAAAGCGCCCAGGGCGGCTTTGAGCTGGGCAGCACAAAGGTCCTGTTTGACGATGGGAAAATTCAAGTATTCCGGGATGGAAAAAACGTTGGAAGCTGTAGTATTGCAGAGTTCTCCCGCCACCCCAATGCAACCTTCCGCCAGCTGCAAAGATATGCCGCGGAGGAATAAGGGGGCGGACATATTGGCCACCTGCCGCCCGCCACGGAGCGAATACAACCTGTGCGGTTGAATAGAATCACGCAATGTAGCGGCGATGATTCATCACCAAGCAACGTAACGAATACAACCCACGTGGTTGTATGGTATCACCTATCGACATGTCATTCAGGCCTTAGTGAAACGAGCGGAGGGATCTACTCAAGCAGCAAATTTTACCTTACGCAGGTGATTTTTGCAACTTGAGTGGATTCCTCCGCTCGCTCTGCTCGGTCGGAATGACAGACGTTTTTTATTGGTTGTTACAAATTCAAATGTACAACGTATATAGCGGCAGGTTGCCGCCGCTACATTGCGTGATACCACTCGACCGCACAGGTTGTATTTGCAACGTGGCGGGCGGCTGGTAGCCCCGATAACTGTCAACTGTCAACTTAAACCAATTGTCAATTGTCCATTGTCAATTGTGAATTTACAGGTCGTCGTCGGTAGACAGCTGGTTTAAGATGGCGGCCAGTTTGGCATTGACGGTGTCAAAGTCCGCCACAGCGTCCATGATCTCATCGTAGGCCACGTTTTTGCCGGCGGTGAGGAGTTCTCCGGCCAGGTCTGCCACCTCCTGGGCGTGGGCGTCGTTGTGGCTGACCAGGTATTTCATCAGGGTCAGCAGCTCTACCAGGGGGGTGGCCCCGGCCTCGGGGGTGTGGGTGTGGGGAAGCTCCCCGTGGGTGTGGCTGTGGGTCAGGCCGCCGTGGGTGTGGGGGACGCCGCAGTGCTCGTGGGCCAGCAAGTCCCGCTTCCGGCCCACCACCTGGTACATCCGGTCATTGGAGATCATGACCTCCACATCGTAGTGGGCATCAAACAGCCGCATGAGCTTCTGGGCCTCCATCAGCTCCTGGGAGACGGCGGCGGCCTGCTCTTCGTGCATGGCGTTGATGGTCTCCCGGCTTGCCCCATGGGCCACGGTCAGGCGGCCCCCTTCTTTTAAAAGCCCCGCCAGATTTTTCAGCAGCCGCTTGGGATAGGGAAAGTGGGGAAAAGCGTTGTAGACCACAATGCAGTCGAACTTTTTGTCCGGCTTCCAGGCTTCCGCGTCGCCGCAGACCAGGGTGACATTGGGGGCCTCCGCCGCCTTTTCCCCGGCGATGTTTACCATGGCGGGGGAAAGATCAATGGCGGTAAGGCTGCTGACCTTTCTTTCTAAGTAATAGGGGAAGAGCACCCCGGTGCCGCAGGCCACGTCCAGCACATCCTGGCCCTCGCCCACCTGGGCGTTGTCCAGAATGGCCTCTACGACAGCGGGGTCAGCCCGGTTTTCCCGGTCCCAGCGGGGGGCACAGCGGTCAAAATAGGCGATCATCTCGTTTTTATCCATGGGGGAAGCTCCTTCCGGTCCCCGGGGCCGCCGGGGCGTTTTTTTCATCATAGCACATCTTTTTCTTTTTTAAAAGCCCCCCGGGGGGATATGGAAACCAAGGGGCCGAAGGGTCAGAATTTTGTGCATTTTGCCAAAGGTGTCCCGGCGGCCGGAATTCCCCATTATGAGATTTCTATCAGTACGTTTTTTGGAAATGGGCCTGTCGGGTCCAAAAAGGCGGTCCGGTTGAGGAAATTCGCAAGTGGCGTTTTGACATATTGCATAAACTTCCAAGAGCGGCATTGATAAATCCCGGAGGGTATGGTACTATAGAACCAAACATATAGTTGATTTATACACAAGCCGCCGAATGGACGGCGGGCCCGGCATTGGCGCGGCTGCATATGCATACGCTTTATGGCGGGGACGAAAGGAGGAATGGCTGTGACGAAAAATAAAATCTACTATTCCAGAACCTATCGGAAACTGCGCGTAACCCCCAAGCGGAGTCTTATTTTGTTTCTGTCGGTGGTAATTCCGGGTCTTTTTCTTCTGATTTTCTTCATGCCGGAGATCACCGGGGCATTTTGCAATATAGCTTCCAAGATATTGCAGTCTCAAGGCCTGGTCATGTATAAGAAGGCCTGGCCCAACCGGCTGTTTGACAAGATTTATTATCTCAAAGGCACCGCCGGGACCCCTACGGCCCAGTTGTGTATCTATAATGGCCTGTTGAGCCTGGCCATCATGGTCCTGTGCCTGACCCTTCCCACCAGGAATCGGCCGGTGAGCATTTACCTGACCATCAACGCCGGTATTCACCTGGTGTCCAGCCTCTGGTTTCTCTTTGCCGGAGACCTGTTTCCCTATGACCTAGAGGACTTTTCCCAGCTGTACATGATTCAGGAGGTGGGCATCTGGGTGGTGTTTCTGGTAATGACCGCCGGAGTCACTTCCATTTTAGGGGACCGGGGCCTGGGCTTCAAGCTGGGGACCATCGCCGGAGTTCTTGCCTACAGCTGGGTCTTCGGCCTGGTGCGCTACACCCTGTTTTTATACCTGCTCAGCCGGTACTCCATGCTCTACATGACCGTCATGTACTTCACCTTCGGGCCCATGTTCGACTTTTTGTACTTAGTCATGCTCTACGGACTCTTTATCAACCGCATGGTCAACCTCTATGACTCTGCCAAGGGAAAGGAGGAATGGGAATGGTCGTAGGAATTTTAAAGGGGTATATGTATTTCATCATCGCCGTAATGCTGCTGTATACCCTGCGGCATTTCACCTTTACGGTGATCAGGCTTTTGGGCAAACAGCGGCTGTACTACGGCGACATCGTCACCAGCCGGATGAAGACCATCTCGGTGCTGATCCCCATGCACAATGAGGAGCTGGTGCTGCGAAACGCCCTGGATGCTTTGCTGGAATGTGACTATGACCGGGATCTCATGGAGATCATCCCCATCAACGACCACTCCACCGACCGCACCGGGGACATGCTGGAGGAATACCGGGCCAAATACGATTTTATCCGGCCCCTCCACCGCTACACCGGCCGCCGGGGAAAGCCCTCGGGGCTCAACGACGCCATGAAGCTGGCCCGGGGGGAGATCATCGTGGTCTTCGACGCGGACTACCGGCCCGCCCGGAACCTTTTAAAGCAGATCAGCCTGGGCTTTGAGGACCCCCATGTGGGGGCGGTCATGGGCCGGGTCATTCCCTACAACACCAACAAAAACATGCTGACCCGCCTCATCACCCTGGAGCGCTCCGGGGGCTACCAGGTGGACCAGCAGGCCCGGTATAACCTGGGGGCGGTGCCCCAGTACGGCGGCACCGTGGGCGGCTTCCGGAAGGACTATCTGCTGGAGACCGGCGGCTTCCGGGAAAACATTCTGGCCGAGGACACGGAGCTGACCTACCGGCTGTTTACCAACGGCTGGAAGGTGCTCTACGCCAACTCCGCCGAGTGCTACGAGGAATCCCCGGAGACCTGGAACATCCGGGGGCGGCAGATCCGCCGCTGGTCCCGGGGCCACAATCAGGTGCTGTTTCACTACCTGATTCCCACCCTGCGGACCCCTTACATGACCCTGATGCAGAAAATCGACGGAGTGTTTCTCCTCTTTGTCTATGCCGTGCCCATGTTCACCCTGGTGGGGTGGCTGGTATCCATGGCCCTCTACTTTCTGGGGGAAATGAACATTATGAGCGGCTGGTGGGTCATCCTCTTCCTGGGGGTCTACGATTCCTTCGGAAACTTCGCCCCCTTCTTTGAGGTGGGCACCTCCATGGTTCTGGACGGCACCCCCAAGGAGGCCCTGCTGCTGCCTCTTCTGATGTTTAATTTCTTCTTTTACATGTGGCACATCTCCCTGGGCTTTGTGGATGCCGTTGCCGACATCCTGACGGGCCGGGCGGCCATGTGGGACAAAACCGTGCGGTTTGCCCAGAGCAAGGAGGGAGTCAAATGAAATGGCTGGTTTTCTCCTTTGTATTGCTCTTCAGCCTGCCTCTGGTGCTGGCGGCGCTGTACTGTAAGTTCAGGCCCTCGAAGGTTCTGCACATTCAGCAGGACTACGTCCGGGACCCCCGGTATTTTGGAAACAGCTTCCGGAAAAAAGTCCGGGCGGCCCTGCCGGTGGGGGAAGACCGGATGCTAAAGCTCTCCCGGCAGGAGCACTGCCTGTTCCCCGGGGACTTAAACCCGGAGGAGCCCACCGTCAAAGAGCCGGTGCTGGCACTGGAAGGGGCCTTTGCCCCCCAGGAATCCTACATCTTTGAAAAAGAGATTTACGCCGCCGAGGATGCCGCCTTACCGGAAAACACCCGGTTCCGGGCCCTTTGCGGAGAGAAAAATGTCACCCTGGCCCCGGGCTGCCGGTGCCTGCGGTGGGCAGACGGAGAGGAAAACCTGACCGTGGCCCCGGACTGTGATTTGGGCCTCAGCGCCTCGGCGGGAAAGGTCCTGACCCTCCGGCCCCGGACCCGGTTTCAGCGGCTCTACGCTCCGGAGATACGGCTGGCCCTCTCCCCGGAGGCCCCGGCCCCGGCGGTGCCAAGGGCGCTTCCCTCCAAGCGGCATATGGAAATGCTCCACGACCTGCGCAGCGTTTCCGAGCATCAGACCGATGAACAGGGCCACCTGCAGGCCAACCTCATCACCCGCCACAACCTGCGAATTCTGGAGGGCCTGACAGTGGAGGGGGACATCAGCAGCGACTGGGGCGTGCGGGTCATGAAAAACGCCGTGGTCTACGGCAACATCTTTGCCGGTGCCGATGTGCTGCTGGAGGAAGGGGCCTGGGTCTACGGCAGCATCTTCTCCCAGGGCAGCGTGCGCCTGGGGAAGGGGGCCGGTGTGGGCATACCCGGGGAGATTTCCTCCCTGATTGCCAGACTTAACATGGAATGCGCCGGAGAGAACCGGGTCTACGGCTACGTCAGCGCCGGTACCGGCGGAAAGCTTACGGGAGAGGAGGAAAAAGCGCCATGAAACGGAAAGTACCCTATTTAATTGCGCTGTTCCTGCTGCTGCCGCTGCTGGTGCTGTGCCTGTTTCTCCAGGCCGTCCCCACCGGGGTGCAGGAGGCCCAAAAGGTCTATGTGCCGGAGCTGTGGGACCGGTACGGACAAAACGGCCTATTGAAGGGTCAGAGCCTTTCCAACCGGAAGATCCTGGAAACGGAGACGGTGGTGGCCTATACGGACCGGATCTTCCGGCTCCTCAGCATTTCTGACCAGCAAGCCGGCTATGCCTTGCAGGCAGCGAAGGCCTTGCAGAACGCCTGCCCCGGGGTCAAAAACGTATATCTGCTGCCCATCCCCGGCCGGGCGGTGTTGGAGCCGGAGTATGAGGAACAGACCGAACAGTTTGAAGGCTTTGTAGAAAGCCTTCAGGAGTCGGGGAACGTCATCAACGTGCTGCCCCAGCTGGAAGAAAACGGCGGCCGGGATCTGTTTTTCCGGACGGAGATCAGCTGGACCATGGAGGGGGCCTTTTACGGCTACCAGGCCATTCTGGAAGAGCTGGGCAAAAAGCCAGACAATTTGCTTGGCTACCGGGAGTACGTTTTCGGGGACTTCCACGGCAGCATTCTTTCCTCCCAGCGCGCCGCCTGCACCTCGGAGGCTCTGCTGGCGCAGCTGCGGAATATTCCCTCCGACCCCTATGTGATTTATCTCAACGGCAGAAGCCCCAATCGGGAAAAGGTCACCCTGGCGGCGGAGGACGGAACCACACAGACCGTTGCCCGCCGGACCGTTCGCTTGAACAGCACCGGCCCCAGCGGCATC
The DNA here is from genome assembly GCA_934589525.1 of uncultured Oscillospiraceae bacterium. GTDB lineage: Bacteria > Bacillota > Clostridia > Oscillospirales > Oscillospiraceae > Faecousia. The sequence continues at coordinate 44,026 of CAKTOB010000004.1, read as the reverse complement.
GTGGCGGAAAGCGACTATCTGCACAGCCTGGTAAAGGGCCGGGGCCAGGGGGGCATCGTCCTGGTGACGGACTCGGCGGGGCAGCTGTTGGCGCCGTTTTTAAGCGAAACCTATGAATGGGTCTATGTGGTAAACGTCCAGAAGGACCGGGCGTTTTCCCAGGACCTGCCCGGCATCCTGGAGAAAATCGGAGCGGACACGGTGATTTACGCCGCCACCGAAAACCGGATGGGGGACAAATCCTATATGCGGGCCCTGAACCCGTTTGTCAGAGGGGAGAGATAGGTCATGGTGCAATGGATTCAAAACACACTTGCAGCATTCGTAGAATTGACAGGGCTGACCGGGAAACTCTCCCTGGAGATCCTGGGAGACGCTCGGCTGTATCTGGTGCTGGGGGTTGCCTTCCTGCTGCTTGGCATCCGGCTGTACCGGGGGCTTGTAAGCTTCGGGGTGTTTCTGGGGGTGGCAGCCGCCATGACCCTGTGGCTCCGGGGAAGGGCCGGTTGGCAGCAAACCGTCACCGCCTTTGTGCTCATCGGCCTGCTGGTTTCCGCCATGTTTTTCAGCTTTAAAACCCTGGATGCCGCCCTGCTGTGCAGCTTTGTAACGGCGGTGCCCCTGTACACCCTGGGTCTTCCCTGGTGGGGAAGCGGCCTTCTGGGGCTGCTTTTCGGGGCGGCGGCCTGGTTCTTTCCCCTGGCGGGGGTTCTGACCGGCAGCACCGTGTTGGGCGGGCTCCTGCTCGGGGGCACCGGACTTCTTCCCGGGTGGCTGTGCTGGGCATTGATTCCTGTAGGCATGGGAGCCCAATATGCCCTCTTCGGGAGAACGCAGAAGCTCTTTACAAAATGCATCCCGGACCGGTTCCAGGACCGGCTGGACAAAAGAAAGGCGGGGAGAACGCCATGATCCAGGTATTGCGGAAGGAAAAAAAGTACATTCTGCCCCGAAAAAATGCCATGGAGCTGGAACGGCAGCTCTCCGGGGTCATGGCCCTGGACCAGAACGGGGTGGAGGGCCGGTATTTTATCCGCTCCCAATATTTTGACTCCCTGTACGACCGGGACCTGACGGACAATCTGGCGGGAGTCTGGGAAAAATCCAAACTGCGGCTGCGGGTCTACTCCCTGGATGCCGAAAAAGCCAAGCTGGAATGGAAGCGGAAATGGGGCGCCGACAGCCTGAAAAGCTCCCTGACCGTGACCCGGGAACAGGCCCTGGCCATGGAGCGGGGGGATGCGTCGTTCCTGTTAAATCTGGACTCCGACCTGGCCCGGGAAGTCTATTTCCGGTTTACGGAAGGGAATTACCGGCCCAAAACCATTGTGGAATATTGGCGCAAGGCCCTGTTATACCCTGCGGGGGATGTGCGCATCACCTTTGATACGGACATCCGGGGCTCCGTGTGCCCCTGGGGGCTCTTTGAACCCCTGGGGACCTTCCCCATCACCACCACGGAATATGTGCTGATGGAAGTGAAATACTCGGAGCTGATCCCCCAGCTGCTGGTGGATGTTCTGCGAGAGGCGGACAGCCTGCAAACCAGCAACAGCAAATATTTCCAGGCACGACTGCTGAATTTATAAGAGGAGGGCGAAAATTATGAGAGCCTACATACTGGAAAATCTGACGAACACACAGTCTTTGGACTTGGCGGTGATACTGCTGAATAACACCGTGTCCTTCGTCATGGCCTTTTTCATCATGTTCACCTACAAGCTGTCCTATACCGGCACCGCCTACAGCCGGAGATTTAATGTGGCCATCGGCTCCATTACCATCATCACCACCATGATCATGAGCATCATCAGCAACAATGTGGCTTTGTCTTTGGGCATGGTGGGTGCCCTGTCCATCATCCGGTTCCGGACGGCGGTGAAGGACGTGCGGGATGCCACCTATATTTTCTGGGCCATTGCCGCGGGCATCGGCTGCGGCGTGTCCCAGTATGCCCTGATCGCCATTGGCTCGGTGTTCCTGCTGGTGTTTTTGCAGCTGACGGGGAAGGGCTTCTCCTCCTATCGGCAGATGCTGGTGGTCCAGGGGGAGAGCAAGGCCCTGTCCCGGATCGAGGCGGCGGTTTCCGACTTCTTTGACGGAAAAGTCAAGGCTTCCATGCGGAACATGACGGAGGAAAGCTGTGAGCTGGTCTACTCCATTCCCGAGGGGATGCTGGAAAAGGCCTCCAAGAAAAACCAGATGGACATCACCGAGGCCCTGATGCGCATTTCCGGGGTCCGGCGGGTGAACCTGGTGGAGCAGAAGGACGAGCTGAGCCAGTAAGGACAACAGCCTAAAAGGGAGGTGAAGCCTTTGGGCGGGATCAAGAAACTGCTGCTGTGCCTGCTGGCGGCGCTGACGGTGCTGACGGTGACGGTGCTGGGAAACGGCGTTGTAAACGCCGGAACGCCTCAGGACAAAAAACCGGCCCAGCCCCTGACCAACGAGCAGCTGGACCGGTGGGACGCGCCGGACCGGGACTACCTGGAGTTCTACGGGTTGTCGGTTTTCAAAACCACCCTGCCGGTGATCTACATCAATACCCAGGGCCAGAAAATCGGCAAGGAAAACAAAATCGAATGCGACATTGCCCTGGGGGTGGACAACGGCAAGCCCCACTCCATTGAGGCCATGCCCCAGGCCCTTTACCGGGCCAACATCAACTACCGGGGGGCTTCCTCCTACAGCAAGCTGGACAAAAAGCAGTACCGGATCAAATTTCTGAAGGACCATTCCGACAAGGCCCAGAATGTGGCCCTGTGCGGCATGGGGAAAAACAGCGAATGGGTATTAAACGGCCCCTACCTGGATAAGACCCTGGTGCGCAACAAGCTGATTTACGATCTGACCCGGGAGATGGGCCAATGGGCCCCGGACAGCCGGTTTTGTGAGCTGTTTGTAGACGGAGAATACCAGGGGGTCTATGTGGCCATCGAGCCCGTGACCAACGGCGACAGTCGCCTGCGGCTGTCCAAATTCGGCCTGGTCTCCGGCAAGACCCCCTACCTTGTGGAGCGGAACCGGGATTCCCTGGTAGACAAGGCCCTGGTGACCTACGGCAAGGAGAAGGGCTACACCAGCCACTCCATGTATATCGACTACCCCACCTCTTCCAAGCTGACGGAAAGGCAGGAGCAATACATTCAGCAGGACATTTCGGACTTTGAAAGGGTGCTCTATAGCGAGAAATTTTTGGACGAGCACACCGGCTACCGGAACTACATCGACATGGACAGCTGGGTGGACTACTTCATCATCAATGAGTTCGCCATGAACCATGACGCGGGAAACCTTTCTACCTATGTCTACAAGCGGATGGAGGGAAAATTGCAGCTGGCGGTGTGGGATTTCAACAACGGCTTTGACCAGTACGCGGAATATGTGCTGGACGGCACGGAATTTGTCACCGCGGACAATGCCTGGCTGGACCGGGTGACCCGGGACCCGGTGTTTATCGACCGGGTGGTGGAGCGGTACCGACAGCTGCGGGAAACCACTTTGTCCCAGGAGCACATTGACGAGCTTCTGAAGAGCTATCAGGACCAGCTGGGAGAGGCCATTGACCGGAATTTTCAAATCTGGGGTTCCTCCTTTACGGAGCACCTGCTGGTGGGCACCCGAGCCGACGGAAGCACCCGGGACATCACAAGCTATGAAGAAGCCCTGGAGCAGCTGAACACCATGATCCAGAAACGGCTGGAATTTCTGGACGGGCATTTTACAGATCTTTATGAGCGCACGGAAGGAAGATAGAAAAACATGAAAAAAATCATCCTGGTATTCGGCACCCGGCCGGAGGCCATTAAAATGTGCCCCCTGGTTTTGGAGCTGAAAAAAAGCCCCCGGTTGGAGGTAAAGGTCTGCGTCACAGGCCAGCACAAGGAAATGCTGGAACAGGTTCTGGATATTTTCGGGGTGGTGCCGGACTTTGACCTGGCCATTATGAAGCAGGGTCAGGATTTGACGGATGTAAATGTGGCGGTGCTTCTGGGCATGCGGGACATTCTGAAAAAGGAAAAGCCGGATGTGGTGCTGGTCCATGGGGATACCTCCACGGCCTACGCCGCCTCTTTGGCGGCCTTCTACCAGCAGATCCCCACAGGCCATGTGGAGGCGGGGCTGCGGACCTACGACATCTGGTCCCCCTATCCGGAGGAATTTAACCGCCAGGCCATCGGCCTCACCGCCGCCTACCATTTTGCCCCTACGGAGCTTTCCCGTCAGGCCCTGCTGCGGGAGGGGAAGGACCCGGCCCACATCTATGTCACCGGCAACACGGGCATCGACGCCATGAACTATACCATCCGGGAGGACTTCCAGGACCCCATCCTGGACTGGGCCCAGGGCTCCCGGCTGCTGCTGCTGACGGCCCACCGCCGGGAAAACCTGGGCGAGCGCATGGCCCAGATGTTCCGGGCCATCCGCCGGGTGGCGGAGGAATTTCCCGATGTAAAGGTGGTCTATCCCATGCACAAAAACCCGAAAGTCCGGGAAATCGCCCGCCGGGAGCTGGGAGACTGCCCCAAGGTCCTGCTGACGGAGCCCCAGGACGTGGTGGCCTTCCACAACCTGATGAAGCGCAGCTACCTGATCTTAACGGACAGCGGCGGCATCCAGGAGGAGGCCCCGGCCCTGGGAAAGCCGGTGCTCGTCATGCGGGACACCACCGAACGGCCCGAGGGCGTTCAGGCCGGAACCTTGCGATTGGTCGGCACCGACTTTGACGGCATCTACGCCGCCTGCCGGGAGCTGCTGACCAACCCCCACTCCTACAAAATCATGTCCAAAGCCCAAAACCCCTACGGCGACGGCCAGGCCAGCCGCCGCATCCGGGAGATTTTGGAGCAGGGATAAGGAATTTGGGGAAAAACCGCATCCACCGTGCCCCTGGAAAAAGAGGGCGGTGGATGCGTTTTTTATTGGAGCGCATCTAAAAAACAAATGGCTGTGTAATGAACGTAGCCGATCGTAGCTTTTCTCCTGTATCTTCAAATAAAATATGCAAAACATGTGCGCGTATTATCCCTATACAAGATCGCGTGCAGCTGTCGCAGGACTATATCATCGGGTACTGCATCCCACTTCAAAGTCCATAGACATCGCACAAATCTTATGTTATACTAAGCAAAAAAGGGAGGGCGGTACATTATGGATTTTAAGGATCTATCCTATGTTCTGGCCATTGCCAAATACCAGAACATTACCAAAGCAGCCGATGCGCTGTACATTACCCAGCCTACTCTGACGAAATTCTTACAGTCTCTTGAGCACCAGATGGGGCAGAAGCTGTTCCGGAAGCTGGGGCATAAATTTGTGCTGACCTACGCCGGGGAGCGGTATGTGGCCAAGGCCACGGAGATCCTGAACCTGAAAAAAGAACTGGATCAGGAAATGAACGACATTATCAAGAACAACCACGGCTCCCTGAAAATCGCCTTCCCCACCATGCGGGGGGCCTATATGCTGCCCTGCACCCTGCCGGTATTCAACCAGATGTATCCCAATGTCCGGCTGGATGTTTTGGAGGAACATTCCGGTAAACTGGAAGGGATGCTTTTGAACGGCGAGACCGACCTTGCCTTTTTCAACCTGCCCATTAAAAGCCCCGATATTGATTATGAGGTCATCAAGCACGAAGAAGTGCTGGTGGTCATGGCGGCGGGCCATCCTTTGGCCCATAGCGGAACCATCCGTGAGGGCTGCAAATATCCCTGGATGGATTTGAAGCTTTTAAAGGACGAGCCGTTCATCATGCAGATCCCCGGCCAGCGCACCCGGGAAACGGTAGATTCTCTGTGCCGGAAATCCAATTTTGCCCCCATTGTCAAGCTGGAAACCAGCAATATCCCCGCGGCGGTACAGCTGGCGGGAAAGGGCTACGGCTGCTTTTTTGTTACGGAGGCCCACCTGCGGCACATCACCCAGACCGATCCCGTGGTCTGCTTCTCCGTGGGAGACCCCTGCACCACCGTAGATTTTGTAGCCGCTTTCCGCAAAAACAGCTACCTGCCCTACCACGCAAGGGAATACATTACCATTGTAAAAAACTTTACATAAGCGTAAAAACGCACCACCATGATAGGCGGTGCGTTTTGCTTTGGTTAGGGACGCTTAATAGAACAGTCCAAACAGGTTGAACACGCCAAGAGCGGACAGCAGCACGTTCAGTGCCACGTTGGCGACGCTCAGCAGGAACAGCTGCTTAAACATCTTGTTCATCTCCTCGTTGGAGATCTCCCGGGCAGCGGAGTAAGAGGACATGATGATGGCACCGCCGGTGGACAGGGGGCTGATGGCGGCTGCGAAGGAGGTGGCAACGATGGCGGAGATCAGCTCCACAAAGTTGACGGAACCGGCAAACTCGGCAGCCACATCGGCAGCGATGGGGAACAGTGCGGGCATGACCACACCGGTGGTGGAGCTGACCCAGCTGAGGATGCCGGAGGTGGCAGCCAGGATGGGGGTAGCGGTCTTTGCGGTCATCAGGCCCGTCAGAAAGTTGGAGACCAGGTCGATGCCCCCCAGCTTCTTGATGACGTTGATGAGGGCGCCCACGCCGCAGATGAACACCAGGGTGCCCCAGGGAATGCTCTTGATGGCCTTCTTCTCGTCGGCGCAGCCCAGCAGAATCAGCACGGAGGCGGCAACAAAGGCGAACAGCCCGGTGTCCAGCTGGAAGCCAATGCAGCAGATGACCATGACGATAATGGCGGCGATGGTGCAAAGCTGCTCTTTGTTGAACTTGGGGATCTCGGACAGCTTCAGGGGGTTGTCCGCCTTGACCTTGTAGCTCTTGAAGCCGATGTACAGGATCAGGGTGAAAATAAAGCCGGACAGCAGAGTGGTCAAAAACAGGTGCAGACCAAAGCCGGAGTAGCCCAGAGGCTCGCCCAGGCTTTTGGCCAGCACGCCGGTGAGCGACAGCGGGGAGGCGCAGCCTGCGTTGGCGCCCAGCTTGGCGAACAGGGCGGTTGCGATGGGGTTGATGTCCATTTCAAATGCCAGATACATGGCAAAGGTGGTCATCAGAATGCCGGCGGCAATATGGCCGGGTCCGATGGCGGAGATGAAAGCAGACAGGAAGAACATCAGCACAGGAATCAGCACGGTGTTCTTGCCCACCAGCGCCACGACCTTCTTGGAGAACAGCTCCAGGGTGCCGTTGGCGGATGCCATGCCGAACAGGAAGGTAACGCCCACCAGGGTGACGAACATGGAAGCGCTGAAGCCGTTTGCGATTTCCTTGGCACTCATGCCGCCGCAGGTACCCAGAATGAAGGCAACACCCATCGACAGGAAGCCCAGATTGACCTTTTTAATGAAGCCGATGGCAACCACGGCCACCAGAACAATGAGGCTGATAACAGAAAAATCCATCTTTTCTTCTCCATCTCTATTAAATGTAGGCAGTTCCGTCCAGCAGCAGGTTTGCGGTTCGGAAGCCGAAGGTGTCAACGATCACAGGGCAGGTGCCGTTTTCCTCAAAGTCTACACCGCATTCCAGAATGCCGCTGGGGTGTCCGATGCGGATAAACTGGGTGTCGGTGCCGGGGGACAGCACCTGCTGGACCACGCTGCCGGGGACAACTGCCGCAGCGGCGGTACACATGGCGCCGGTCATGGCGTAGCTGGGGTGGGCCTTCTGCATGGACATCATCCGGGACAGCAGGTCAACAGCGGTTTTTTCCACGGAAACGCCCTCGGCGGTGACGTAATTCTCCGCTTCGCCAACGAAGGTCATCTTGGGAATGCCGGGGGTCTCCCAGGCTGAGCGGGTGTAGTCCTCGATCAGGCCCAGCTTCACCGCCGCCAGCCCCCGGACGGCTTCCAGCAGGTCCAGCTTTTCGGCGTTGGCGTTCAGTTCATCCGGAGTTTCCCGGCCCGTCAGGCCCAGATCCTTTGCCTTGACGAACACCAGCGGATTGGCCGCATCCACAATGGATACTTCTACCTTACCATAACCCGGAACCTCCAGAATGTCAACGGCGTTTCCAGTGGGCAGCAGCCCGTGACCAAGGGTGCCCGAAGGCTCCACAAATTTCAGCTTGATGGGGCTGGAAGTACCGGGAACACCGGCGATGGCGAAATCGCCGTCGTAGATCACCTGACCGTTTTGGGTGTGCACATCGGCAATAATGATCTTGTCCGTATTGGTATTGTAGATGCGAACAGGGGTGATGCCCTCCTTGGCCTCAATCAATCCCTTCTCAATAGCGAAGGGACCGACACCGGAGGAAATGTTGCCGCAGTTGCCTTTGTAGCTCACCAGGGGCTTGTCCACGCTGACCTGGGCGAAGGTGTAGTCCACATCCGCATCGAGACGGTCTGACTTCTTAACGATGGCTACCTTGCTGGTGACGGACTGTGCGCCGCCCAGACCGTTGATCTGCTTTTTGTCCGGGCTGCCCATGAGCCGCAGCAACAGCGGCTCCCAGAGTGCCTTGTCCCGGGGAAGATCCTCTTCCAGAATGTACACGCCCTTGCTGGTGCCGCCCCGCAGGAGCGTGACGGGAAGGGTGCGCTTTGCGTTGTTCATGAATGTTGCCTCCTTAGGTTCCGTTTTTTACCTGAGACAACTATAGCGCGGAACAAACTATTTGTAAAATTCATATTTTTCATTTAAATAATAGCACTAAGGAATTGTTTTTTTAAGAATTGGCCCGTTCTTTTTTCCGGGACAGAGAAATGCACATTCCCTACAAGTTCGACCGTTTTCGAATAAAAAACGCTCCGGATTTTTTAGGCAGGTCGCACAAAAAGTCCGGAGCATAACTATTCTGCTACAGAATAGTTATTATTAAAATTATGAATTTTACTTCCAATCCATAAAATGCTATGATGTTTGCGAAAGAAAAAACACCGGCGGTGCGGAACATACCGCCGAAATAACAAATAAAGGAGCAGCAATTATGGTTACACTGTACGATTCCGGCGTGTATCTGCTGAACGGCCAGACCCTGGTCACCGAAGCCGAAGCAGCGGCTCAGGGCAAGTACAAAAAGGAAGAGGCCGCCAAGGGCACCATGGCCTATGGCATTCTCCAGGCCCACAACACGGGCAGCAACCCCGACGAGCTGAAAATCAAGTTTGATGCCATCACCAGCCACGACCTGACCTACGTCGGCATCATCCAGACAGCCCGGGCCTCCGGCATGACCGCGTTTCCCCTGCCCTATGTGCTGACCAACTGCCACAATTCCCTCTGCGCCGTAGGGGGCACCATCAATGAGGATGACCACAAGTTCGCCCTCTCTGCTGCCCATAAGTACGGCGGCATCTATGTGCCCACCAATATGGCGAACATCCACTCCTATAACCGGGAGACCATGTCCGGCTGCGGCCGGATGATCCTGGGCTCCGACTCCCACACCCGCTACGGGGCCCTGGGCACCATGGCCGTGGGCGAGGGCGGCGGCGAGCTGGCCAAACAGCTGGTAGGCCGGACCTATGACTTTGCCCGGCCCGGCGTCATCGCCATCTATCTGACGGGCCGCCCCAGGCCCGGTGTGGGCCCCCATGACGTGGCCCTGAGCATCTGCGGCGCTGTCTACAAAAACGGCTATGTGAAGAACAAGGTCATGGAGTTCGTGGGTCCCGGCATTGCGAACCTCCCCATGGAGTACCGGAACGCCATTGACGTAATGACCACCGAGACCACCTGCTGGTCCTCCATCTGGGTCACGGACGAAAAGACGAAGAATTACTTCACGATCCACGGCAGACCCGATGCTTACAAGGAAATGCGCCCCGCCGACGTGGCCTACTACGACGGCTGCGTGTACATTGATCTTTCTACCGTCGAGTCCACCATTGCCATGCCCATGCACCCCAGCAATACCTACACCATCCATGAGCTCCAGGAGAACGCCGAAGACATCCTGCACCTGATTCAGGACAACGCCAACAAGCAGATCAAGGGCGCCAAGATGGACATCGTGTCCAAGCTCCACGACGGGGCCGTCTGGGTGGAGCAGGGCGAGATCGCCGGATGTGCCGGCGGCACCTTTGACAACATCTGCGCCGCTGCCGATATTTTAAGAGGCCGCAGCTGCGGAAACGGGGCCTTCTCCCTGAGCATTTACCCCGGCTCCATGCCCGCCCTTGCGGAGCTGATGCGCAATGGCCGTGCCCATGACCTGATTTCCGCCGGTGCCATTCTCCGGGAATGCTTCTGCGGCCCCTGCTTCGGCGCGGGAGACACCCCCGCCAACGGCGAGTTCTCCATCCGCCACACCACCCGGAACTTCCCCAACCGGGAGGGCTCCAAGCCCGGCGAAGGCCAGATGGCCGCCGTTGCCCTGATGGATGCCCGCTCCATCGCAGCAACCGCCGCCAACGGCGGCAGGCTCACCGCCGCTACGGACCTGGATGTGGAATACACCGATCCTGAATATCACTATGACGGCGGCATTTACGAGAAGCGGGTCTACAACGGCTGGACGAAGCCCGAGCCCCAGCACGAACTGAAGTTCGGCCCCAACATCAAGGACTGGCCCGAAATGCCCGCGCTGACGGAAGACCTGCTGGTAAAGGTCTGCTCCTACATCACCGACCCCGTCACCACCACCGATGAGCTGATTCCCTCCGGCGAGACCTCCTCCTACCGCTCCAATCCCGAGCGCCTGAGTGAGTTCGCCCTGTCCCGCCGTGACCCCCAGTACGTCAGCCGCTCCAAGGAAATGCGGCAGATGGAGCGGGACCGTCAGGCCGGGAAGGGGCTGACCGAGGAAGTCCAGGCTGTCTACGCTGCCCTTTCTAAGGCCGGTCTGACCGTTGACCCCGAAAATACCGACCTGGGCTCCACGATTTTTGCCAACATGCCCGGCGACGGCTCCGCCCGGGAGCAGGCCGCCTCCTGCCAGAGAGTGATGGGCGCTTCCGCCAACTTCGCCAAGGCCTACGCCACCAAGCGCTACCGCTCCAACTGCATCAACTGGGGCATGACCCCCTTCCTGGTGGAGCACCCCGAGGTGTTTGACCTGGGCGACTATATCTTCGTGCCCAACATCCGTGCCCACATTCTGGCAAATGACGCAAGCTTTGATGCTTACGCCGTAAAGCCCGACGGCACCGTGACACCGTTCCCCGTTTCCACCGGCCCCCTGACGGAAGCCGAACGCCAGATCATCGCCGACGGCTGCCTCATCAACTACTACCGCGGTCATTAAGAAGCTCGTTCCCATTCCTTTCTACCCCCCGGCAGCCCCACGAAGACTGCCGGGGGGGCTGTTATACAAAAGCCCCGGAGATTTCCTCCGGGGCATCTGCGTTCAGGGACTTTTCGTTATTTTGGGGCCGCCGTGGGTATCGGCTTCGATTTGGGCTTGTCGATTCCGGTCAGCAGCGCGTTCATGGCATCGCAGCTTTTTCCGACAAAATACAGGGAAAGGAGCGTGCCGATCCCGACCTTGCCTCCCAGCAGATAGCCGACGATCATGGCGACGCCGTAAAAGCTCCAGGTACAGTATCTATAGGGGAGCCGGAAGGTTTTGTGGACCCATCTCATGACGCCATCCGTGGGGGAGGCGCCTATTTGGAGGAACAGGTAAAAGCCGATGGATGCCCCCATGGCGGCGGAGGAAACGGCGGAAATCGCCACCCGGACCCAGTAGGAAAGATCCTGCGGGATGCATTTATGAATACAAAACAGGGCCAGATCCATAAAGGTGCCCAGGGTGAAGATGGAAATGACCGTGGCGACCCGAATGTCATCCCGGTTCAACAGGAATACGAACAGGAAAAAGCACCCATTCAAAATCGTTGCCGCCGTTCCTTCTGAGATAGAACAGGACCGGGCCAGGCCGCCAATAAGCACAGTGATGGGGTCCGCTCCCACATTCATGGTGTGCATCAGTCCCATGGCAAATCCGATCACCAAATTCGCCGCCAGTGTCATCAGGATTTTCAGGAACACAGGGCGATCCTTCAGGGATATTCGCATAAAGGGTCCGTACCTCCTGCCGTGTTACTTTTGGGCCTGAATGACGCCGCTGACCACATCGGTCTGGAGAGGGCTGCACCTGCTGGCGATCCGGGGCGCTCTGCGCTCCATAGCGGCCAGGGCATACTCCACATCCTCTTCGACCTCCTCGGGGGTATGGCAGCCAATACATACCATATCCTGCTGCCGAATGGTGTTGAGTACAAAATTCAGCCCCACAAAGGGTGTGGTACGTCCTGCCGCGCAGGGCTTGATGGTCAGAACGGGCTTTTTGGCGTTTTGAATGATTTTCGCGATGCTTTCGATTTCTACCTGCATCAGGAATCCCATGCAGTTGTAGATCTGGATATAGGTTTCTACGTCGTAGTTATTCTTATCCGTATACTGAATGACCTCGGGCATATGAGAGGAGAGACCGGGGATCAGCCCGGCATCCCGGATCATGGACAGATAATCCGGCAAACGGTCCAGCGTCTGGGTATTCTTATTCACAAGCTGTTCCGTGCAAGAATGAAGGGGCAGACAGAAGGTCGCTCCTCTCTCGGCGCAGCGCTTGATCGCCAGTTCCGCCTCATGACGTGCCATGGGCGTGTTTTCCATGTTCAGGATGGGCTCATCCATAATGATCATTTTCTTGCCGGTACGGTCCTCGGCGAGCTTGACCGCCTTTTCCAGGCCCTTGTCTTCTCCGAAAAGGCCCAAGACCGTGTCAATGTCGTGCTTCAAAAAAGCGGTAAATATTCCGGTGGCGTGCTCAATGTTTTTATTCGCCTCGGCGATCATATGGTCGCTGGCAGGTCCGCGGTGGCTGTAGCCTGTGATCCAATTGCAGCCAATGATCATTTTGGAAACGGATACGCCGCCTACATTGGTTCTGGGAAACCCTGTCATATTGTTCACTCCTATTGTTCTTGTATGTCGCCAAGCAGGATAACCGCGCAATGCGGTCATCCTGCTTGATCTTTATCTACCGGTCAATCGAACAGGACCGCACCCTTCATGTAGCCGTCCTTCTTATCAACGGCTCTCTGGAAGAGGTTTTCCATGGCGTCCATATCCTTATAGTAGGCGGTATGGGTCATGAGCTTCTGGGGCTCGTAGATCCCCCGCTTCACCAGCTCGTAGGTTCTCGGGATCATCTCACGGTAGTGGGCATTGCTCATGGGGGAGAGGTTCAGCACCGTCAGACCGCCCAGGTGCCACTTGGTCCCGTCAAAGGTCACAGGGCCGCGGTGGAAGCTGCCGATGGTCAGTTTGCCTGCCTCCTTGGTCATGGAGTCTGCCAGCAGGAAGCCGGACTCGCTGGCACCAAAGTCGATGCAGACATCCGCGCCGCCCTTGGCCTTGATTTCCTCGATCACCCGCTTGCCCTCTTCGCTCTCCGGGTCCAGCACCTCCGCGGGGCCATAGGCCTTCGCCATTTCGCGGCGGTCCTGGCGGAGCTCAAAGACGGTGACCCGACCGGCGGGCGTGGAACGCATGATGCCCATCAGCGTCAGAAGTCCCATATAGCCCGCGCCAACCAGGACCACATGGTCGCCGGGGGCGATGGCGGTTTTGTGCAGCAGATTTACAACGCAGCAGGTCGGTTCGATGACCGCGCCGGCCCAATCTTCGGTATCATCGGGCAGCTTTACCAGGCAGTCTTCCGGAACGGTGAAATACTCACACATCATTTCGTTTCCGCCGGCCGCGCAGAACACCTTGTCGCCGGGCTTGAAAGCGGTGACGCCTTCACCGACTTCCTCAACGATGCCGACACCTTCGTGTCCGATCACATAGGGATAGGGACCGGGGGCATTCACACCACGGTACAGCCAGGAATCCCAGCAGCACACGCCGCAGGACTTGGCCTTGACCCGAACCATTCCGTGGGATACCTCCGGAACATCGTAGTCCATAAGGGCCAGCTTCATATATTCTTCGACAAATACACCTTTCGCTTTCATGACGTTACCTCCAAATGATTTTTAATAAACCGCTTTTTAACAGGGCGGTATGATCCGTGTTACTTCTGCTTCGCGGCCAGTCTGGCGCGGATGATGTCAAACAGAACGGCTACGACAATGATGAAGCCCAGGGCCACCTTCTGCCAATAGGCGCTGACCTTCAGCAGGTTCAGGCCGTTGTTTACAAAGCCCCATGCCAGGGCACCGGCAAGCGTATTCATCATGCTGCCCTTGAATGTTCCGCCGATGTATACAGCGGCCAGAGCCTGCAAAGACAGGTCACCACCGGAGCTGGGCTGACCGGAGGACATCCGTGCTGCCTGAACAATGCCTGCGCAGGCGGCGCAGAAACCGCAGATGGTGAAGATCAGGACCTTTGTACGCTGGACATTCAGACCGGAAAGCTTTGCGGCTTCCGGATTCTCGCCGACGCTGATGACGCTTCGTCCAAAGGCGGTGTACTTGAGCACAAAGGCACCTACCGCAAAGAACAGCAGCATGATGATCACGGGAACCGGAACGACACCCCACAGGTATCCGCGGCCAAGGAACAGGAAGTCCTCAGGCAGGCCGGTAATGGGCATACTCTTGGTAACGATCAGCAGCGCACCCTGGATCACATACTGAATGCCCAAGCTGCCGATAAAGGCGGGGATCTTCAGATATGTAACGATGCAGCCGGTAAGGGTTCCGACAACGCATCCGATGGCTACCGCGATCAGGATCGCGACAGGAGTGGGAAGCCCCAGCTTTGTGACCATCAGAGCTGCGTTACAGCCCGCAAAGGTGGAAGCCATACCGGTACTCAGGTCGATTTCGCCGCCCAGTACAACAAAGGAGGCACCCAGGGCCACCAGGGATACAACGCAGGTCTGTCTCAAAACATTGATCAGATTATCCCAGGTCAGGAAGGTATCTGTTGTCAGAGAAAGAATGATGCCGACAACGAGGATCAAGAGCCATGCGCCCATGTTGCTAATAACACTGACAGAGCGGTTTAATACGCCCAATCTCTCAGGATTTTTGGTTTTCACTTTATCTTCCTCCTACCGCGTACTCTGTGATCAGATGCTGAGAGAAGTCCTCTCTCTGAACCTCTCCAGAGATCACGCCTTCATGCATAACAAGAATTCTGTCACTGATACCCATGATCTCTTCCAAATCGGAGGAGACAACGATGATCACATTTCCCTTGGTTGCCAATTCATTGATGATCTCATAGATCTCACGCTTGGCGCCAACGTCGATGCCTCTTGTGGGCTCATCAAAAATAATGATCCTGGGGTCGTTCATCAGCCATTTGGAAAGAACGACCTTTTGCTGATTGCCGCCGCTCAGATACATGACCTTCTGCCTGGGGGAGGGCGTCGCGATCCGCAGAGCCTGAATGTATTCCTCCGCGAACTGGCGTTCCCGTTTGAAATCAAAGCAGAAATTCATCCGCAGGATCCGCTTGTAGGCAACCAACGAATTATTTACCTGAACGGACTGATTCAGCAGCAGGCCTTCTTCCTTTCTGTTTTCCGTTACAAAGCCAATTCCGTTGGCGATGGCATCAACCGGAGATTTGATTTGGACCTCCTTGCCGTCAATGAAGATCTTTCCGCCGGATTTTTTGTCTACTCCGAAAATCAGACGCATTGTTTCCGTCCGTCCGGCACCTACCAGGCCGGCAAAGCCCAGTATTTCTCCGGCCCTGGCTTGAAAGGACACGCCCTTCACATACTTATGGCCGTCGCTCAGGTTTTCGACCCGGAGGACCTCTTCACCGATGGTTGCGGTGTGGGCCGGATATTGCTGGTTCAGCTCCCGGCCGATCATCATGGCGATCATTTCCGATTTGGTGATGTCTTTGATGTTGCGTGTTCCGATGTAGCAGCCGTCCCGCAAAACAGAGATACGGTCGCAGATCGTAAAGACCTCATCGAGTCTGTGGGTGATAAATACCACCGCGATTCCCCGGGCCTTCAGCGCCGCAATGATCCGGAAGAGCACCTCTGTTTCTCTTGTTGTCAAGGAGGAGGTGGGCTCGTCCATAATGACCACCTTCGCGTCGATGCTTACAGCCTTGATGATCTCCACCAGCTGCTGCTGCGCAAGGCTGAGGCTGCTCAGTCCGGCACTTGCGTCCAAGTCAATATCAAAGCTGTCAAACAGTGCCTGGGCGTCGGCAAACATCTGCTTCCACTGAATGACCCCTGCTTTTCGGGGGTATCTCCCTAAGAAAATATTTTCCGCTACAGTAACGCGCTTGATCAGGTTCAGCTCCTGATAGATGATCGCGATGCCAAGCATTTGGGAATGCTTCGGGTTCAGTATCTCGACCCGTTCACCATTAATGTAAATATTTCCACTGTCGCGTTTGTAAGCACCGGAAAGTATTTTCATAAGGGTGGATTTACCAGCACCGTTCTCGCCCATCAAGGCATGAACTTCGCCCTTTTGCAACGAAAAATCAACATCCGAAAGAGCCTTTACACCGGGGAAACTCTTGTTTATTTTTTCTAACCGCAACACTTCTTGTGTTTGGCTCATTGTACTGGTCTCCTTTCTGTGTCCGTACCCGGTGATCCGGCGGAAGCTTGGGGCTTCCGCGGATCACCAGGCACGGCCTTCGTTGATCAATTCTTGCCTAGTGCAAGGATCTCTTCACCGGTAAACTGACCCTCCGCACAGTAAATACCGGCGGGCGTCTCCTGGATCTGGTCGAAGGTCTCCCCTGCCTGCCACTTGTCGATGTTGGAGGCAATGAGCTTGGCCTGGCCCTTGGGGTCCTGGGTAATCGACGCGATGTAGTTCTGGCCCTTATCCACAGCCTGGATCTCCTCATCCTCGCCGTCCAGGCCGATCACCAACACGTTGGTGCGGTTGGCACCGATGGTCGCGTCGTAGGCACCCAGAGAATCCTGGGCACTGGCCCCGTAGATGAGCTCCAGCTCCGGCAGCGCTGTCAGCGCGTCCTCGGCCATGGTCATTGCGGTTTCCCGTTTGCCGCCGTCATAGGTGTTCAGCAGATGGACGTCAATGCCGTTCTTGGAAAGGCCGTCCACAAAGCCCGTATACCGTTTTACCATCTGTTCGGACTGAGAGGAAATGGCGACCATGTTCAGGCTGGTTTTTCCCTGCTTGTTCAACTCATTGGCATACCAAATGCCGCCGACCATTCCGGCATTGTAGTTGTCGGTACCGGTGGTCAGGGTGATGGCCTTTTCGCTGCCGGCGGGGATCACCATGTTGTCCATTACGAATACGGGAATGCCCTTTTTCTCGCACTGGCTCATTATGTCGGTCATGGCATCGATCCACCAGGTGGCGAAAACAAGAACATCAATATCGTTGTTGATCATATCCTGCAGACCGTTGAGCTGTGTGGTTGCGTCCAGGTTGCCGTCAACAAAGGACAGTTCCCAATTCCGTTCCTTTGCCTCGCTTTCGATTTGCTCGTACATACGGGCATAGAAGGGGAAGGACATGGACGGAAGACTAAAGCCGACCTTCAGAGCCTTGGTCCCATCAGCGGTCACGGCGGAAGAGGATTCCTGGGGTGCACTCGGTTTGGCGCCGCAAGCGGCCAGAGCGCTTGCCATCAGAACGGCCAGCAACAAGCAAATAATCTTTTGAAGTTTCATTTCTTTCTCCTTTTTCATTGCTATCCTTGGGGATAGATCGTCTGTTGGTTTTTGACTTGTACGGTCAGAAATTAACGCCGCCTACAAGCAGGACATTGGCATAAGAAGAGGTTTCGCCGGTACGGATCACGCACTTCGCGGACGCGACTCTCCGTTTCAGTTCCTCGTGGGGGATCTTTTCAACCGGCATTTCCCCCAGAATGCTGCACATATCCGCCAGGATTTTCGGGTTTTTCTCGTCAATTTCTTTGGCGACAACAATGGACTCGACAACAAGTTCCTCCGCGACCGTGCGTAAAACATCCAAAAAGCTCGGGATACCGGCAGTTACGGAAATGTCGATCACTTTGACGCCTTTGGGGATAGGCAGGCCGCAGTCCGCGATGCACAGGTATTCCGTGTGCCCCAGCGCGGCGACCTCCGCCGTGATTTCAGGATTTAAGATCCGGTCTTTTTTCACAGTCATTCCTCCTAAGCCAGCAGTAAGCCTTGGGGATCAATATCCCAGGACGTCGTGGATATACTGTCTGGAGCGCTTGGCGGAATCGTAATTGTTGACCCGGTTAAAGTCCAGCTCCACGCACAGAACGCCGTCGTAGCCGTGCTTCTGCAGAACCTTCTGTACTGCCGGGAAGTCAACGATGCCGTAGCCCAGGGCACGGAACCGTCTGGGGGGATACTCCGGATAGGAATCGGGGTCGCCGTTGATGTCCTTCATATGGATGTATTTTACAACGCCCATTCCCAGGTACTTGTCAAACAGCTTCGCCGGATTCATGCCGCACAGGGTGGTATGCGCGGTATCCAGGCAGAGGTTGAGGCAGTCTCTGTTGGTGTGCTCCAGCAGCAGATCGATCTGGTTTTCGGTTTCAATGTAGGTGCCCCAATGGGGGTGCAGATACAGACCTACGCCGGCATCCGCACAGAGCTTGCCAACGATGTTGCACTTTTCGGCAAGGGCAATGATCTCCTCGGAGGTGACCACCTGGCCGGGGGCCTTGCGAGGCGGCTCAATGTTCATCATCCGGATGTCCATCTTGTTCATGAAGGTCAGGCATCTCTTAAAGACCTCCAGATCACTCTCAAAGTCATGGGTAAAATAGCAGTAGAGATTGACGAATTCCATTTCATACTTCTTCAGCAGCGCCTTCAGCTCGTCAACATCGTCCCGGTAGATGCCTTCAACAACGTTGAAGTCTTCCAGGTACTTGTAGCCACAGTCGTGCAGGTCTCGCAGAGACTGCTCGAAATCTCTCTTGGGTCTCTGGCTCATGGGTTCCCAGTTGTTGTGCTCGTCCTGCAGCCAAGTCCATGCGGTGTAAGCAATTTTCATTGTAGTTCCTCCAAATCATGTTATTTTATTTTCTGCACAGCGGTGTTCAGCCTCGCCGCACAAGATTCAGGATATAGAGTCAGCGGGTGTTTATCAGCTTGTCCGCCTCTTCTCTGGTGGGGATGGAAGTCTGCGCGCCTTTTCTTGTGGTGGATATGGAGGCGGCAGCGTTTCCGAGATCAATGGCCTCGCTGAGGGTTTTGCCTTCGGCCAGTCCCACAACGACTCCGGCGTTAAAGGTATCTCCTGCCGCGGTGGTATCCACCGGCACCGCGGGGAAGGTCGGATACAGCTTTTTTCCCTCTTCGTTATAAAGCAGCGCGCCCTTGGCACCCAGGGTCACGATCACATTCTTGACTCCGCGGCGCAGCAGCTCTTTGGCGGCCGATTCGATTTGAGGAATGGTTTTGGTCGGCATGCCGGTCAGCTTTTCCAGCTCTGTTTCGTTGGGGGTGATGAAGTCCAGCCCTTGCAGTACGGCCTCCGGTATATGGTCGGGGGCGGGAGCCGGATTCAGAAACACCAGCTTTCCTGCCTGCTTGCAATACTTAATCAGCCGGTAAACGTCTTCATGGGGTGTTTCGAGCTGGGTCACAAGAATGTCCGCATCCTCTATCAAGGCCTGATGCTGCCGGAAGTAGGCTTCGTTGCACAGCTTGTTGGCCCCCGGGACGATCATGATGCTGTTTTCCCCTTCGTCATTGACGGAGATGACAGCCGTTCCTGTCGGTTCCGTATCGGAGCGGAGAAAATGACGCACATCTACATTGGCCGCTGTCAGGCTCCGGGACAGCTGTTCGCCGGAATCATCTTCTCCCACCGCACTCAAGAAAACACAACTGCCGCCCAGCTTTCCGACGGCGCAGGCCTGATTGGCGCCTTTCCCGCCGGGGATCTTCTTCATGCTTTTTGTCGTGACGGTTTCTCCTTTTTGAGGCATCTCCCGGACCCGAAGGACCAGGTCCATATTTGAACTTCCTACAACAAGTATATTCTTCACAGTATTCCCCTCTCTTTGGTTGATTTTCTGGTAACGATCTTGGCATCGATAACGATGTTTTCCTTCACCGGTTCTCCGTTGATCATTTGCAGCAGCATGTCTGTGGCCCGACGGCCCATTTCTACCGTGGGCTGCTGTACCGTTGACAAAGGCGGGTCAAAGTATCGGGAAAACATAATGTTGTCAAATCCGATAAGCTCCACATCCTCCGGGATCCTTATGGAAAACTCCCGGAAGGCATTGATCGCGCCCAACGCCATCAAATCGTTTCCTGCCAGAACGGCATTGTAACGGTGGCCGCTACGCTCCAGCTCTAAAATGGCATTGTAGCCGCTCTCGACGGTGTAATCCCCGTATTTGATCAGAGCGGGGTCCTGCTTGCAGCCGTACTGCCGCAGCGCCAGATTGTAGCCGTTCATACGCTCTTGGGAGGTGGACATATCCAGAGGGCCGCTGAGGTACGCGATCTGATCAGAACCGTTTTTGATCAGCATTTCACAGCATTGGAAGGAAGCCATTTCATTGTTTGAATAAACGCCATACCAGTTCTTTTTGCCCATCAGCTTTCTGTCCAGCAGAACCATGGGAATGCCGTATTTCTCCGGCAGCAGATGCTCCGCCCTTGCCCGATAAACCGACGTGACCAGGATGATGCCGTCCACCTTTTTGGAGACCAGATTCTTAATGACGTTCACCTCGTTTTGCTCGGAGAACTCCGTATTGGAAATGGTGGTCGTATAGCCCTTTTCCCGCGCCCGGCTTTCTATGGCCTTGGCAATGTCCGCAAAGAACGGGTTTGCAATATCCGGAACCACAGTGGCAATGGTGCAGGACTTCATATTTCTGGCGGACAGCGTGGAACGGTCGGTGCTGTAATTTGTCTTTTTGATGATTTCCCACACCCGCTCCCGGGTCTCGCTGCCCACGCCGTCAGGCACGTCATTGAGGACCCGTGATACCGTTGCTTTTGATACACCGGCAAGCTTTGCGATTTCTTCTAAAGTAACTCTCATAGGCAACCCCTTCTCTTTACACCAGCATTTTATTAGAGAAACAATGTTTCGTAAAGTGGTCATCTGTACAAAACAATGCGCTGTGATATGTGCAAGAAGCACAAAAGAACGTGAAAACACATGGTATCAGAAGGTGATATGCACAATTCCGTTAAGCATTAAACGCTCCGGGGCCAGAGATTTACGAAACTATTTCCTACAGTTAAGCTGTAGGCGGCGGCTGTTGCGTTGCTTGTTTCGCAAGGAAGAGCGAATCGTTACGTTTGACCGAAAACGCAAAAAGACACCTGGCCCGGATATAAAAACGCCCCGGAGCGCAATCGTTCTCCGGAGGCGTTTTGCATATTTGTAGTCTGTGACGGTGGTATGATTGATTCTGTGGGGAAACACCAGGTTAAAAATCAGGGCCCCGCCGGGGTGGAGCGGCAACCTGCCGAAAAAACGTCTGTCATTCAGGCCGCAGCGCAAGCGGAGTGGAGGAATCCACCCAAGTTGCGGAAATTACCGACGTAAAGTAAAATCTGCTGCTTGGGAAGATCCCTCCACTCCATTTCATGACCGTCGGGATGACATGTCGATAGGTGATACCATTCAACCGCACGGGTTATATTCGGAACGGTGCCAGCCCCTCGGCGGGGCTGGATGGCGATGAATCATCGCCGCTACATTGGGTGTACCGTTAGACGTAACGGGTGTAGCGGCGGCAATCTGCCGCCATATACGTTGTGCATTTGAGTTTGTACCAACTAACGAAAAAAACGCATGTCATTCAGGCCTTGAGCGCAAGCGGAGTGGAGGAATCTACCCAAGTTGCAAGAATAACCTGCGTAAGGTAAAGCTTGCCACTTGGGAAGATCCCTCCACTCCATTTCATTTCGGTTGGGATGACATGTCGGTAGGTGGTACCGTTCAACCGCACGGGTTATATTCGGAACGTTGCTTGGCGATGAATCATCGCCGCTACATTGCGTAATACCATTCAACCACACGGGTTATATTCGAAACGTGGCGGGCGGCAGATTGCCGCCCCTACAGACACACCGGTGAGTGATACCATTCAACCATTCGGGTTATATTTGCAGCGCTCCCGGAACGGCACACAGGCCGTTCCCTACGGTTTCGCTGGTGGGTGTATTCTTTAACCAACGCAGCCCAAAAATGTTCGATTTTTGTTTCTTTTGGTTTAAACTGACAACACCCGCTACACCAATAACTGTCAACTGTCAACTGTCAACTGTCAACTTTCCAAAATTGTCAATTGTCCATTGTCAATTGTCAATTTTTCCCCCCCGCCGTTAATAGTGCACCACGTTGCCGGCTTTTTGGATTTTTTCCACCACCGGGGCGGCCTGGGGGCTGGTGAAATAGGCGTAGGTGGTGGAGGGCACCAGGGTTTTGAGGGTTTGCCAGTCGCCCTGCTGCAGAGCCAGGCGGACGGTGGAGGCGCTGATGGGGGTGTTTTGGGATCGGAGGCGGGGGATGATGTGGCAGGCGATGCCCGCTTTGGGCAGCTCCCGGGCCATGATCTCGTTATACAGGCCCGTGACCTGGCTGGTGGGCTCCTCTCCGACGTAGCGGGCGGTGACGTTCAGGGCCCGGGCGATTTTGGTGAAGATCGCCAGGTCCAGCTTGGCGTGGCCCTCAATGACCGCAGTCTCGTCCTTCAGGAAGTAGCTGGGGAAGGTGGCGTTGCTGATGATATAGGGACCGGAATCGTGGAGCACCACATTTGGAATGTGGGCCGTCCCCGCCCGGACCAGCTCCTTCCTCACGGCGAAGGGCACCAAAGAGGCGTCCTCGCTGAGGACAAAGAGATGAAGGGTATCGCAGCCCTTGGCGGCGGTTTCCACCAGGTATTGGTGGCCCAGGGTGAAGGGGTTGGCGTTCATCACCAGGGCGGCGGAGCGTCCCGGGGTCTTGGTCCGTTCCAGGTCTTTTAAATACCCCGAAAACCCGGTTCTCCGGTTCTCCATAAAGACCAGCTTCCCCTCCACCCGGGCGATCTCATAAAAGCCCAGGCTTTCGAAAAACTTGGCGGAGGCGGTTTTGGTATACAAAAACAGGTGGGAATTGCCCCGGGCCAGCTGCACTTCCATCAGGTGGGTGAGGATCTCGTTGAGAAGCCCCTCGCCCTGGTGCCCGGCGCTGACGGCAAAGCAGCGCAGGGTGGGGCCGAAGCAGCTGCCGGTGGCGATGATCCGGTCCTCCTCGTCCCGCATGGCGCAGATATAGTCCAGGTTCCCATCCCGGGTGATGCCCTCCTGGGTCAGCAGGGCGTCGATCTGAGCAAGGCTCTTTTTATCCCCGGGGTAGATGCGGGACACAGCATACTCACTCATGGGCTTCCTCCTTTAAAAAATGCAGAAAATACACCAGGGCCAGCAGGTCCGCCGTGCCCCCGGGGGAGAGATTTTTTTGAACGAACAGCCGGTCTAAATTTTCCAGGGTCTCCCGGCTGGGGTAGGGCTCTTCTGCCAGAATGCCTTGCAACAGGTCCATGATTTCCCGGGTGGTCTCCATGCCTCCCCGGTGGATCATGTTGGTGTCCACGGTTTGGGCCAGCATGGAAAGCAAAGCGGCGCAGCCTGCCTCATTCCAGGTTTTCCCCGCCGCCAGAGCCGCCTCCAGTGTAGGAAGCCCGATATTTTTCACCGCCGGGAACCCGGCCTCTGCCTGTCCCCGGACGCCGGTGATGCCGTAGCGCACATAGAGCTTCTGGCCGGTGGTTTTGGCGGTTTCCGGGGTCAGACCGGCAAAGTCCCCTGCCGTCAGGCCCTTCGTCATGGCGGCGCATTCCGAGAGCACCAGCTTCGTGTCCTTCCACTGTTCCTTATCCAGCCGCCCCAGTGCGCCGCAGAGGATGCCCATGGAGAAAATGGCCCCTTTATGGGTGTTCACCCCGCCGGTGGCCCAGAGCATGGCCCCCTCCGCCAGCTTTCCGGGCAGCCGCAGCCGCCGGAAGGTCTCCTGAGGGCTGCCCCCCTGACGGCCCAGAAGGACGCATTGGGCAAAATAGGGATGCAAAGCCGCGGCGCTGCGCTGGAAGGTGAAAAAGTCCATATCCCGGTGGCTGCCGGAATTTTCCCGGTCCACAAGACCGGGCTTGGGGGTGCAGGCCACCTCGTATAGAAGGGCCTGACAGGCAAGCCGGGAAGCCAAGGCGCTGTCTGCCTCGTCTGCCGCGGAGCCCAGGATGGCGGTGGTTTTTTCTTGCAGCTCTGCCACGCTGTGGCGGCGGCTCCGGGCGCAGGCCGCAGCCACCTCCCCGCACAGAAGGCAGCGGCGGCCGGGAAGCCCCAGCTCCTGCCGCTCCACCTTGCTGCCGTCGGGCCGCAGAACGTCCATATCAAACAGCCGCCCGATAGGGGCCCGGTCCTCCAGCTCCGTGGTGACAGCCTTGACTTCCAAAGGGGGCGCCTGCACCAGCAGGATGCACTCGTTGCCGGTCTTCTCCCGGACCTCCTCAAAATGGGAGACCCGCCAACCCGCCACCGCCAGCTGCCCCAGGAGCAGCTCCTTCCCCAGGTCATACCCCCGGGTGATCAAGGGGCTGTTTTTCACGGGCCCTGCGATATTCATGGTAAAGCAGACCATGGTCTGCCCCTCGCCCAGCAGCTCCCGCTGCCTCCAGGCCCGCCGCTCCCGGGCCTCCAGCATTTCCATCAGCGTTACTTCCAAGATCCATCCTCCTGCCGCCCCGGGCTTTTCAGGTCTTCGGGGCGTTCCGTTTCTGGGTTTATTATATCCGCCTCCCGGCGGTTTGTAAAGAAGCGGCAAAGGGCTTTGGGCGGTGATTTTCCAGGGGACAGATGAAAAAAGGCGCTGCATTTTTCACAGCGCCGTGGTCTCGTGTGGTGTACTTTTTACACAACATATTCCAAAACAGGCACGTTCATTGTCTCGATAATTGTCAATTGTTCATTGTCAATTGTCAATTTTCCCGCCGTTCCCTGGGGTTTTGCTGGGGGGTGCCCAGGGTTTCACGGGTGCATCTGCTTTGGCATTGCCAAGCAGGTTGAAAACGATGTGCCCCTCAAAAAAGGGGCAAAAAAGGACGTACCGGTTTTTCGGCACGTCCTTTTTTAGGATCGTTTATTTTTCTTTTTTGGGGTGTCTGCGCAGCTCGCCCTTGCGGTTGAACCAGAACATGGCAAGACCGTTGATGGCCAGGGTGGCCAAGAGGGTCAGAACGGCTTGCCAGACCAGGCACCAGACGGTCCGCCACAGCAGGGCCTCCACCTCCATGGAGCCGAAGCCCAGGCTGAGGATCGCCATAATGACGGTGAGAACCAGGCCCAGGCCTCCCAGAACCATGCCCGCGATGCGCTGGGTGAAGCGCCAGGCGTGGACGGAGCCCATGCCGTAGTAGCAGCGGTAGCCAAAGTAGAAATTGGCCTCCTTGGGGGCCAGCAGCAGATAGCACAGGCCCAGAACCAGCAGCAAAACAGGGCCCAGCATCACGCAAATTCTGCAAAGCACCGTTATTTTATCAAAAATATGGTCAATTTGGGGAAGCAGCTTGGCCAGGTCAAAGTCTTCAAAGGTCTTTTTGATGGCCTCAAAATCCAGGGCCGCTTCCGTGGCCGCAGTGGCTGTAAGCATTATTTTTCCTCCAGGTATTTGCTGATCTCCCGCATAAAGCTGTCGGCGTCCTGAAACTGGTGATAGATGGAGGCGAAGCGGATATAGGCCACCTCGTCTACGGGTTTCAGCCGCTCCATGACCATTTCGCCCAACCGCTCGGTGGTGACCTCCCGCTCTAAGGAGGCCTGAATGGTCTGCTCGATCTCCGTGGCGATGCGCTCCAGCTCCACAATGTCGGCCCGGCGCTTATCGAAGGCGCGGATCATGCTGTTGACGATTTTATTCTTATCAAAATTCTGCCGGGACCCGTTGCGCTTCACTACCAGAATGGGCTGACTTTCCACGATCTCGTAGGTATTGAACCGGTGACCGCAGCGGCAGCACTCTCTCCGGCGGCGGATGCTCAGGCCGTCTTCGGACCGGCGGGAATCGATGACCTTGCTCTCCTGGTCGCCGCAAAAGGGACACTTCATAATAACC
This sequence comes from uncultured Oscillospiraceae bacterium, assembly GCA_934589525.1. Lineage (GTDB taxonomy): Bacteria > Bacillota > Clostridia > Oscillospirales > Oscillospiraceae > Faecousia. The sequence goes on along the minus strand of CAKTOB010000004.1, from coordinate 18,094 downwards.
GCTCCTTTTCGGGGACCATCCCTCAGTTTCCCCGGGTTATAGCGGATTTATTATATCAGAAACCCGTTGGCCTGTCCAGCCTTTTTTCCTCTTGTGTTTTTGGCCCTGATGGGGTAAAATGACCAACAGAAGGAGGGCTTATGAAGAAGAACATGCTGTATACCCTTTGGGCCGCCGCCTTTGCGGTCTGCGCCGCCCTGGGCTTTCTCCCGGAAAAGGAGGGGGCCGTGGACGTTTTACTGAAAATCCTTTCCCTGGGCTTTTTCCTGCCCCCGGCGGTGCTGCTGCTTCGCGCCAAGAAGACCGGGGACTCCAAAACCCTGGGCATCCTCAGAACCGTGAGCCTCACCAGCCTGGGCCTGACCCTGGCGCTGCTGGTGCTGAACATTCTCTTTGCCGCCGGTTCCCGGGCCCTGGGGAATTTCCTCCATGGGCTGCTGGCGGTGGTCTCCGCCCCCATGATGGCCCTGGGAAACTGGGCGGTTTCCATGTTTTTGTGGGCCTGCCTGTTTTTTGCCGCATCCCAGAAAAAGAAAAAATCTTGATTTTCCGACCATAGAACGAATGGAGTGATCCCAATGCCTTACCAAATTCTCACAGATTCCTGCTGTGATTTTACCAAGGAAAAATATGAGGAGCTGGGCCTGGTGGCCGTGCCCCTCATGGTGAATTACCGGGGAGAGAGCTTCCCGGACAAAAACGACGACAGCCTCCGGGACTTGTACGCCGGTCTTCGGGCAGGAGAGGTGGCCACCACCTCCGCCGCCAACCCGGAGCAGTGGACTGTTGCCATGGAGCCCTTCCTGCAAGCCGGGGAGGATGTGCTGGTGCTGGCCTTCTCCTCCGGCCTTTCCACCAGCTACCAGTCTGCCGTCATCGCCGCCACGGACCTGCGGGAGGCTTACCCGGAGCGGACCATTCTGGTGGTGGACAGCCTTTCCGCCTCCCTGGGCCAGGGGCTTCTGGCCTGGTACGCCAGCCGGAAGCGGCAGGAGGGGCTGCCTATGGAGGCTCTGGCCCGGTGGCTGGAAGACAATAAGCTTCACCTGTGCCACTGGTTCACCGTGGACGATTTGATGTATCTGCGGCGGGGTGGCCGCATCAATGCCGCCACCGCCGTGATGGGCACCATGCTCTCCATCAAGCCCGTGCTGCACATGGATAACGAAGGGCACCTCATCAGCGTGGGCAAGGCCCGGGGCCGGAAGGCCTCCATCCAGGCCATGGCTCAAAAGGCGGGAGAACTGGGCCGGGGCTATGACAACTCCGTCATGTTCATCTCCCACGGCGACTGCCTGGAGGACGCAGAGTATCTCTCCGCCCTTTTGAAGCGGGACTACGGGGTGAAGGAAGTGTACATCGGCTATGTGGGCGCCGTCATCGGCTCCCACTCCGGCCCCGGCACCCTGGCCCTGTTCTTTATGGGCGACCATCGATAAGCACACGGGACATCACCGGCAGTATTGCGGTGGTGTCCCGTGTTTTTTGTTCCTTGTCCGGAATCAAAATCTCTCGCTCCCGGCTCTTGCCGATAGAGCTTCCACTTCCCAAGGGAGAACCGCCTCTTTAACGAAATTTTCATAAAAAATTCATTTTAATTTTACTATTTTGTGTTATATAAAGATAAGAATCATAATCATTCTCAAAAAATCAAGGTGAATTTGGTGAAGAAAGAAACCCTTATGCCGCTGATCGTTTTGCTGCTGGGCATGTGCTTTGTAGGTGCCGTCGGGCACCGGATCGACAGCTATGTAACAGCGCAGCGGCACGCGACTGCCCAGTTAAACGCAGTCACCTACGGTGAGCGTGTCAAAAATGAAATTGCCGGCGGAATGGAGATCACCCAGACCCTGGAGCAGGTACTGATCAGCGGAAACGGCCAGATGAACGAATTTGACACCATCGCCCGGAATCTGATGTCGGATTCCATTGAAAGCGTGCAGCTTGCGCCGGACGGTATCGTGACCGAGATTTATCCGGCGGAGGGCAATGAGGGCGGGATGATCGATTTGCTCCATGATAAGGACCGGGGAGAAATTTCCCGCTACGCCCGGGATAACCACACGGTCATCACCCAGGGCCCTTTTGAACTGAAGCAAGGGGGTTATGGCATTGCGGTCCGTGACCCGGTCTATTTGCGTGATGAAAACGGACAGGAATACTTCTGGGGCTTTACCGTGGCAATCCTCCGTGTTCCGGATATTTTTTCCAATGCGCTCCAGGCCCTGTCGGGTTTTGGATATGAATACAGCATTTCAAAAACCGATGCCCCCTGGATGGACACCTACGATGTGGTTTACCGGTCGGAGGGGTCAATGACGGCCCCGGTTTCCTATGACTTTTCCATCGGGGAAGATTCCTGGAAAATCGAAGTGTTTCCCACCTCCGGATGGAAAAATAACGGGCTGATTGCCGCGGTCTGCGGAATTTTAACCGCTATTTTCCTGCTTCTGGCAGTTCTTGTCTGGGTCTGGCTGGTGGCCAAGGCCCATAAGAAGAAATTTCAAATTCTGGCACGTACCGATTCCCTTACAAAAATATATAACCGCTATGGATTCGACACGTTTGCGGAAAAGATGATCGCCAAAAACCCCCACGCCCATTTTGTGGCCGCCCTTCTGGACATCGATGACTTCAAACAGATCAACGACATCTACGGCCACGGCTTCGGAGACCGGGCCCTAAAGAGCCTTGCCGACAGCATGAAGGCCTTTTTCCCCTCTGACGTATTGCTGGGGAGAAACGACGGCGACGAGTTCTGCGTTTTGCTGCCGGACTGCACCGCTGAGGAAGCGGGAGAGGGGCTGCGGCAGTTTACGAAGCTCCCAAAATCATTCTCTTACCTGGGCAAGGAACATTCCTTTCATATTTCCCTTGGATATGCGGAGTATCCGGCCTTTGCCTCCAATCTTTCCCAGCTCATGCGCTGCGCCGATGCGGCCCTTTATGAAATCAAGCTTCATGGGAAAAACGGGTGCATGGCCTACCGGGAAGGCCTCCAATCCGGAGCCCGCAAGCAGCTGGGCTTTGCGTTCAAGGACGTTTCCGAACATCTCCCGGGGGCCTTTATCATCTACAGCGCCCACAAAGAAGACGATGAACTGTTTTACGCCAACAGCGAGTTCCTGCATATGGCGGGGTACAAGGACCTGGACGAACTGTTCACCCTTACCCAGAAGCGTTTCCGCAACCTGATCCGGGAGGATGAGCGGCAGCAAATCGAACAGAGCATCTGGGAACAGATCGGGGAAGACAATGAAAATGACTACATCCAATTTCATCTCCGAAAAGCCGACGGAACATACCTGTCCGTCCTGGACCACGGAAGGATCGTAGACAGCCAGCAATACGGAAGAGTATTCTACGTCCTGTTTGCGGACCGGGAAGAGATGCGGCTTCACTATAGCGAGCAATTTCCCCAATAAATCGTTTAAAACCTGCCGAAAGCCTTTGCTGTTCGGCAGGTTTTTGTTGATGTGTCTCTTAATAGGCGATCCGAAAATAATCCAGATAGGCTTTATAGTTGTCCTGGGCTGTCAGGCAGGTATCCCGCAGATAGCCCTTTTCCCTGTCCCATTCTTTTAACCCCCGGTAGTAGAACAGCTTTAAACGGTCCTCGATGATGAAGGGGACAATATTGTATTTCAGGCACTCCTTGAACATGATGAGCCTGCCCACACGGCCGTTGCCGTCTTGAAAGGGATGGATGCGTTCAAACTTTACATGGAAGTCCAGAATGTCCTCAAAGGTCTTTTTGCTCTTGGCGTTGTATTCTGCAAGCAGTGCCTTCATGTTATCCCCCACCTCTTCCGGAAGGGCGGTGTCCATGCCGCCGACTTCATTGGGAAGTTTCTTATAATCCCCCACGGCAAACCAATCCTTCCTGGAATCGCCTGTGCCGTTTTTCAGAATCCCATGCAGTTCTTTGATAAACTTTTCCGTAAGCGCTTCTTTTGCGTCATCAATAATCAGATCGATGCAGCGGAAGTGGTTGGCCGTTTCGATCACGTCATCTACATTCAGCGCCTCTTTTTCGATACCGATGGTATTGGTTTCAAAGATATATCTGGTTTGATCGTGGGTCAGGCGGCTGCCCTCCATATGGTTCGAATTGAAGGTCAAATCGATCTGGGTCTTATGGTAGATCCCTCCGGGGAATTTGCCGCGCTTTTGCTCTTGCAGAATGTCCAACAGGGTGGCCGGAGCTTCTTTTTGCTTATTGGTGCGTACCGGTTTCTCCGCGTTTTCCGGGATCTTCCAGGTCTTACCGGCAAGAACCGCACCGTTCACCCGCCCTTGGGCACAGTAGTTCCGGACGCTGCGCTCCGATATATTCCACTTTTTCGCCATTTCCGCAACTGAAAAGTATGACATTTTTCCTTTCCTCCCCCAGAATTCAGCAATATTATTCTATTCCATAGTATACCACATTATCGGCAAAAATACAAACTGTTTTTGCTGTATCTATCCTTGATTTTTGCCGATAGAAAGTTGTTCCGAAAAAAGCGCCGGGCTTCGCAAACAGGAAGTCCGGCGCAGGGGCGGCAAAGGGGCTTACCCCAACAGGATGGCGTTGAAGCTTTCGGTCAGGGTGACCACCTGGGCTCTTGGCAGGGTACAAAGGGTCTTCCCGTTGGCCTGGGCCAGGACGGTGGTGCCGTCCTGGCGGTAGAAGGTCAGAGTCAGGGTGTTTTCTCCTTCCTGGTCCAATTTGACGGTGAGGGACAGCTCTTCCTTGCCGGTGGGGGCATCCTGGGTAAAGGCTTCTGCGGTAAGGTTTTCCAGGGCGGTCTGGATGTCCGTCAAATCCACCTGCTCTTCTCCTAAATACCAGGCGGGTTCCTCGTTCTCCTCCCGCTTTTCATAGGTAAAGACCCGGGTGCTGCCCTCCAAGGTTACGGTCAGCTCCTTGGCCAAGGAAAAATCCCCGGTAAAGAGGTTCTGGTGCCGCAGGTCGTCGTAGCCGCAGGCGGTAAGGGCCTGATACTGGCTTTCACTGATCTTATAGAGAATGGCGGAGTCCCCTACCCGGGCATAAGCCTGCCCCGGCTTCTCCTCCGATTCATCCGGGGCCTTGCCCAAATGCAATGTAAAGGTGGCGGCCTCTTCCCCCTCCTCCGGCCGGTAGGTCACGGTGACGGTCTGGGCGGGGGTATCCAGATAGCAGTTTTGGAGGTCCTCTTCCGTGGCCTTATAGGTCACATAGTCTGTAAGACTTACCTTTTCCAGGGTTTTCAGGTAGTTTTCCGTCAAATCCGTATCCAGGGGGCCGCCGTCGGAATCCCGGAAGTATTCATCCTCCCGGCAAAGGCTCTGGCCCTTGGTTTTGCGGAACACATCGGTTTGGTCGCCGGAAAGGGTGATGGCTTCCACCTCGGCAAAGGCCGGCACCTGGTCCTGTTGAATCAGGTCTGATAGCCCAATATCAAAATCTTCCACAGGGTCGTGGCTGAGCAGATACACATTGCCGTCTCCCAAAGAGGCATAGCGCTGGGCATCCATTTTGCTGTAGTCCCCCAGTTCTAAGGTCACAGTTTCTTCCCCCTGGGTCAGGGTAATGGTGCAGCTGGGCTTTTCCAGGCCGTACTGGCCGTAGTCCTCCACGTCCTCAATGGTAAAGGCCGCTCCCAGGTCTTCAAACTGCTCCAATAGGTCTTCCATTTTCTCCTGGTCCACCGGAAAGGCGGTGTCCTCCGGGTAGACCCAGGTGTCGTCGGTTTTTTGGAAGGCATAGCTGTTTCCTTCGTAGCTCCAGCTGACGGCGGAAATGTCGGACCACTCCAAAACCGTGGCCGGGGTATTCTTGATCTTCTCCTTGGTCTCCTCCCGCCGGACCACCATGACCGTCACGGCGCTGACCAGCACCAGGGCGGCAAGCATGACCAAAAGCTTTTTCTGCTTGTTCATCGCTGCATCCTCCTTTTATCCCACAGGGCGGCCCCGCCCATGGCCAGATACAGCAGGGGCACCATGCCGATCATCACCAGCTTCAAAAGAGAAGCGGCGGATTCACTGATGGTCAGATAGTTGTAATTCAGGGACTTGCTGCGGATGGACAGGGCCTGCCGCTCGCCCAAAAGGCTTGACAGGGCGTTCATCACCAGGTCGCTATTGGCGCCGGAAGAATAGGCGTTGTACATGTCTTCTAAGAGATAGGAAGAGGTGAAGAACACCAGTTCCCCGCCGTCGGCAATGTCCACGCCCAGGGCAAAGGGGCCGTCAATGTCCCCCTCTTCCTTTTCATAGGTGGTCTGGCTGTAGCCGGAGATCTTGCTGTAGGCGCTGTCCGTGGTGGTCAGCAGGGCGGTGACCCGGCTGTCATCCCCCAGCTGCAAGCCCGCGGCCACAGGAACGATGGCGTAGTAATTCTGCTCCGTCAGAGGGGCGGTGATGTCCGAATTCTCCAGATTCGGCAGCAGGATGTAGGGAGCCTGGAAGGCATAGTGGTTCCGGTCGCCCTCGCTGACAATGCCCTGGGCGGCGGTGATGCCGTAGTGCTCCAGAATGCTATAGAGGTTCGTCAGTTCCCCATCGGCCACCGGCCCCGCCAGCACCAGAAGCTTGCCACCCTTTTGGATGTAGCTCAGAAGCATCTGGGCCTCTTCTTTGGAAATATCCGAAGCGGGGGCATAGAGCACCAGGGCCGCCCCGTCCTCCGGTACCTCATCCACCGTCAGCAGGGATAGGTTTTCCGTTTCCAGGTTTTCCTTTTCCAGCTGGTCCTGAAAGCTCTCCGGAAGCGCTGATTCCCCGTGGCCCTCCAAAAGATAGAGCTTTGGCAGCTCCTTGCTCACCACATAGTCAATGGCGGAGGTAATGGCCCCCTCGCCGTCAAAGGAGGTGGAGTAGGAATAGGAAAACTGGCTGCCCTGGGTGACGTAAATGTCCGAATAGGGCACATACCGGTATTTTTCCCCGGAGACCACCACCAGAGAATTGTTAGCAACGGTTTCTTCCGTATACTGCTGGGCAAAGGTGGGGTATACATCCGGGTTCTTCTTTTCCACATGAAGATGATCCGACAGGCTGTCATATTTTGCAAGCAGATTCTCAATGACCGCGTCTTCCTGGCCGGACTGGACGATCCAGTAAATCGTCACATCCTGCTCCAAGGCGTTCACCACGGCCTTGGTGTTGCTGGTGATGGAATAGAGCTTGGAGGCGCTGATGTCCAGCTTGGTAAGACCGGCGGGCAATGCCCCTGCCAGAATATTCACCATGATGAGCAGGGCCAGCACCAGCACCGTCAGGGCAATGGCATAGCTGCCCCCTTTCAGGGCTACGGTTTTTTTCATCAGTTATACCTCCGTTTTTCCAGGGATTCCACCGTCAAAAACAGAAAAAATAGGGCCACGGACAGGAAATATACCACATTGGTCAGGTCAAACACCCCGTTTACAAAGGTGTTAAACCGCTCAAAAAGGGAGATTTTCTTCATCATGGCAGGAAGAAGCCCCTCCAGGGCGGTGCTGTCCAGGGCGTAGCAAAGGCCCAGAAGAGCCAGAAGCAAAAGGCCGGTGCCCGCCCCCGCCGGGGTGCTGCGGGTCAGGGCCTTTACAAGGAACCCCAGGGCGGCGATCAGCACCACCAGGGCAATGGCCGTGCCTGCCGCCGTGGAGGAAACGTACTCTGAAAGGCTCACGCAGTAGTAGTTGAGAAGAATCACCCCCATGCCCAACCCGGCGGCCAACCCCTGGTTGTCCGTTAAGGAGGACAGGAACACCCCCACCGCCAGAAGTGCCGCCCCCAGCAGGAAGAAGGCCGCCAAAGCCCCGTAGGCCGTAGGCAGATACACGTCCCCAAACTGGGCGAACATCAGAGGGTACAGGGCGATAAAGCACAGGGGCAGGAGAAACACCACCAGCACCGCCCCGTACTTTCCCAGCACCACCTGGGTAGTGGTAATGGGCAGGGAATAGAGCAGCTGGTCGGTTTTCTGCTTCCGCTCCTCGCTGAGGCACCGCATGGTCAGCACCGGCACGATGACCACAAAGACGATGGCCGCAAAGCTCAACACAAACTCAAAATTGCTGACGGCGGACCGGAGATTATACAGCATGGAGCCGATGCCGATAAACAGCAGCAAAAAGGCCCCGAAGACATAGGCCGTCATGGATTCAAAATAGAGCCGCAGCTCGTGCCTGAAAATGGCTTTCATTCTTCCGCTTCCTCCTGTTCTTCCCGGTTTTCCGGCTCTTCCGCCAGCTCCAGGAACACGTCTTCCAGCCCCGCCTTTGTCAGCTCCAAGGCGGCAAGAGGCCGTTTTTCTTTGGAAAAGCGCTCAAAAAGGGCTTGGGTGGTCTCATACCCCCGGCCCCCGGTGAGGGTCAGGGTGGTGTAATCCCCCTCCTGCTGGGCGGTCTCCACCTGTAGCCCCGGAAGTCCCATGGCGATGGGTTCCAGCTGTTCCCGGCTGCCCTTGGCGGTGAGCCGGATTTTCTGACCGGCCCGAAGCTGGGCCTCCAGGTGCGCCGGGGTGTCAAAGGCCACCAGGCGGCCCCGGGCGATCATCAGCACCTGGTCGCAGACCGTCTGCACCTCCGACAGGATATGGGAGCTAAAAATCACCGTATGCTCTTTTCCCAGTTCCCCAATAAGGGCCCGGATGTCCAGGATCTGGATGGGGTCCAGACCCACGGTGGGCTCGTCCAGAATGATGATCTCCGGGTCCCCCAGCAAGGCCTGGGCAATGCCCACCCGCTGCCGGTAGCCCTTGGACAGGCTCCCCAGGGCCTTCCGGCATACATCCCTGGTGCCGGTACGCTCCAGGGCGGAGAGCACCTGATTTTCAAGCGCCTGCCCCCGCAATCCCTTGGCCTCCCCCACAAAGCACAGATAGTCCCAGGGGCTCTCCTGCAAATACAGCGGCGGCTGCTCCGGCAGATACCCCATATGCCCCTTGGCCTTTTGGGGCTCCTCCAGAATATCATGGCCGCAGACCGTCACCGTCCCCTGGGTGGGGGAGAGGCAGCCGGTCAGAATATTCAGCGTGGTGGATTTTCCCGCGCCGTTGGGCCCTAAAAAGCCGTAGACCCCATGCTTTTCAATGGAAAAACACAGATCCTCCACAGCCCGGTTTCCACCGTACCATTTGGTAAGGTGCTCCACAGTGATCATACGATCCCTCCTTGATTTGATAACGGAGCCAATATACCGCCCCAAACTGAAGGGAATCTGAAAGCACCGCTGAGCGGCCCGTGAATTTTTTGTAAACCCCTGGTATATCATTCGAAAGTTCGAAAATTTTTCTTCTTCCCCTTTCTTTTTTCAATCATATGTGCTATAATCAGAAAAAATACCCTGGAGGTGGCCTTATGCCCAGAACCAGCAACAAAGCCGAGAAAATTGTGGAGTTTGTCAATGCGTTTATTGCGGAAAACGGGTATTCCCCCTCTGTGCGGGAAATCGGGGAAGCGGTGGGCCTGCGCTCTACCGCTTCCGTGAGCTACCACTTGCAGGCCCTGCAGGAAAAGGGCGTGTTTCAGGCCCCGGAGGGCAAGGGCCGGAAGCGGGCACTGATGACCGGGGCCCGGCCCGGGCAGATCCCGGTGGTCGGCGTGGTCACGGCGGGACTTCCCATTCTGGCCCTGGAAAACCAGGAGGGCACCATTCCCTGGGAGGACCCCAGCTGCTTTGCCCTGCGGGTCCGGGGCGACAGCATGGTAAACGCCGGCATCCTCAGCGGCGACAAGGTCATTGTCCGGCCCCAGTCCACGGCGGATGACGGCCAGATCGTGGTGGCCATGATCGAGGACGAGGCCACGGTGAAGCGGCTGCGCCGGAGAAACGGAGAGATCTGGCTCATGCCGGAAAATGAAAACTACGCCCCCATTGACGGCACCCATGCCCAGATTTTAGGCCTGGTAAAAGGCGTTGTCCGGGAATATTAAGGAGCCTCCGAATAAATCCACCCGTCGCGGAAAATAGTTCTTGACAAACGCACAAATTGGTGGTATAACCAAACCAACTTCAAAAGACAAACCTATGAAGCGGAAGTAAAGCTGTAAGCGCATCCACAGAGAGTCCCGGGGGCTGAGAGCGGGGCGAAAAGCGGAGCAGCAAATGGGCCGCCGAGGGCAGAGAGAACGGGTTCCCAAGTATCTTCTGACGCAATGCCTGCGTTATGGGGCAGACGGTGTGTTGGCACCGTGCTGAGCGGTCGAATTTTTCGGCAAACAAGGTGGTACCGCAGAATTTATCATTTCTGTCCTTGTTCCCCATAGGGGGAACAAGGGCTTTTTTAATTTTCAGGAGGGACATTAAAATGAAAAATCCGGGGAAACGATGGTGAAACCAAGAAGAAACCTCATCAAGCCATCGGTCAATTTCAAAATTTTTCAAATCAAAAAGGAGTTCATTGTTATGAAAAAGCTTCTGTCTGCGCTGTGCGCCCTGTCTCTCGTTACTTTGTCTTTTACCGGCTGCGGCTCTACCGCCCCGGAACAGGAAACCGATACCCAGAAACTCCAGTTCAAAGTCGCCATCGTCCAGCAGCTGGACCACAGCTCCCTGGATGAGATCCGTCTGGCCATGGAAAAGGAGCTGGATGCCAAGGCCGCGGAAAAGAACATCACCGTCACCTACAAGGAATTCAACGGCCAGAACGACGCTTCCGTCCTGAACCAGATCGGGGCCCAGGTGGTCTCCGACGGCTATGACGCCATCCTCCCCATTGCCACCCTGGCCGCCACCACCATGGCCACCGCCACCGAGGAAACGAAGACCCCGGTGATCTACGCCGCCATCTCTGACCCCGCTTCTTCGGAGCTCACCGGCATTGCCAACGTCACCGGCACCTCCGATGCCCTGAACACCCAGCAGATCATGGATATGCTCTTTGCCGTCCAGCCGGAGGTGGAGACCGTGGGCCTGCTGTACTCCAACAGCGAAATCAATTCCGCCACCCCCATTGCCCAGGCCAAGGAATACTTAGATGCCAAGGGCATTGCCTACATTGAAAAAACCGGCAACTCTGCCGATGAAATTCTCACCGCCGCCAGCGCCCTGGTGGGCCGGGTCCAGGCGGTGTTCACCCCCACGGACAATACGGTCATGGCTGCCGCCGGTGCCGTAGCGGAAATTTTCAACGAGGCGGGCATTCCCTTCTACACCGGTGCCGATTCCTTCGTCACCGCCGGGGCCTTCACCACCTGCGGCGTGAACTACAGTGAGTTGGGGGCCTACACCGCCGATATGGCCGTAGACATCCTCCTGGGCGGGGAGATCCCTAAGTACCACGTCATGGACGGCGGCATCATCACCGTGAATACCGACACTGCCAAGGTTTTGAATCTAGACTACAGTGTCTTCTCCTCCATGGCCGGAACCGTAAAGGAAGTCACCACGGAATAAAAAAATAAGGGGAGCCTTTCGGGGCTCCCCTGTGAGAATGTAAAGGAGTCCACCATGATTTCAACTGCCCTTGTTTTCAGCGCCCTGGAATTGGGCTGTATTTACGCCCTGGTTGCCCTGGCCCTGTTTTTGAGCTACAAAACCTTGAACATTGCGGATATGACCACCGACGGGGCCTTTACCCTGGGCTGCGCCGTGTCTGCCACCGTAGCCGTGGCGGGCCACCCCTTCCTGGCCATGCCCCTGGCCATGGTCGCCGGCGCCGCCGCGGGCTTCATCACCGCCTTTTTGCAGACCAAAATGCGGATCCCCTCCATCTTAGCCGGCATCATCACCAATACGGGGCTGTATACGGTGAATCTGGCGGTCATGGGCTTTTCCTCCAACGTCAGCATGCTGAAAGCCCCCACGGTGTTCACGGTGCTAAAGCCCTTTTTAGCTCGCTACTACCGGCTGCTCCCAGCGGCGGCGCTGGCGGTGCTTACCGCCGGGCTTCTGGTGCTGTTTTTAAAGACCCGGCTGGGACTTTCCATCCGGGCCACGGGGGACAACCCGGACATGGTCCGGGCCAGCTCCATCAACACGGCCTTTACCGTCACCGTGGGATTGTGCATGGCCAACGCCCTGACGGCCCTGTCCGGGGCGCTGCTGGCCCAGTACCAGAAGACCGCGGACATCAACCTGGGCACCGGCATGGTCATCATCGGTCTGGCCTCCCTGATCATCGGAGAGACCCTGACCAAAAAGGGCAGCATCGGAAAGAAGGCCTTTGGAGCGGTGATTGGCAGCATTCTCTACCGGTTCATCATCGCCATTGCCCTGCGGCTGGACTTGCCCAGCGAGTGCCTGAAGCTGATCTCCGCCGTGATCGTGGCCTTGGCCATCGGCCTTCCGGCTTTGCGGGCGGAAAAGAAAGGAGGGGTATAACATGCTGACCCTGACCAATTTGGAAAAAACCTTCGGAAAAGGCACGGTCAATGAAAAAAAGGCCCTGCAAGGAGTGAACCTCCACCTGGATGCCGGGGATTTTGTCACGGTGCTGGGCTCCAACGGCGCTGGAAAATCCACCCTCTTCGGAGCCATTGCCGGTTCCTTCCCCCTGGACCGGGGCAGCGTGATCTTAGACGGCCGGGACATCACCCAGATGCCGGACTACAAGCGGGGCAAGTTTATCGGCCGCCTCTTCCAGGACCCCCTCCGTGGCACCGCCCCCAATATGACCATTGAGGAAAATCTGGCCCTGGCCTACCTCCGGGCCAGCCACAGCCGCTCCCCCTTTTCAACCATTACCAAAAAGGACCGGCAGGAGTTCCGGGAACGGCTCTCCATGCTGGGCCTGGGCCTGGAAGACCGGATGGACCACCCCGTAGGCCTGCTGTCCGGGGGCCAGCGCCAGGCGTTGACCTTGCTGATGGCCACCCTGGTGACCCCCAAGCTCCTGCTCCTGGACGAACACACCGCCGCATTGGACCCGGCCACCGCAGAAAAGGTGCTGGCGCTGACGAAGAAAATCGTGGCGGAAAACCACATCACCTGCCTGATGATCACCCACAACGTCCCCTCCGCCCTGAAGCTCGGCAACCGCACCGTCATGATGAAAGACGGCCAAATCATCCTGGAGCTGTCAGGCGAAACCCGGGCCGCCATGACCCCGGAGGAACTGCTGAAAGCGTTCCAGGTAGAAAGCGACCGAATGCTCTTCAGCGCAGGGGAGCACTGAAAATTGACAATTGACAATGGACAATTGACAATTTTGCATTTCGGGCGTGGTCCCGGTTGTCCGCAGGGGTCAAAAAGGTCGTTTTTTAACCACGACGGTTGAAAAAACAGACCTTCCAGCGAAACTGTAGGGAACGGCCTATGTGCCGTTCCGGAAACTTTCCGGTTATAAAAACGTCAGATTTAAGCGGTGCACCCCACAACACGATACAAGAGCTTCCCTTGGGGGAAGCTGGCTCGCCTGGGCGAGCCTGATGAGGGCCGCGGGGCGGCGTGAAACATTGCACAAACAATGGGCGAATCCGTAGAAATGTATCCCCATTGTCATTCAGGCCTTGAGCGAAGCGGAGTAGAGGAATCCACCCAAGTCGCAGAAATAACCGACGTAAGGTAAAATCTGCTACTGGGGTAGATCCCTCCGCTCCATTTCATTTCGGTCGGGATGACATGTCGAGTGCCACCGGTCCCCTTTTCCTTACGTCTTGTCATGCAGGCGGATGGGATGATCCGCAAAAAAGCCCTCCGCGTCACACATTTTGTGACGCGGAGGACGTTTTCTTCAGGAAGACATGCCCCGGCCGGGGAGCACCCGGATCATTCCAGATTCTGGGGCATGGTCGCGGCCTCGGCGATGTTGATGGCGTGGCCACCGATACGGTTCAGGGAGTTGAGGATCTCGCCGAAGAGGATGCCGGCTTCGACGCTGCATTCTCCCGTGCGCAGCCGCTCCATGTGGTTCAGCTGGGACTGGCTGGTGAGCTTGCGGATCAGACGCTGGGTCTTGGTCATGCGCTTGAGCTCGTCCAAGTGGATGTTCTGCTGATAGAAGGAGGCCACCGCCCGGTCGAAGAGGCTCATGGCGTTGTCCGTGATGGTTTTCAGCTCCGTCATGGCAGGCTGGGTGTAGGAAACGCCCTTTTCGTCCTGCTGCTCCGTCAGCTGCTGCAGGTGCTCGGCGTAGTCACCGATCCGCTCCAGGTCCGACAGGGCCTGGAAGACGTGGTTCACGTACTGAGCATCCCGGTCGGACATCTCCCGGACGTTGAGCTTCACCAGATAGTCGCTGATGGCATCGGTCAGATAGTCAATGACCGATTCGTTTTCTTCAATTTGCTTGGCATCGGCCACCTTTCCCGCAAGCAACGCATCCATGGAAAGGCGCAGGTTCTCCCGGACCAGGCCACTCATGCGCTCCACCTCGTTGCGGATCTGCAGCAGGGTCACGCTGGGAGAGCCCACCAGGTTCACGTCGATGAACTCCAGGCGGCAGGCATCCTCGTGCTTCTGCTTGGGCACCAGGAAGTAGGTCAGCCGCACCACCTGATTGGTCAGGGGCAGCAGCACCGCGGCGGAGACCACCTTAAAGATGATATGCACCAAAGACACCTGGAACATGGGGTCCGGCACCAGGGCCTCCACCCACTGGGTATAGGGCAGGGCCAGGGTCACCACCGTCATGATCACCGCACCCACCAGGTTGTTGATGAGATAGATCATAGCCGCCCGTTTGGCGTTGTTCCGGGCGTTCATAGAGGCCAGGATGGTGGGCATGGCGGAGCCGATGTTGATGCCGCAGACCAGGAAGGAGGCAAAGTACAGCGGCATCAGCCCCTGCATGGCCAGGGCCTGCAAAATACCCACCGCCGCCGAGGAGCTCTGGATCACGGCGCACAGGGCCGCGCCCACCAGAATGCCCAGCAGGGGATTTTTGGCGTTCATAATAAAGGTCTGGAACCAAACCACGTCTTTGAGAGGCTTCATGGCCCCGGACATGGTGTGCAGTCCCTGGAAGAGAAGACCGAAGCCCAGAATGATCTGGCCGATGTGCTTGGTCTGCTTCTTTTTGGAATAGAGCATGAGGAAGGCCCCAATGAAAATGCAGAACGGCGCAATGCCGGAGACATCCAGGGCGATCAGAACGCTGGTGATGGTGGTACCGATGTTGGCACCGAAGATCACGCCGGTGGCCTGGGCCAGATCCATGATCCCGGCGTTGATAAAGCCCATGACCATGACGGTGGTGGCGGAGGAGGACTGGATGACCACCGTCACCAGTACGCCCAGCAAAAAGCCCATAAACCGGTTCCGGGTCAGCTTTTCCAGCAGATCTTTCATCCGGGACCCGGCGGCCATTTCCAGGCCGTCACCCATATACTTCATACCGAAGAGGAATGCGCCCAGACCGCCTAACAGCGAGATGATATTGGATATACTCACGAAGGTACCCCCTATATGGAATCTGTGTAAAACCCGTTATACACATTCTATACAAGTATACCAGTGCTTAGACGGCATTGCAACAATTTTTTCACATTTGGGCGTTTTTTGGGGAAATTGCCTGTTCTTTTTCCGGCGGGTCAGAATTCACAAATCGTTCAAAGCTATTTTAAGTTTCTTTTCAGAATTGCGTGGTACAGTATGGACGTAAACAAAAGATACCAGCAAAAGGAGCTGTAAAGATTATGAGCGAATACTATGACGATTCCATTTACGAGGAACACCGTGCCCCGGAGGCTCCGGAAAACACCGGTATGCCCCCCATTCCTCCCAAGGCCCCCAAGAAGAATAAGGGCGGCAAGGGGGCTGTGGCCCTGGTGCTGTGCTGCGCCCTGGTAGGCGGCGGCTGCGGTGTTGGCGGTGCGTTCCTAGGCACCAAGCTCGCCCAGGGCGGCAAGGGGGAGACCGTGTACTCTGACGGCGTTTCTACGGTGATGAAAGGCGTCCGGGAGACCTCGGCTCTGAAAATTCAGGAAATCGATTCCTCCAAGACCCTGACCGCCGCGGAGGTCTACGCCGCCAATGTAAACTCCACCGTGGGCATTGTTACAAGTCTCGTGACCACCAACTTCTGGGGCCAGCAGACCACCGGCGCCGCCGCGGGCTCCGGCTTCATCTTCTCCGATGACGGCTACATCCTGACCAACTACCATGTGGTCTCCGGTGCCACCTCCATCACCGTCTCCACCTATGACGGCACCAATTACGATGCCAAGGTGGTGGGCTTTGACGAGAGCAACGACGTGGCCGTGCTGAAAATCGAGGCCGAAGGCCTGACTCCTGTGGTCATCGGGGATTCTGACAAGCTGAACGTAGGCGATGAGGTGGTGGCCATCGGCAACCCCTTGGGCGAGCTGACCTTCTCGGAAACCTCCGGCATCATCAGCGCCCTGGACCGGGAAGTCACCATTTCCCAGGGCTCCACCATGGACCTGATCCAGACCGACTGCGCCATCAACTCCGGCAACTCCGGCGGCGCCCTGTTCAACATGCACGGGGAGGTCATCGGCATCACCAACGCCAAGTATTCCAGCTCTTCTTCCTCCTCCACCGCATCCGTTGACAACATCGGCTTCGCCATCCCCATGAACCATGTGTATAACATCGTCAAGAGCATCATCGAGAACGGCTATATTGAAAAGCCCTATATCGGCGTCGGCGTTCTGACCGTCAGCTCCGAGACCCAGAAGTACGGTTTGCCAGCCGGTGCTGCCGTCCAGACCATCACCAAGGACAGCCCCGCAGAGGCCGCCGGACTTCAGGTCAATGACATCATCACCAAGGCAAATGAAACGGAGATCACTACCCAAAACGATTTGGTCAAGCTGGTTCGGGCGTCCAACCCCGGCGACGAGCTGACCCTCACCGTCTACCGCCAGGGTGAGACCCTGACCATCACCGTCACCGTGGGCCGCCAGGTCCAGTCCGCCAATGAGGAAAGCCAGTCCGTCCAGCAGCAGAGCTCCAGGAGCTCCCAGGGCTCTCAGGGCTACGGCACCTTCCCCTTCGGCTGGGGCTTCGGCGGGTATTAAGTAAGGGAAACGCAAATAACCTCCACCCAAAATCAACACCGGGGCGAATCGGTACAAAACCCGATCCGCCCCGGTGCTTTTTATTAGGCCCTCGCTTAAATCACATTGATCTGCACCGCCTCCATGGCAGCCAGAGCCGTTTCGTGGCTCTTTTCCGTCACACCGGCGCAAGCCCCGGAAACCACCCGAATGGGGGTCTCCGGGAAGGCGCTTTTCAGGATCATGGCGTTGGAGATCACGCAAATGTCCGTACACAGCCCGCACAGAGTAATAGACTCCGGCGTCCCCTCCTGGGCCAGCAGCCGAGGAAGGGAGATGCTGCCAAAGCTCAGCTTGTCCACAATATTTTGGGCTTTCTCCCGCAGCTCCGGGCAAATCTGCCACCCAGGGGTGCCCTGGATGCAATGCTCCACCGGCAAATTCCGCCCCTCCTGAGTCCGCAGATAGTTCTTCCCATGGGTATCCCGGGTGAAAAACACCTTGCCGTCAAAATTCTTTACCAGCTCCACAACCTTGGGCACAATAGCCCGAGCCCGATCCGAGCCCAAAGAGCCGGAAATAAAGTCCACCTGCATGTCAATAACGATCAAATAATTCATAGCGTTCACGCCTGCCTTTTCCGTATGATGTCCGGTATCAGTATACCAGACGAAAGCGGGGAAAGCAACAAAGAACGCAAAAGGGAGACGATCAAATTGACAATGGACAATTGACAATTGTCAGAGGACGGACGTGCCCAGTTTTGAAATCCGTTGGTTCAAAAATACACCAACCAGCGAAACTGTAGGGAACGGCCTATGTGCCGTTCCGGGGACGTTGCAAAGTATCACCCATGTGGTTGAATGGTACCACCCACTATATGGTATCACCCAATGTAGCGGCGATGATTCATCGCCATGCAACGTTTCGGATATAACCCGTGCGGTTGAATGGTACCACCCCCCGACATGTCATCCCGACGGTCATGAAATGGAGTGGAGGGATTTTCCCAAGTAGCAAGCTTTACCTTACGCAGGTTATTTTTGCTACTTGGGTGGATTTCTCCACTCCGCTTCGCTCCGGTCGGAATGACAGACGTTTTTTGCTTTGATTGTGGCAGACACAAACGTACCACGACTCCGGCCCCCAGGGCCGGATGGCGGCAGGTTTGTATAGTGCAGTAACATACTTTACAGATTGTGCAATCACATGGTTTACAGATTTGATATACTCAA
>CAKTOB010000003.1 GCA_934589525.1 uncultured Oscillospiraceae bacterium | reverse complement strand
TGGAAGCCGATGCACATGCAGCCTATGTACCGCATGCACGAGTTCATCACTCAGTCCGGCTCCGGAAGGGCGAAGACCAACGCCTATATCGCAGGCGGCGTCGCCGACGTGGGCGCGGACATCTTCCAGCGGGGGCTGTGTCTGCCCAGTGATAACAAGATGACCGAGGAACAGCAGGAGCGGATCATTCAGGTCATTCGGGCGTGTTTTGAGTAAGAGGGACTAGAAAGATGGAGAGTGTAAAGCATAAGCCCTACGGACCCTATGAAAAGTATTTTAAACGCCCCTTAGACCTGCTCTGCGGGTTGGCGGCGGTGATCGTGTTTAGTTGGCTGTATGTCATTCTGATGATTCTCGGCGCAATTTTCATGGGGGGCAACCCGTTCTTTACCCAGGAGCGGCCCGGGAAGGATGAAAAGATTTTTAAGCTTATTAAATTCCGAACGATGGATAACCGCAGAGATCAGGAAGGTCATCTTTTGCCGGATGAGGTGCGTCTGAACAAATACGGCCGGTTCCTCCGGGGAACCAGCCTGGATGAATTACCGGAGGCGTTCAACATCATAAAGGGCGACATGAGCCTCATTGGCCCACGGCCTTTGTTGGTCAGCTATCTCCCATATTATACGGAGGCTGAGCGTCATCGCCATGATGTAAGACCCGGCCTTTCGGGGTGGGCGCAGGTCAATGGAAGAACGGTGTGCGGTTGGGACAAAAAATTTGCATTCGATTTGGAGTATGTAAACAACATTTCCTTCCTGTTTGACCTAAAGGTGATATGGAAGTCTGTTCAGGTGGTTTTCAGCCGCTCTGACAATGCCGTGGATACCACAAAAACAGAAGGTAATTTTGCGGAAATAAGGAAAGCGATGATGGAGGCAAGCTGTGAATGAACTGTCGTTTTTGAAGGAAACAGATGGAATCCGTTATTATTCCTTCAAGCCTTCCGTGAATCAAATTTATTATCCTTGTTACAAAGGTAACGAGATCCCTCCATATTTCACGAGAACAGTACATAAAGTTCGTATGCTTCGTGAACTGTATAAATCACAATATCAAGTGATTTATATGATGAAAAACAACGTTTTCCTTGGGCACCTGGTAGTAGGCCGCGGTGGCTCCAGAATTGCGATGAGTACGAAAGATGATATTGTAATTGGCCCTATTTGGGTTGTTCCAAGCCAACGCTCAAAAGGCTATGCGAGCAGGGGAATTGACTTTATCTTGCATCATTTGGACGTTGATTACAACTATGCGTATGAATACATAGAGAAAGTGAACATCCCCTCTATTAGAACAGTCCAGAAAAATGGCTTTGAGTTTGTTGATGCGTGTTGCGAAAATGGCCTATTCAGAGTCATTCGTCCTCGGGGGGGGGGACACCTGAACGTCTACAGAATAAAGAATCCCCGATAAGTGAAGAAGGAGCAGTCGAAAATGAACATTTTAATACTCAGTGCAGGCACGCGGAACAAAGTCGTGCAGTATTTTAAAAAAGCGTTGGATGGCGAAGGGCTTGTAGTAGCGACGGATTGCAGCGAATTAGCCCCTGCGATTTATGAAGCGGACAAGCATTACAACGTTCCCAGAATGTCTGCGCCTGGGTATCTGGATGCGATTTTGGATATTTGCGGAAAGGAAAAAATCGACGGCGTTCTTTCCTTGATCGACCCGGAGCTTTCCTTGCTGGCAGCGCACACAGAGCAGTTCCGGGCACTGGGAACCACCGTGATCGGGTCTTCCTATGACCTGTGCGAAATGGCCCTGGACAAAATGCAAATGTTCCGCTGGTTGGAGGCGCATGGCTACAAGTGCGCCAAGTCCTATATGGAGAAGGACGCGTTCTATGGGGATTTGGAAGCGGGCAAAATCACCTTTCCTGTTTTCGTAAAACCGGCACGGGGCAGCGCCAGCATTTCCATTTCCAAGGTTTACGATAGGGAAACGATTGAACTCCTGTTTGCCCATGAAGACGGCCTGATGATCCAGGAATTTCTGGACGGTCAGGAAATCGGGGCCGATGTGTATATTGACATGATTTCCGGTGAAGTTGTTTCCGTCTTCACCAAGAAGAAGCTGAAGATGCGCGCCGGAGAGACGGACAAGGCGGTATCATTCAAAGATGACGAGCTTTTTGACCTGATCGTCCGCTTTGCGAAGGAAGCCGGATACCGTGGCCAAATTGACATTGATATTTTCAATGTCAACGGCGAGTATTACATCTCCGAAGTCAACCCCCGCTTCGGCGGCGGCTACCCCCACGCTTATGAATCCGGCTGCGACCATATGCGCCTGATCCTGAACAACCTGAAGGGCAGGGCCAACGAAGAGCAGATCGGGCGGTATGAGGATGGTATTTATATGATGAAATATAATGAAATCATGGTGAGGAAGTAGTTAATATGAAGATACTAATTCTTGCCAACAGCTGTCAAGGACTGTATAACTTTCGCCGGGAATTGATTGAAGAGTTGGTAAAAAAGGGAAGTGTATGCGCATATACGCCAATAAATGGGTCAGCCGATGAACTAGAAAAACGAAGCTGTGTTGTGCATGACCTTCCAATAGATCGAAGAGGAATCAATGCGGTTAAAGATCTAAAATTGTTGTGTAAAATCTTTATGGTTCTCATAAAAGAAAAGCCGGACTTGGTAATTACTTATACGATAAAACCGAATATTTATGGTGGACTTGCTTGCCGCTTGACACACACTCCTTATGCTGTGAATATTACTGGCCTTGGTACTGCGTTTCAAAAAAAGGGACTTCTTCGCACTATTGTTACGCAGATGTATAAATCAGGGTTAAAGGAAGCAAAGGTTGTTTTCTTCGAAAATGAGGAAAATCGTCAGATTTTTATTGACGAAGGAATTGTGTTAAAGGACAAGACGTGCTTGCTGATGGGAGCGGGGGTTAATCTCGACAGATATCAATTAGTTGACTATCCTAGTGGGGAAACTATTCGTTTCCTCTTTATGGGCAGAGTGATGAAGGAAAAAGGAATCAACGAGCTTTTTGAGGCGATGCACCGCCTGCATATGGAAGGCCTAAATTGCTCTTTGGATGTATTGGGCGAATTTGAAGAGAACTACAAAGATGTTATTGCTAAATATGAGGCCGAGGGATGGTTGAACTATCGCGGTTATCAAAACGATGTGCGCCCTTTTATAGCCAACTGTCACTGCTTTGTTCTACCTTCTTGGCATGAGGGAATGGCAAATACCAATCTTGAGAGTGCGGCCAGCGGACGACCGGTGATCACCAGCAATATTCACGGTTGCCTGGAAGCTGTAGAGGATGGCGTTTCCGGTTTCCTTTGCGAAAAACAGAATGCGGAAGACCTGTACCGAGTTATGAAGCATTTCATAGAGTTGCCCTATGAGGAACGAAAGAACATGGGGCTTGCGGGAAGGAAGAGGATGGAGAAGGGGTTTGATAAACGAGAAGTAGTTAAGAACACAATAGAGAGGTTGGAAATTCAATAGGGACATCTACATTGAGTAGAAAAAACGTCAAAGGAATGAAATGGTCCATATATGACGGTTCAAAGAAAGCATGAATAACACAGAGATATTTGTTTATGAATCCACAGAAACAAAAAGAATTAAGGATGATAGGGTTATATGAATTTTTTTATTTTTTCAGAAGCGGCGTGGGATGACAAAAATTCCTTTGGCAATACGGTGTCCAATTTTTTTTGTGGCAGTGTTTGGGCGCAAGACCATTTCTGTAATTTTTATGCCAGAAAGGCATTGCCGGATAATAAGGCCACCGTGTCCTATTATAATTTGTCCGCAGTTGATATTGTAAAAGGGCTTACGAAATTCCATGTGGAGGGGCGCAGCTTTACAACGGACGATATTCGGGTATTTGCAACTGGAGAAGAAAATCTTGCGCATCATAAAGAACAGGGGAGAATAGACAAGATTCATCGAAGCAATGACGAATGGATCTATTGGGCACATGAACAGGTATGGCGTTCCGGAATATGGATTAACACATGTTTTAAGCGGTTTATTACCGAGAATAGGCCAGATGTTCTGTTTGCGTTCGCTACCAGTCCTTATATTCTTTGGCCAATGATTCAATACTTAAAAGAAGAGACACAGTGCAAGATCGTTCTTTTGATTGCAGATGATGTTTATGGTAACTATGACCAAAAAAAGTTCTACCGTAAGGGATATCTAAAAAGAGAATTTGCAAAGTGCATTCAGGCGGCGGATAAGCTTTACGGCATTTCAGATGAAATGTCGGCGTTGTATTCGAAACGTTTTGGAAAACCTGTTGAAACTTTATATAAAGGCTGTGATTTGTCGGCGGAGCCAAAGCGGTATTTGAACCATCCGCTGCGCTTTGTTTATGCCGGAAATCTTCTGTGGGGGCGGGCGGATACTTTGGCTCAGGTAGCGGATACGCTGGAACAGATAAATCAGGGTGGTTTGAAGGCAACACTGGAGATCTATACAGGCACGACCGTAACTGAGGAAATGAAGAAAAAGCTGAACAAAGGCAGCAGTTCCCAAATCATGGGAGCACGACCCTACGCAGAAATCAAGCAAATCATGCACGAGGCTGATGTGGTACTCCATGTGGAATCCTTTGAAAAAGAGGCAATCGAGACTGTTCGCTATTCTTTTTCTACAAAAATCATTGACTGCTTGCAAAGTGGCAGCCAGGTTCTGGGAATTGGACCGGATGGAATCGCGTCTATTAACTATTTAAAAAAAGTGGATGGTGCGATTGTGATTGACAATTTAAATGACATTCACAAAGTAATAGATGATGAAATTTTCTATAGTTTGCATCTTCTTGAGAACATTCAGCGTACAAGAGAATATGCATTTAAGAATCATAACTTGAGCTCAATTCAGCAAAAGCTTAGAGATGAGATTTGTATATTGATGTAGTGAAATAGAATACAGAGATGCCTTTATCTATGATAGGTGGCTGTATAATCTGGGGGGATGAGTTGTTTAAATGAAGGGACTACGTATTCAAATTAAACCGATATATATTGCGGCTGTAATCCTAATTGTCTTCTTGATGTATAACCTGACTGGTTTAAACGTGTTATTTGTTGCAGGATGTTCGATTTTAATTGTATGGTGTATTTTGGGAAGTGATGGCAATGTTTTTTTAACACTGCTAGTACTTATGCCAAATGTTATGATGATCAAACACCTTTCATCTACATTAGCAACAGTGGGATATGCGACTTTAATTTATGAATGGCGATATATCTTGAAAAAAACTGTTCAGAATCGAAAGCTCAGCGTTACTCTGGAAACTATTCTCTTTTGCTTCTCAGTTTGCTTTACATTCGTTTTTACACAATCTTTTTCTTACTTAAGTTCGGCAGTTCGTGTTATTTCGTTTGCCTTATTTTCCTTCTTGTTCTTTTCGGAAGATAAATACAAACGGAAGGAGTATTTTGATGAAACAATCTATTGTTACAGTTTTGGCGTTGCCTGCTCAGTGATTCTTGGCATTATTTATTGGTTGGCAAAGGGCCAAAACATCTTCGTAGGTTATTTCGCAGGTATCAGAAATGATAGAAATTTTTTCTCAGCTACAGTATCACTAGGTATTGCAGTATCATCTTTGTATTATGTGACTTCGACGAATAAAGAGTACACCCGCAAATATCCAATTGTAATAGTGGTACTGATTATTGGCGGGCTATTATCTTGTTCAAGAACTTTTATGGTATCGCTTTTGTTTTCAATTGCAATTATACTGAAATATAGTATGTCTTTGCAAAAGATGAAGCGTATGAGTGTGCTGATAGCGTTTTTGGCTCTTAGCGTGATTTTGGTGTCGAAAGATGAAAGAATTGTACAAACCGTTCAGAATACAATACTTCGGTTCAGTGCAGATGATATGAGCGGAGGAAATGGACGATTTTATACCTGGATGATCTATTTAGAGGATTTTTCAAGTTCAATATGGAGTATCCTTTTTGGAAAAGGAAGCGAACGTGCGATTGAACCCATGATGTCACAATTTATGGCAACACATAATACCTTTATTCAAGGTTTGTACTGTGGAGGAATTTTTGGAATTCTTTCATATATACTTCTATTTTTTAAGATATTTCGTAGAATGGCTAGATACGGGAAAGTGAAGATTATTGAATTATTCCCGATTGCCGACTTGTTGCTGTGCCGATTCTTTATTGCTTCCTATATGAGTGATGCTTTTTCTTTTGAACTGCTGATTGCGGTTATCGTTGCGGTCTATAGAGTTTCAGGAGCCGAAGAAAATGAAAACTATCCAAATCAACACCACCTGCGGTGTCGGCAGCACCGGGAAAATTGCTGTTTCGATCAGTGAACTTTTAACGGAGCGAAATATAGAAAACTATATTCTATATAGTACCGACACAAGCGGATATCCTCGGGGTATCTCTTGCGGAGGGAGCTTCGAAAGGAAAGTACAGACATTCAAGTCGCACGTCCTGGGCAATTATGGTTTTAATTCAAAGATTGAAACCATGCGAATGATTCGGGAATTGGACAGAATTGCTCCAACAGTGGTGCTGCTGCACAATATTCATGGTCACGACTGCAACTTGGAGCTGCTGTTCGCTTATTTTCGCCAAAAGAGAATAAAGCTTTTTTGGACGTTCCATGATTGCTGGGCGTTCACAGGCTACTGTACCCATTTTACATATGTGCATTGCGATAAATGGAGGAATGGCTGCAACCATTGTCCTCAGAGGAAGCAGTATAGCTGGTTTATGGACAGAAGCGCAACCTTGTATCAAAGGAAAAAAGCTCTTTTTACAGGGCTTGACCTGACGATCATTACCCCTTCCCAGTGGCTGGCCGACTTGGTGAAGCAGTCCTTTTTGAAGGAGTATCCGGTAAAGGTGATCCACAATGGCATTGATTTGTCTGTTTTCAAGCCAACGCCCAGTGATTTTCGAGAAAGATATCAAATAGGGAATGAAAAGAAGATGTTATTGGGTGTCGCTTTTGGGTGGGGATCACGCAAGGGCCTGGACATCTTTATAGAGCTTTCAAAACGGCTTGATCCCGAGAAATACCAAATTGTCCTGGTGGGTACGGACGAGCAGGTAGATAAACAATTGCCGACCAATATCATCTCCATTCACAGGACCCAGAATCAGACGGAGTTGGCGCAGATTTATACGGCGGCGGATGTGTTTGTGAACCCCACAAGAGAGGACAACTATCCCACGGTCAATATGGAAGCCATTGCATGCGGAACACCGGTGATCACATTCAATACAGGGGGGAGCCCGGAAATAGTAGATGATGGAACCGGTAGTGTGGTGGATGAAGAAAACATCGACATGCTCGTTGCGTATATACTTGCAATTCAAGAAGAAAAGTATTCAACTGAAAAATGTATAGAGCATGCAAAGCAATTCGACAATAAAGTGCGATTTGAAGAGTATGTAAGGCTGCTTACCGGAGAATAACATGAAAATAGTGTTTCTTTCTAATTTTTATAATCATCACCAGATGCCTTTGTCGCAGAGTTTGAATAGATTACTTCGGGGAGATTATGCTTTTATTGCAACTACGCCTATGGATGAAGAACGTCTCCAAATGGGGTATCAGGAGTATGAAGAACCGTTCGTGTATAAATTTTGGGAATGTCCGCAAGAATGTATGGAACGGATCAATGGTGCGGATGTAGTGATTATTGGGAGCGCACCACAAAAGTTGATACATGAAAGACTGAAGGCCGGTAAGTTGGTATTCCAGTATTCAGAAAGAATTTTCAAGAGAAAACCGCCGTTCTACGAAATGCCTGCACGTACTATCAAATACTACTTTGAAAAAGGACGCTATCCCAATATGTATCTGCTGTGTTCCAGTGCTTTTGTGGCAGCGGATTATGAGAAAACCCATACATTCCGGAACAGAGCTTACAAATGGGGCTATTTTCCGGAAGTAAAGCACTACCAACCGGAGGAACTTCTGACAAAGAAAGATAAGAACAGAATCCTTTGGGTAGGGCGTTTCCTGGACTGGAAGCACCCAGATGACGCTCTTACTGTGGCAAAGCGGCTCAAGGACGCCGGCTATGATTTTCATTTGGATATTGGCGGAACCGGTAAAATGGAGAATCAGTTAAAAGAAATGGCAATATCCATGGAGATTTCCGACGATGTTACTTTTTTGGGCCCGATTCCTTCTAATCAGGTTCGGGCGCTGATGGAGAAAGCGGGAATCTATCTATTCACCTCTGACCGATATGAAGGCTGGGGTGCTGTTCTTAACGAGTCTATGAACAGTGGCTGTGCCGTGGTGGCCAGCCACGCTATTGGGTCGGTACCGTTTCTGATAAAGCACCGGGAAAACGGAATGATTTATTACTCCGGAAATATGGATGAGCTATATGAACACGTGAAATATCTGCTGGATCACCCGGCAGAGCAGGAACGATTGGGGAAGGCGGCCTATGAAACAATTACAGGTGCGTGGAATGCGGAAACGGCCGCGGAGCGGCTGGTTGCTCTCTCAAAGCATCTGCTTTCCGGAGAAAAGTATCCGGATTTATATCCGACAGGGCCATGCAGCAGGGCAGAAATACTAAAAAATGACTGGCTTTAAGGTTAGGAGATGTACACTTGATGAAACCTTTGATTAGTGTGATAATTCCTGTCTACAGGGTTGAGAAATATCTAAGGCAATGTGTAGACTCTGTTATACACCAGACATATTCTAATTTGGAAATAATACTGGTTGATGATGGTTCACCAGATAAGTGCCCTGAAATCTGTGATGAATACGCCCAAAAAGATAACCGTATCGTCGTAATTCACCAAAAGAATTCCGGGCAATCTGTAGCAAGAAATCACGCACTGGATTTATGCAAGGGCGACTTTATCTCCTTTGTAGACAGTGATGATTGGATTGAACCGGAGACATATGATGTTACAATGAAAGCAATGAAAAAATACAATGTTGACGTTGTTGCATTTAGTGCCAATATTATAAAAGATGGAAAAATTGTGGAGACTAGGTTCGATTATTATCCGGATGGAACTGTTAAAACGTCTGATGAGATGCTACACCTAACGTTGACAGACACTGTAGGTGGTCAACCTTGGCTAAAATTATATTCAAGAAAATGCTGGAAAAATGTTCGGTTTCCGGAAAAAAGAATATATGAAGATTTAGCAATTTCCTTTCTCCCATTTTTATATGCTGTGAATGGGACGCTCTTTTTGCAAAACCGTTTATACAATTATAGACTCAACATGGAAGGTACATCATTAAGTATGAATCCAGAAAAAGGATACCATATTTTCCTAGGATTCAAGGAACATTTGGACTACGCAAAAGGCCATTGTCCTGATGTACAATCAGTGTGTTTAATGAAAACGGCTAAATCAGCGATAGGTTATTTGAATGTCAAAATCAGATATGATTCCAGGAGTGATCAGCAGCATATTGAAGAAGTGGTTCAATGGCTGGAGATGAATAGGCGTACAATTTTTAAAAGTCAAACGGTATCATTGAAAACAAAGGCTGAAATTCTGTTTTATTCTTCAATGCCAAACTTATATCGTACAGCTTTTCGGGTATATCTTTATTTAGGTGGAAGAAAAGGAAATGGGGAATAGAACAAAAAAGAGTGCTGTTAATATGCTTACGGGCATGGGGGCCCAGTTTTGCACTTTGTTGCTTAGTTTTGCGTCTAGAACGATTTTTATTAGATTTCTGACAGCTGAATATCTTGGAATCAACGGCTTGTTTGCAAATGTGCTGACTATGCTCTCTTTTGCTGAGCTGGGGATTGGCGAAGCAATGACATATGCAATGTATAAGCCGGTTAAAGAAAACAACCGAAAGCTAGTTAACCAGCTGATGAAGGTTTATAAAAAAGCGTATACATCAATTGCACTTATGGTTGCTGCTATCGGAATTGTGCTGTCGTTCTTTTTGAATTTCATTATTTCAGAGCCTCCTGCTATTCCGGAAAGCCTGCAATTAATTTTCTGGATGTATATTCTAAACAATGTTGGCTCGTATCTGCTGGCATATAAGCGTTCCATACTAATTGCTTATCAGGAAAACTATATCATATCCGGGATACAGCAGGGTATGAAAGTAGTGCAACAGATAGTCCAGATAGTACTTTTGTATTTAACAAGACAGTACTATCTCTATCTAGCTGTGGAAATTATTTGCACGATTGGAAACAATATTGCAATTTCAGTCGTTGTTCAAAAAAGATATCCTTGGATTAACGAACAGGAAACAGATAAACTTCCGAAGGAAGTTGCCAGGGACATTTTGAAAAATGTGAAATCCTTGTCTGTATCAAAGGTTGCCGGGGTAATCAGTAATGGATCGGATAACATTATTATTTCAAAGCTGGTTGGATTAAGTTCGGTTGGACTTGTATCGAATTATTCTTTGATTATTAATTCACTAAATGGAATACTGTGGAATGGACTTTCAAGTATAACAAGTAGTTTCGGAAACTTTAATGTTGACAGTAGCGTAATAGAAAAAAGAAAACTATTTGATGAACTTTTCCTATGCTCCTATTGGCTGTATGGCTTTTTAACAGTGGGCCTTGCAACGTTGGTTAACCCGTTTATTGCTTTGTGGGTTGGGCCTCATTATATTCTTCCAAAGGAAACTGTATTGGCATTAATTCTAATCGTGTATATTAGCGGTGTGAACTTCCCGGTATATACCTATCAAGTAACGCTAGGAATGTTTGATAAAATGAAGTACCCTTATCTGTTGTTTGGAATATTCAACATCATCCTTTCAATCATTCTTGGGTTAAGGTGGGGATTGTTTGGGATTTATATTGCAACGTCGATTTCTCGGTTGTGTACGTCTGAGGCGGCATCTGGCTATTATGTCTATCGCTACGGGCTGAAACTTTCTCCATTTGAGTATATTAAGAAATATGTATTTGCTTTCATAGCACTGTGTGCAAACTGCCTGATTACAGGGTATGTTGTTTCATTAGTTAGAATAGGTGGAGTTGTTGGCTTCGTGCTGAAGGTAATAGCTTGCACGATTGTGTGCAATGCGCTATATATTCTGTTTTTCTTTAAAACAGAACCATTTTTGAATTTATTGAGGAGAGCAACGTATTTAATTAAGCGGCGTATAGGTGCTTAAAAAGTATTTCTTAAATGAGTGAGCAAGCAATGAATCTTTTCACAAACAAAAAGCTGATGATCGCCGGCGGTACTGGCTCTTCCGGTAACGCCGTCTTAAACCGCTTTCTTGCCACGGAAATTGGCGAAATCCGAATCTTCTTCCGGGGTTAGAAGAAGTAGATAGATAAGCGCCACAAATACCATGTCAAGATTCATAAAAACTTAGAAAGGAGGAACCCCTATGGATAAAGTTCAGTGTCCGTTCTGCGGCGGAATGTTCGACCCCAATGAAATGGTATTCCTGGATAACGGCAACACCGCATGCCCTGAGTGTGCCGCAAAGGAAGAAAAAGAAGACGAGGACGAATAGGCCAAAACAGAGGGGTGCATGGATATCTGAGTGACAGTAGCTCCATGCACCCCTAATCAAAGAACAGGGATAATCCATTTTATGGGGTATATATTATGATGATAAAAGAAATATTACGCATTTTGTCTCCTTTCCTGATACTGTTTTCTACACTTACAATTTTTGTAAAGGTGTATAACGCGATTCTTCCCTTTTTTGATGTACAGCAGATCTGGAAGATAAAAGTGACACAACGGCAACTAATTGCCATTTCTGTTCTTCTGAGCATACCGGTTATTATGGTACAGAGTAATATGTTTCAGAGTATGATTTCATCAGCTGAGGCGCCTCAGGCCCCTACAGTGTCATCAATCGCAAACTCCGAAGAACCGAAAATCCAGGAGCAGGGAAACAGAGCGTCGGAAATTGAGTCAATAACGGAAGAACCAGCGGAAACGGAGCCAACCACGAAAGAAGTTGCCCTCGGTGATGTCCTTACCATTGGTACATACGCAGGTAAATCCATTAATTGGAAAGTCTTGGATGTGCGTGATAACAAGGCGTTCTTGCTAAGTACAAAGGTCGTGAAGGACATCAAGTACCATGATCAGGAAGGGACCGTTACTTGGGGCGAGTGCTCCCTGCATAAGTGGCTGAACGGGGCATTTCTGACAACTGCATTCTCAAAAGAGGAACAAGCCGCGATCCTTACTACCACCGTGGATAACGGTACAGACCAGGGAAATCCAGAATGGCCGAATTCCGGAAGCGGAAATACAAAAGACAAGATTTTTCTGCTTAGCTATGCGGAGTTTGAGCGTTATGTAGAAGACTCTGATTTCAGTATTTGTGAGGCAGCCTATTCTACAAAACCTGGAGAAGATATGCGTGTGGAGCTTTTGGACAACGGAACAGAGGCGGCGTTCTGGTGGCTTCGCTCTCCAGGGGTAAACGGAAAACAGGCTGCGTTTATAAATTTTGAGGGGAAGTGCTTCTCCAATTACGCGACTAATTGGTATCTCTCTGCCCGACCGGCTATGTGGGTAGACATAAATAAAATAGATGAATTGGAGAATTAACAATGTCACTTTTCAAAAACAAAACCCTCATGATCACCGGCGGTACTGGCTCTTTCGGTAACGCCGTCTTAAATCGCTTCCTCGCCACGGACATCGGCGAGATCCGCATCTTCTCCCGGGATGAGAAGAAGCAGGACGATATGCGCCACGAGTATCAGGCCAGAATGCCGGAGGTGGCGAATAAAATTAAGTTCTACATTGGCGATGTCCGGGACCTGCAATCCGTTCGGGGGGCCATGACCGGGGTGGACTATATTTTCCACGCCGCCGCCCTGAAGCAGGTGCCCTCCTGTGAGTTCTTCCCCATGGAGGCCGTGCGGACCAACGTCATCGGCACCGACAATGTCCTTACCGCCGCTATTGAGTTCGGTGTGGAGTCCGTCATCTGCCTGTCCACCGACAAGGCCGCCTATCCCATCAACTCCATGGGCATGACCAAGGCCATCGAGGAAAAAGTGGCCATCGCCAAGTCCCGGATGTCCGGCAAGACCAAAATCTGCTGCACCCGCTACGGCAACGTCATGTGCTCCCGGGGCTCCGTCATCCCATTGTGGATCGACCAGATCAAATCCGGCAACCCCATCACCGTCACCGAGCCCAACATGACCCGGTTCATCATGTCCCTGGAAGAGGCCGTGGACCTGGTGCTCTTCGCTTTCGAGCACGGCGAAAACGGCGACCTGCTCATTAAGAAGGCCCCCGCCTGCACCATCCAGACCCAGGCGGAAGCCGTCTGTGAGCTCTTCGGCGGCAAGAAAGAGGACATCAAGGTCATCGGCATCCGCCACGGCGAAAAGATGTACGAGACCCTCCTGACCAACGAGGAATGCGCCAAAGCCATCGACATGGGCGACTTCTACCGCGTCCCCGCCGACAACCGTGGGCTGAACTACGACAAATACTTCAAAGAAGGCAACGAACACCGCAACACCCTCACCGAGTTCAACTCCAACAACACCCGCAGGCTCAACCTCCGGGAGACCATTGACACCATTGCCGCCTTGGAGTATACTCAAAAAAGGCTGGCGGAGGAGCAGTAAAGGCTTTGCGCTCCCGCCGGCAAATTTGTTCCGAAAAAAGGTGAACCATGCTAAAGGCCGGGATCTTGATTTTAAAGCCCTATGTAGAGGCGCTGGACACCCGTTGGGTGGTGTTTTTCCTGGTGCTCACCCTGGTTTTGGGGCTTTTCCTAAAAAAACTGGGGCGGGGGCACATTGGGGCCACCTGCTTTACGGTGCTGTATTTGGGCCTGGTGTACACCTCCACGGTCCTCTCCCGGATGCCGGGAAGCGGGGTGAACGTGGCCCTGACGCCCCTGTGGTCCTATGCCCAGTGGATCCAGGGGAATGATGTGTTTTTAAAATACATCGTCCTCAATATCCTCATGCTGCTGCCCATTGGCGTTTCCCTGAGCTTTGTGTGGAAAAGCCCAAAGCGCATCCTGATTTTCGGCTTCCTCTTCTCCTGCCTGATCGAGACCTCCCAGCTCCTCACCGGCCGGGGGCTCTTTGAAATCGACGACATCCTCCACAACACCCTGGGCGTTTACCTGGGCACCCTGCTCTACAGGGCGGGAAAACGCCCCAAAAAAGACCCCGGACCCTAAACTCCGCGGGGACCAATCCGGATCGGTAATTTGTGCAGACGGTGTCTGCACAAATTCCATGGTCTCATAATGTAGCAATTCTGGATAAGGTAAAAACAGAGGAGCAGAGGGAGTGGTATATTCGAAAAACGGCTGAAAATGGATGGTCTCACAGTGTATTGGTTCATCAAATAGAAAGCAATTTATACGAAAGACAGGTTATTGCAAACAAAGTTCATAATTTTGAAACGCACCTTGCTTCCCCACAAAGTGAGCTTGCCGCACAGACGATGAAAGACCCCTATGTGTTTGACTTTATCCCGTTTAAAGAAGATATGGTGGAACGGGATATTGAGCAGGCGCTTGTGAAAGATGTTACAAAGCTACTGTTGGAACTGGGAACAGGATTCGCCTTCCTTGGAAATCAATATCACCTGAATGTGGGTGGAGATGATTTTTACATTGATTTGCTGTTTTACAATCTGAATCTTCGCTGTTATGTGGTGATCGAACTGAAAACCGGTGAATTCAAGCCGGAATATGCTGGGCAGCTGAATTTCTATCTTTCAGCGGTAGATGGGATTCTAAAAAAAGAAAATGATCATCCCTCTATTGGCTTGCTGCTGTGTAAGAGCAAAAATGACCTGGTGGCGGAATATGCACTCAAGGATATGTCCAAGCCCATGGGTGTCAGTGCGTATAAAGTAACCAGCAGCTTGCCGGAAGAACTGCAACGGCAACTGCCATCGATTGAAGACATTGAAAAACGGATCCAAAGGGAATAATTTCACGGGGATGACATTTGCTGTCCCTGCATTCATAAATCGCAATTTATAAAGGAGAATATTGATGAAACTATTTTTATGTTCGCACTTTTCAAGTGTAGGAAGTCTGATAAAGGAAGAAATTGAAAATAAGAAAGTCGCATTTATTCCAACAGCTTCACTGCGTGAAGGCTACACCGGTTATGTCGGCTCGGCTCGAAAATTATTCAAAAAGTTGGGAGCAATCGTAACTGAAATTGATATTTCAACGGAGGCTTATTCAACGATACAGTCTGTTTTTGAAGATGTGGACGTGATATATTTTACTGGTGGAAATTCTTTCTTTCTTATGGATCAGCTCCGTAAAACGGGAACGGATGAGCTGTTGAAGAAAGAATTGGCAAAGGGAAAACTGATGATCGGTGAATCGGCAGGTGCGATTATATGCGCTCCTACCATCCAATATATTGAACAAATGGATGAAAAGCCGGAGGACTACTCACAAGAAGATGATGCAGGGCTTGATTTGATTGATTTCTATGTTCTTCCGCATTATCTTACAGCACCATTTAAGAAAGTTACCGAGAAAATAATGACTGAGTTTTCGGATTTGAATCTATGCCCAATTAACAACCGTCAGGGAATTGTAATTGATGGTGAAGGTTCAAAGGTTCTTTGCAAAGACTAATTTGAAAATTTCAGTTTATCGAACTAGCTCTCCCGGAAAGCCTCCCCGGGAGAGCTGTTTTTCATCCCGCCGCTTCCAGCATATTGTCGATAAAATACCGTAGCCCGTGGCCGGGTCATTCACCAGCACATGGGTCACGGCGCCGATGAGCTTGCCGTCCTGCAAAATGGGACTGCCGGACACGATGGGACTGCCGGACACGAGTGATTGGCATTGTGGACAACAGATCGTGCTGCCAATTACTCCATCCCAAAGATATGATAAATATAATTTTTGGGGCATCCGCAAAGTGGTAAATATACACGGTTTCTTCTTCAATCCGGTATGCGCACACATATGGCTCCACAAACAGCGCCCGGAAGTCGTATTCGCCACTTGCACAAATCATCTGAGCTTCAGATTTCCTATTGACTTGTGGCTTTATTTAGCATATAATATAGCCACAGAAAGGAGCGAATAGTATGCAAATCATTCCCATGCGTGACCTAAAAAACACCGTCGAGGTGGAGCGCCGCTGTGCGGAGGAAAATGGCCCGGTGTATGTGACGAAAAACGGATATGGGCGGCTGGTGGTCATGGACATTGAGTATTATGAGCGAACCATGCGAAAAATGTACGAAGCCCAGGCATTGATCGCCGGAATGGAAGATGTGGCGGCTGGCCTTACAAAAGACGGTACTTCTGTGCTTCAAAATATGAGGGAAAAGTATGGCCTGTGAATTTGGCTATCGACTGACCGGGAAAGCGGAAGCGGACTTGGATGGGATCCTATCCTATATGGCTGTCCAGCTCGCCAATTCCCAGGCGGCTGCCGCTTTTCTGGACAAGCTGCAAGACGCTATCTCAGAAGCCTGTTTGTCCCCGGAAAGCGGTTCGCCGGTGGATAATGAGTTTCTACCCTGCAAGACCATTCGCAAAAAGCAGGTTGGAAACTATATTCTGTATTATTTTCCAGATGAAAAGGCGGAAACCATCTATATTTTGCGAATCCTGTATGGCCGCAGAAATTTAGATGAAATCCTGCGGGAGATGAAGCTTTTCTAATAATAAGGGGAAATGATTTTATGGGAGCATCAACGAGTGTGCTCGTATTTGTATATCGGAATTTACGGAGGAACATCTGATCAATATGAATATATATGATTTTTGGAAAGCAGTGCTCGGTCAAAATGAGAATGAAATCAGAAAGTATTTTCAGAACGATGCCTATATAAACTGGCATTGTACCAATGAACGATTTAATGTTGATGAATTTATTATTGCTAATTGTGAATATCCCGGTGATTGGGAGGGTAGCGTTGAAAGAGTCGAAACGCTGAATGACCTAATCGTTACGGTTGTAAATGTATATCCCAAAGGCAGAAACGCTTCTTTTCATGTCACGTCTTTCATAAAAACCAAAGAGGATAAAATCATTTCAATGGATGAGTATTGTGCAGACGACGGGAATGCTCCACAGTGGAGATTAGACAAACATATCGGAAAAGCAATTAGATAAATTCCAGGTTTTGGGAAAGAAATGGGAAATGAACATGGAACATTTGGAGAATGCGCAGAACAATTCAGAGAGGTAAGTATGATAGTACCTGTAGATGAAACAAATCTTCTTCAAGCCGCAACCATCCATTCAATATCCTGGAAGGAATCGCATCGTGCATTTTGTTCTCCTGATTTCATAGAAACACACACGCCAGATCGGCAACGGGAGTATTTGAGAAACAAGATGAATAACGGAACAAAGCTCTATATGCTTGTAGAAGAAAAACCAATAGGGGTTGTTTCTGTAACAAAGGGTTTAATAGAGGACCTTTATATTCTTCCAGATATGCAAAACATGGGTTATGGAACGAAATTGTTACTACACGCAGTAGGCCAATGTACGGATACCCCTACGCTGTGGATTCTTGAGAATAATATAAATGCTGAGAGACTCTATCGTCGAATAGGCTTTAAGGAGACAGGGAGAAAGAACGCAATAACAAATAAACTTGATGAGATTGAGTTCGCATTGACATAAATTCCAATTTGACGGAGTAATGGATATGAAAATCCGAGAAGTGAACGAGAATAAAAAGCGGTTTATATCATTATTGTTATTAGCTGATGAACAGGAGAGCATGGTTGATCGCTATCTTGAAAAAGGAACGATGTATGTGCTTGAAGACAATGATGTAAAAGCTGAATGTGTTGTCACCGATGAAGGTAACGAAATACTTGAAATCAAGAATATAGCAGTCGATCCGGAAAATCAGGGAAAGGGCTATGGCAAAGCACTAATTGATTTTCTTGCCAGTAAATATGCAGATGAATATTCTGTTTTGCAAGTTGGAACAGGTGACAGTCCATTGACGATACCATTTTATGAAAAATGTGGATTTGTTCGTTCTCACAGGATCCCCAATTTCTTTACTGACAATTATGACCACCCAATTTATGAGGGCGGTGTACAACTAATGGATATGGTATATTTGCAAAGACATATATAACTTCCGGTTTATCGACTAGCTCTCCCGGAAAACCTCTCCGGGAGAGCTGTTTTTTACCCCGCCGCCTCCAGCATATTCTCAATAAAAATCCCATACCCGCAAGTTGGATCATTTACCAAAACATGGGTGACCGCTCCAATCAGCTTGCCGTCCTGCAAGATTGGCGAACCTGACATGCCCTGGACGATGCCGCCGGTCAGGGCCAGAAGCTCCGGGTCGGTGACTTTCAGAAGAAAATTCCGGTGGGTGGTCCGGTCTTTTGGATATAATTTCAGAATTTCCACAGAATAATCCCGAGGCGGCCCGGGCTGCACCGTGGCCCGGATGGTGGCGGGGCCGCAATGCAGATTCTCCCAGCTGCCCACCGGCACGGGAGAGCCGGGAAAGCCCCCGGGTGCCGTGCCGAAAATGCCCTGGGGCGTATTGCCGGACAGGCTCCCCAGAGGAAAACCGGCGGCGGCCTCCCCCTTCAGAAGCCCCGGCGTGCCAATTTTTCCCTTTTGAACAGCACTGACCTGGGCGGTATAAATTTCTCCGGACACCATTTTCAAAAGTCCCTCTTTTGGGGTGCTGACCCCGTGGCCCAGGGCGGCAAACCGATGGGTCTCCGGGTCATACCAGGTGACGGTACCGATGCCGGAAATGCCCTGCCGCAGATAGACCCCCAAAACCGCCGCACCCTGCCGCTGCTTGGGGGTCACGGTCAGGGTCACCTGACGGCTCCCCCGGAGCACCGTCAGCTCCACCGGGGAAGGGCTGCTTTGCAGCGCGGTTCGGACCTGGGGAATGGTGGAAACGGGGGTGCCGTTCACCGCCGTGATCCGGTCCCCGATTTTGAGCCCCGTGCTTTTCCCGTCTGCCGCATCGTCATAGGCCGCCACGGTGACGCTGTCGGTGCGCACTTGCAGCCCCACCAGCTGCCCCACGGGAACCAGGGTGGTTTCCGCGTTGGCAGACAGGGGAAGTATCCAAATCCATAAAAGAAAAACCTGCAAAAATCGCTTCATCAAAAATCCCTCCTTTCTCTTGTGCCTTCTTAATATGACCCGGCAGCTGGGATGTAACCGCTGAAAAAGTCGAAAAATCTGGGGAAGGCTGGATGGCTTTTCAAATTTTTCTTGAATGTCTTCCAAATTTTCTGTAGAATAGGAACGAAAGGCGGGAACAATATGAAATTTGAAACGGATTATCAGGAGCTCCTTCAAAATCTGGAAGCCCTTACCGATGGGATCCCTTATCTGACCAGCAATCTGGCCAATACCGCGGCCCTGATCTGGCAGACCGTGCCGGGTCTCAACTGGGCGGGCTTTTACGAAATGACCGACGGTGCCCTGGTGCTGGGCCCCTTCCAGGGAAAACCGGCCTGCATCCGCATCCCCCTGGGCCGGGGCGTTTGCGGCACCGCGGCCCGGGAGGGCAGAACGGTCCGGGTGGAAAACGTCCACGATTTCCCGGGACATATCGCCTGCGACGGGGCCTCCAACTCGGAAATCGTCATCCCTCTCTACAAAAACGACACCCTCTGGGGGGTCTTGGACCTGGACAGCCCCCATTTTGGCCGCTTCACCCCGGAAGACCAGCAGGGCCTGGAGCACTTGGCGGCAGCGATCCAGGCATTTCTGTAAGGATGAGACACCGGAACCCATTTACCTATTGACAAGGTAGGCAAAGTGTGATATGCTCCCTACATAACTACTAGGGAGATTCCTTTAGGAAAACCTCTCCTGAATCATAGGAGGTTCATTCATGCGAATTTACGCGGACAATGCGGCAACCACCCAAATGAGCCAGACGGCCCTGGATGCCATGCTGCCTTATATGACCACCATTTACGGCAACCCTTCCAGCCTGCACACCGTGGGCCAGGAGGCTAAAGATGCCCTGGATGCCGCCCGGGAGACCGTGGCCAAGTGCCTGGGCTGTGAGCCCCGGGAAATCATCTTCACCTCCGGCGGCAGCGAGGCCGACAACCAGGCCATTATCTCCGCCGCCAAGCTGGGGGAGAAGAAGGGCAAAAAGCACATCATTTCCACGGCCTTTGAGCATCACGCCGTGCTGCACACCCTGAAAAAGCTGGAAAAAGAGGGCTTTGAAGTGACCCTGCTGGACGTTCGCCAGGGCCACAACATCCGCGCCCAGCAGGTAAAGGACGCTATTCGCCCCGATACCTGCCTGGTCACCACCATGTACGCCAACAATGAGATCGGCTCCATTCTCCCCATTGCGGAGATCGGCGCCATCTGCAAGGAGGCAGGCGTGCCCTTCCACACCGATGCCGTCCAGGCCGTGGGCCATGTACACATCAATGTGAAAGAGCAGAATATCGATATGCTGAGCCTGTCCGGCCACAAGTTCCACGGCCCCAAGGGCGTGGGGGCGCTCTATGTCCGCAAGGGCTTCCCTCTGGTGAATCTCATTGAGGGCGGTGCCCAGGAGCGGGGCAAGCGGGCCGGTACTGAGAATATCCCCGGCATCTGCGGCATGGCCGCCGCCTTGCAGGAGGCCTGCGACCATATTGACGAGAATGCCGCCAAGGTCTCCGCCATGCGGGATAAGCTGCTGACGGGCCTGGCCCAGATCCCCCACAGCGCCGTCAACGGCGATATGGAGCACCGGCTTCCCGGCAACGTGAGCTTCTGCTTTGAGGGCATCGAGGGCGAGAGCCTGCTGCTGCTGCTGGACCAGAAGGGCATCTGCGCTTCCTCCGGCTCTGCCTGCACCTCCGGCTCCCTGGACCCCAGCCATGTGCTGCTGGCCATTGGCCGGGTCCACGATGTGGCCCACGGCTCCCTGCGGCTGAGCCTGTGCGAGAGCAACACCATGGAAGAAATGGACTATATTTTGCAGGCCGTCCCGGAAGTGGTGGCCTATCTGCGGGGCTTCTCTCCCGTCTGGAGAGACCTGCAAACCGGAAAACGGCAGTATATTCTGTAATTTTGGAGGAAGAAAAACATGGCACTTTACAGCGAAAAAGTAATGGATCATTTTACCCATCCCCGGAACGTAGGCGTGATCGAGGACGCCAACGGCGTGGGAGAAGTGGGCAACGCCAAGTGCGGCGATATTATGAAAATCTACCTGAAAATTGAAGACGACATCATCAAGGACGTGAAGTTTGAGACCTTCGGTTGCGGCAGCGCCATTGCCTCCTCCTCCATGGCCACCGAGATGATCAAGGGCAAGTCCATCCACGAGGCCATGGCCCTGACCAATAAGGCCGTGGCGGAGGCCCTGGACGGTCTGCCCGCCCACAAGCTCCATTGCTCCGTTCTGGCGGAGGAAGCCATTAAAAACGCCCTGAAGGACTATTACGACCGGACGGGCCTGCCCTACGACGAAAAGGACTTCCCCGACTGCGAGCATTGCGACCACTGCGAATAAGCCATGATCGTATCGACCAAGGGACGCTACGCCCTGCGGGTGATGCTGGCCATGGCCCAGCGGGGCGGGGAAGAGTACATTCCCATTAAGGAGATCGCGGAGCAGGAGGGTATTTCTCAAAAATACCTGGAATCCATTATGACCATCCTGTCCAAAGGCGGCCTTCTGGATGCGGTCCACGGCAAGGGCGGCGGCTACCGGCTGAACCGGAAGCCCGAGGAATACACCGTGGGCAGCATCCTGAAGCTGACAGAGGGCGGCCTGGCGGTGGTCTCCTGTACCACCCAGGGCCCCACGGCCTGCTCCCGCAGCAGCTGCTGCGAGACAAGACCCATGTGGGACAAGCTGGATGCCATGATCAATGCCTTCTTCGAGGGCATCACCCTGGCAGACCTGCTGAAAGAGAACCCTGCCGGGATAGAACTCCAATGACCCAATATCAAAAGGGCGTGCCGCTGAAAAATGCGGTACGTCCTTTCCTTCTGCGCTCCTTCATAAATGGAGACGAAAATTCGTTTGAAAATCCCTTGTAGAACGGATCATTTCGTGGTATAATATATCGAATGCTTTAGATCACCGGCCGCGTACTGGGGTCAACAAAAAACGAGGTAGTCTATGAACGACAAAATCATCATCCGGGGTGCCCGGGAAAACAATTTAAAAAATGTGGATGTGACCATCCCCAGAGATAAAATGGTGGTCTTTACCGGCCTCAGCGGCTCCGGCAAATCCAGCCTGGCCTTTGATACCATCTATGCCGAGGGCCAGCGGCGGTATGTGGAAAGCCTCAGCTCCTATGCCCGGCAGTTCCTGGGCCAGATGGAGAAGCCGGATGTGGATTCCATTGAGGGCCTGTCCCCGGCCATTTCCATTGACCAGAAAACCACCTCCAAAAGCCCCCGGTCCACCGTGGGAACGGTGACGGAGATTTATGACTATCTCCGGCTGCTCTGGGCCAGAGTGGGCGTGCCCCATTGCCCCAAATGCGGCAAGGAAATTCGCCGCCAGACCATTGACCAGATCGTTGACCGGGTGGAGGCCCTGGGAGAGGGGACCCGGTTTGTGGTGCTCTCCCCGGTGATCCGGGGGAAAAAGGGCGAGCATGTGAAGGTTCTGGAGGATGCCCGGAAGCAGGGTTTTGCCAGAGTCCGGGTGGATGGCATCCTTTATGATTTGACGGAAGAGATCAAGCTGGAAAAGAACAAAAAGCACACCATGGAACTGGTGGTGGACCGGCTGGTACTGAAAGAAGGCCTGCGCCGCCGCCTGACGGACTCCATCGAAACCGCCTGTGTCCATTCCGGGGGGCTCGTGACCATTGAGCTGCCCAAGGAAAACCGGGAAATGAGCTTTTCCCAGAACTATGCCTGCGAGGACTGCGGCATCAGCCTGACGGAGCTGGAGCCCAGAATGTTCTCCTTCAATAATCCCAGCGGGGCCTGCCCCAGCTGCACCGGCCTGGGCTTCCAGCTGATCGCGGACGAGGACCTGGTGATTCCGGACAAGGAAAAATCCATTTTTGAGGGGGCCATTCAGGCCTCCGGCTGGCAGAACGCCCGGACGGATTCCATTTTCCGGATGTATTTTGAGGCTCTGTCCCAGAAATATCATTTCTCTTTGACAGACCCTGTCAGCACCCTGAGCAAAGAGGCCATGCAGGTGATCCTCTACGGCACCGGCACGGAAAAGCTGCGGATGACCTACAACCGGGGCAACGGCATGGGAGTTCTGGAGCAGCCCTTTGAGGGCATTCTGAACAACGTCTCCCGCCGCTATCGGGAGACCCAGTCCGATGCCGCCCGGAAGGAGCTGGAGGAGTGCATGTCCACAGCGCCCTGTCCCAAGTGCCACGGGGACCGGCTTTCGGAAATCGCTCTGGCGGTAACGGTGGGGGGACTGAACATTATGGAGTTCTGCCGCATGAGCGTGGTTCAGGAGCTTCAGTTTATGGAAAACCTGCACCTGGAAGGCAATATGGCGGTGGTGGCCCAGCAGATCATTCGGGAAATCACCTCCCGGCTGCGGTTCCTGACGGATGTGGGCCTGAGCTACCTGACCCTTTCCCGGGGGGCCGGAACCCTCTCCGGCGGCGAAAGCCAGCGGATCCGTTTGGCCAC
The DNA here is from genome assembly GCA_934589525.1 of uncultured Oscillospiraceae bacterium. Taxonomy (GTDB): domain Bacteria; phylum Bacillota; class Clostridia; order Oscillospirales; family Oscillospiraceae; genus Faecousia. The sequence continues at coordinate 88,062 of CAKTOB010000003.1, read as the reverse complement.
CCAGATCGGCTCCTCCCTGATGGGGGTGCTGTACATCCTGGACGAGCCCTCCATCGGTCTGCACCAGCGGGACAACGACAAGCTGCTGGCGACCCTGAAGCACCTGCGGGACATCGGCAACACCCTGATCGTGGTGGAGCATGACGAGGATACCATGCGGGCGGCGGACTTCATTGTGGACGTGGGCCCGGGGGCCGGAAGCCACGGAGGAAAGATCGTGGCGGCGGGCAGCCTGCAGGATATTCTGGACTGCCCGGAATCCATTACGGGCCAGTACCTCTCCGGCAAGAAGAAAATCCCCGTGCCGGAAACCAGACGGCCCGGAAACGGCCAGCTGCTGACCGTTCGCGGGGCCAGTGAAAACAATCTGAAAAATGTGGACGTGTCCATCCCTCTGGGCACCCTGACCTGCGTCACCGGTGTGTCCGGTTCCGGAAAATCCAGCCTGGTCAACGAGGTTTTGAACAAAACCCTGCTGTCCAAGCTGAACCATGCCCGCTGCCGCCCCGGTGCCTGCCGATGTGTGGAGGGGCTATCCAATTTGGACAAGGTCATTGATATTGACCAGAGCCCCATCGGCCGGACCCCCCGCTCCAACCCCGCCACCTATACGGGGCTGTTCAACGACATCCGGGACCTGTTCGCCTCTACGGCGGATGCCAAAATGCGGGGCTACGGCCCGGGCCGGTTCAGCTTCAATGTGAAGGGCGGCCGGTGTGAGGCCTGCTCCGGCGACGGCCTGGTAAAAATCGAGATGCACTTTTTGGCGGATGTCTATGTGCCCTGCGAGGTCTGCCACGGGGCCCGGTATAACCGGGAGACCCTGGAAGTGCTCTATAAGGGCAAAAACATTGCCCAGGTACTGGATATGACCTGCGAGGAAGCGGTGGACTTCTTCGAAAACATCCCCAAAATCCGGAAAAAGGCCCAGATGCTGGTGGAAGTGGGCCTGGGGTATATCAAGCTTGGCCAGGCCAGCACCACCCTCTCCGGCGGTGAAGCCCAGCGGGTGAAGCTGGCCACGGAGCTCAGCCGCACGGCCACGGGCCGCACCATCTATATCCTGGACGAGCCCACCACAGGCCTCCACGCGGCGGATGTCCATCGGCTCATCGAGGTGTTGAACCGCCTGGTGGAGGCGGGGAACACGGTACTGGTCATTGAGCACAATTTGGATGTGATCAAAACCGCGGACTATATTATTGATCTGGGCCCCGAGGGCGGCGACGGCGGCGGCACCATTGTGGCCACCGGCACCCCGGAGCAGGTAGCCCAGGTTCCGGAGAGCTACACGGGACAGTATCTAAAGTCCTATCTCGGAAACCCTGTGATTTGAACCAACCGGGGCAGGCGGTTCCTGTGGAAATCCGTCTGTCCCGGTTGCTTTTTTTAGGCGGCGGGGCTATAATGAACAAAACAAAGAAGTGCTTCCCGTCACAGGAAAGCACTTCTGAAAAGGGCCTATTAAAGGCTGCCGTAGAGCTCTGCCGGAAGAACGTCGGAAAGCTCCACCAGCCCATGGTCCCGTTCGCCGGCGTAGTCGATGCGGATGCGGGGAGAGCGCAGGGTGTTGCCAGTGTCCTGCCGGATGGCCAGGGTCATGGTGACCCGGGTGCCCCCCTGGGCCGGATGGTCGATGAGCACTGCGCCGCCGTGATGACCGGCACAGGCCCGGACCAATACCAGCCCCAGCCCCAGGCCTTGGCGTCCATCCTCAATGGCGGGTTGCCGCAGATAGCGGTTGAACACGCTGCCTCGAACGTCGTCGGGAATGCCGCTGCCCTCGTCCTGGATGCACAGCCGGAGGACTCGGTTCTGACGGGTCAGACTGCACCGGATCACACCGCCCCCCGGGCTGAATTTGGCGGCGTTGGACAGCAGATTCAGCACACTTCGCTCCAGCTCCTGGGCATCTGCCAGGCAGTAAATGGCATGCTCCGGCCCTTCGTAGTGAAGCTCCAGGCCTAGGCGCTCCAGCAGAGGCTGGGCCTTCATAAAAATCTCCCGGAAAACGGCGGTAATGTCCGCAAGCTCCGGGTGAGAGAGGGGAGAAGCGGCGGCGGACATGTTTCCGATGAGCCGCAGCATCTGGGAAAGCCCCCGGTTCAGGGCCCCAATTTGGGCGGCCTGGCTGCTATCCAGCTGCTGCACCGTGGCAAAAAGGCCGGAAAGGGGCTGCCGCAGTTCCTGAGCGGCCAGAGAAAGGGCCCGCAGCTCTGGGTTTCCCTCCGCTTCCTCCAGCAAAAAGAAATCCAGGCCGTTCCTACGCTCAACGGCGGCACCGAAAAGGGTCCCCTCTATGGAAAGGGTCAAAAACAGGCTTCCTCCGGTAAAGTCGGCATAGGCTTCCCCTCCGGCGGCAAGCAGCGATTCTACACGATCCCCCAGCGGCAGCTTCCGGGCCGCCCCGTTGCGGCCACAGATCACGCCGTCCTTCACGCAAAAGCAGGGCGCGGCGATGAGCTCCAGGGTATCGATGCACAAGGTTTGATCGTCCATGACAGTCCTCCTGACCAGAATAGGATGCGCAGATTCTCAGAAATTTTTCCCGCAGATTTCGACAATACTTACCACCCATTTTAGCGGGTTTCCACGCAAAAGGCAAGCACAACTTCAAAAAGAATGGAAAGAGGGGCAAGGGCTATGCATGAAGGCCACCGCGCAAGAGTCAAAAAGCGATTTTTAGAAGAGGGCCTGGACCATTTTTCCGACATTCAGGCCCTGGAGCTGTTGCTTTTTTACGCCATCCCCCGGGCGGACACCAACCCCATCGCCCACAGGCTGCTGGAGCACTTCGGAAGCCTTTCCCAGGTGCTGGAGGCAAATCCGGAGGAATTGAAGAAAATCTCCGGGGTTGGGGAGAACGGGGCCTTGCTTCTGAACCTGATCCCCCAGATGGGCCGGTTTTACATGACGGACCGGGCCAGTGCTCCGGGGGTGCTCACAACCTTGGAACAGTGCGCCCAGTACCTGATGCCCCGGTTCTTCGGCCGGAAGCTGGAAACGGTGTTCCTGCTGTGCCTGGATGCCAAGTGCAAGGTTCTGTGCTGCCGGGAAATAGGGGAGGGGGGCACCAATTCTACGGGCATTTCCATTCGCCGGGTGGTGGAAACTGCCCTGGGAGTCAATGCCACCTCGGTGGTGCTGGCCCACAATCATCCCAGCGGCGTGGCCCTGCCCTCGCCGGAGGATATTCAAACCACCCGTCGGGTGGCCATGGCCCTGCAGGCGGTGGAGATCGTGCTGGTGGACCACATCATTGTGGCGGACGACGATTATGTGTCCATTGCCCAGTCCGACGAACGCTTTAACCAATGCTTGCTGCTGTAAGGAGGCAGAACATGGATCATTTTGAATTGGTTTCCGATTATAAACTCTCCGGTGACCAGCCGGAGGCAGTGGAGGCTCTGACCAACGGCGTGAACTGGGGCCTGCGGGAGCAGACCCTGTTGGGCGTGACCGGCTCCGGCAAGACCTTTACCATGGCCTCCGTCATCGCAAGGCTCAACCGGCCTACCCTGGTGCTGGCCCACAATAAAACCTTGGCTGCTCAGCTGTGCTCGGAGTTCCGGGAGTTTTTCCCCAACAACGTGGTGGAATACTTTATTTCCTATTACGATTACTACCAGCCGGAGGCCTACATTGCCCATACGGATACCTATATTGAAAAGGACTCTGCGGTGAATGAGGAGATCGACCGGCTCCGTCACTCCGCCACCTCCTCGCTTTTTGAGCGGCGGGATGTGATCATCGTGGCCTCGGTCAGCTGCCTCTACGGTCTGGGTGACCCCATCGACTATAAAAGCATGGTGATTTCCCTGCGGGTGGGCAATGAGCGGCCCATGGACGACATTCTGCGGCAGCTGACGGAGATCCGCTACGAGCGCAATGACATCGACTTTTCCCGAAACAAATTCCGGGTCCGGGGGGATACCCTGGAGGTTTACCCCGCCTATTGGTCCGGCCGGGCCATCCGGGTGGAGTTTTTTGGGGATGAGATCGACCGCATCAGTGAGATCAATGCCGTCTCCGGCATGGTGGAGCGGTATGTGGACCATGTGGCCATCTACCCCGCCAGCCACTATGTGGCCTCCCGGGAAAAGCTCCAGCGGGCCATGCTGGAAATCCAGAAGGAATGCGACCGGCAGGTAGAAAAATTCAATGCGGAAAACAAGCTGATCGAGGCCCAGCGGATCGCCCAGCGGGTGAATTACGATTTGGAAATGCTGACGGAGATCGGCTTCTGCACCGGCATCGAAAACTATTCCCGGGTCATTCAGGGCAGAGCGCCGGGCACGCCCCCCACCACCCTTCTGGACTATTTTCCCAAGGATTACCTGATGTTTGTGGACGAAAGCCATGTGACCCTGCCCCAGTGCCGGGCCATGTACGCCGGAGACCGGAGCCGGAAGGACTCTCTGGTGAATTACGGATTCCGTCTGCCCTCGGCCTATGACAACCGGCCTCTGAACTTCGGGGAATTTGACCAAAAGATCAACCAGGTGATCTATGTCTCCGCCACCCCCGGGGAGTATGAGCGGACCCGGTCCGGCCAGATCGTGGAGCAGGTCATCCGGCCCACGGGACTTTTGGACCCCCAGGTGGAGGTCCGGCCCATTGAAGGCCAGATCGATGACCTGATCGGGGAGATCAACGCCCGGACCGCCCGGCAGGAGCGGGTGCTGGTCACCACCCTTACCAAGAAAATGGCGGAGGACCTGACGGTGTATCTGCAAAAGGCGGGCATCAAGGTCCGGTATATGCACTCGGATATTGGGGCCATGGAGCGGATGGAGATCATCCGGGACCTGCGCCTTGCCAAGTTTGATGTGCTGGTGGGCATCAACCTGCTGCGAGAGGGCTTGGACTTGCCGGAGGTGAGCCTGGTGGCGATTCTGGATGCGGACAAGGAGGGCTTCCTCCGGTCCGAGACCAGCCTCATCCAGACCATGGGCCGGGCGGCCCGAAACGCCGAGGGCAAGGTCATTATGTACGCCGACACGGTCACCCCCTCCATGCGGGTGGCTATGGATGAGACCGCCCGCCGCCGGGAGCTGCAGGATGCCTACAACAAGGCCCACGGCATCGTCCCCAAAACCGTTATCAAGTCGGTTCGGGACCTGATCGAGATCTCCTCTCCCACCGCCGAGCGCAAGAGCCGCACGGGCATCAAGATGACCAAGGCGGAAAAGGAAAAGGAGATCGCCCGTCTGGAAAAGCAGATGAAGGAGGCAGCCAGAATGATGGAATACGAGCTGGCAGCGGTCCTGCGGGACCAGATCATCGAGCTCCGGGGCAACGGGACTTAATGCCATATTCAAAAATATTCCACAGCATGTTAAATTGTCCTTGCATTTTTCGCTGTGGATGGTATAATGAATCTCATCAAATACAAAGGAGTTCGTCCCAATGATTATGTTGACTAATGCCGGAGCCTCCGGAATGTCCAGTATGCTGGTGACTCTGGTCCTGATGCTGGCCGTATTCTACTTCATGCTGATCCGTCCCGAGAACAAGCGGAAGAAGGAAGCGGAGCAGATGCGCTCCTCCGTCAAGACCGGCGACAAGATCACCACCATCGGCGGCATTGTCGGTACCGTTGTCAATGTGAAGGAAAACAATCTGGTCATTGAAACCGGCGCCGATCAGGTCCGTGTGGAAATCGCCAAGTGGGCTATGTCCACCAACGAGACCGCCGCGGAGAACGCCAAGGCAGAGGCCAAGAAGGCCCAGGAAGCCAAGGCCAAAGCCAAGGCTGCCAAGAAGGCTGCTAAGGATCAGTAAAAAAGAATTGGCTGTCCGAAAAAGACAGCCAATTTTTTTAAGGCTCGATTTTTTAAGGTTCGATACGTCGCAGCTCCACGGTTTCCAGAACGGGGATGCCCAGAGAGGTCAGCAGCCTCCGGACCTTGGCTTCCGTCTTATCCACGGTCAGGTCTTCCGGCCGGTGGGCGTCACAGCCCAGGACCATGGGCAGGTTTTCCTTTGCAACCAGCTCTAAGAAGCGGCGGTCCGGATAATTGCGGCCTTCCCGGTAGCCCAGGAAGTTGAATTCCAGGGGAATACCGTGATCCCTGGCCTCCCGGACCAGCAGCCCCATCCAGTCTTCATAGACCCTGTGGGGGCCTGTAAAGTTCAGAATATCCGGATGGGCAATGTAGGTGTAGAGCTCCGTATCCATGGCGGCAATGACCTGGCGAACATACTCTTCCAGAATGTCCTTGTTATCGGTCGCGCTGCCGCTGTAAACCCCCAGAGGCTCGTTCCCTGTAAAATGCTGACCCAAAATCATATACTCTACCCGGTTCTGCCGCAGGTAGTCCAGCAGTTTTTCAAAATAGCTGGGGTAGTATTCCGCTTCCACGCCGGTGTGCAATTGGATTTTTCCGGCATAACGCTTCTTGAGCCCGTCCACGGTGGAAACATAGCCTGGCAGCTCCTCCGGCCGCATCCGGAAGCCGGAGTAGTAATCTCCGGGAAAGAAGTAGGGAGTATGGTCCGAAAAGCCCAGGATCTGTAGCCCGGAAGCCAGGGCCTTTTCTACATAGGCCTCCTCGGAGCCCTGGGCGTGATTGCAGCGTGGGGTGTGAGTATGGTAGTTGGCAATCAAAAAAATCATTCCCTCTGTTTTCTATTTTCCCTATTATAACACAGAATGCGGAAAATGGAAATGAAAAAAGTGGGGATGCGCTTGGGAGGAACAATAAAAATGAAGGATTTTCCGGTCTTCACCACGGAAAACGGTGTGGCCAGTCTGATTTTAAAGGAGATCCCCTATCGGGGAGAGGCCTATATCCACCTGCGGGATTCCCGGAGTCCCCAGGCGCTTCTGGAGGAATGCGTGGCTTTTTGCGCCGCTTGCGGGGCAAAGTCTGTTTACGCCACGGGGAATCCCATTCTGGAAGACTACCCCCTTCATACGGCGATTCTGGAAATGCGGGGCATTCCCAACGTGGAGCCGGAGGAGATCGCCTCCCTCTTTCCCGTGACCGAGGCCACGGCGGCCCGGTGGCGGGAGCTCCACAACCGTGCCATGGCCCGGGTGCCCAACGCCGGGACGCTGGAGCAGCGGGACGAAGAGGAGCTTACAAAGGGTGGGGCCTACTTTATCCACCGGCAGGGGGCGCTTCTGGGCATCGGCTATCTGAAGGAGGACTGCATCGCCGCCATGGCGGCCTGCAAGCCCGGGGCAGGGAAGCAGGTCCTCCATTCTCTGTGCTCCGTATACCCCGGCATTCCGCTGCGCCTGGAGGTGGCCTCCACCAATGGGCGGGCCATTGAACTGTATGAGCGCATGGGTTTTTTGAAGGTCCGGGAGCTCTCCCGGTGGTATCGGGTAAAATAGAGACGAAATAACCCTTGGCACACGCAGCCGCCTTTTGATGACGGCAGCGTGTGCCTGTTTTTGTGCCCTGTTTCGTTCAAGTCACAAAAACGACAACAAATCATTTTTATCTGATAACCATCTTGAAAATGGAAAGCAAATGGAATATAATAACTTCCGAATTTCTGCCTGAAGCCTGTGCGGCGGCGGAAAAAGGAGTTTGGACGCGTCTTCCGGCAGGGCGACGTGTTTTTATTTGCTTGCAATAGGAGTATTCTGGATATGTTCAAAAAGAAGAAAAACAAAAGGGGCGGGCGTTCCCGGGCCTTTGCCGCAACGCTGGCATCCCTCCTTTTGGCGGGGCTGCTTTCCGGCTGCGGCCTGTGGGGAAGGGGAAACAAGAGTGAGGAGAAGCTGCCCCAGATCGTGGTGGGCAGCGACGTTTACCCGCCCTTTAACTATCAGGATGCGGATGGAACGCCCACGGGCATTGATGTGGAGCTGGCCAGGGAGGCCTTTCGGCGTATGGGCTACGAGCCGAAGTTCAAGACCATCGTCTGGGAGGACAAGCAGAAGCTGGTGGAGCAGGGGACCATTGACTGCATCTGGGGCAGCTTTTCCATTGACGGCCGGGAGGACCAATACCGTTGGACGGAGCCTTATATGTACAGCCGTCAGGTAGTGGCCGTCCGGGAAAACAGCTCCATCTATACCTTGCAGGACCTGGAGGGAAAGCGGGTGGCGGTGCAGTCCACCACCAAGCCGGAGGAGATGTTCCTGTCCCATACAGACCCCCGGATTCCCCAGATCCGGGAGCTATTCTCCCTGCAAAACCGGGAGCTCATCTATCCTTATCTTTCCAAAGGATACGCCGATGCCATTGCGGGCCACGAGACCGCCATCACGCAGAGCATGGTCGAATACGATCTGCACTACCGCATTTTAGAGGAGCCCCTGCTCACCGTGGGTCTGGGAGTGGCCTTTGCCAAGGACGATGAAAGAAGCTTGTGTGACGACCTCTCCCAAACCTTCCGGCAGATGCGGGAGGACGGCACCATGGAGCAGATCATCGGCAAATACCTGAAAAATCCCGGAAGCTATTTGGAGGTGAAGGGTGTTGAAAAATAAATTCCGGCTCTTTTCCAAACGCCGCTTCCTTTGGCAGTTCGTGGCGGGGGTGATCCTTATGGCAGTGGTGGCCCTGGGCACGATCCAATACGACCTGGTAACCGCCCAAAAGGCTCTGGACAGCACCGCCGATTACATCAAGGAGCAGTGCAACAGCTATTCCCGCATCCATCTTGCGGCAGAAACCAAAAGCCTGATGCGGATCATTCAGGGCTGCAATCAGGCCGCCGGTCATTTAAGAAACTGTGGCCCAGAGGGCTCTTTGGAAGAGTACGCCCAGGCGGCCTATCTGACCGGTCTGGTACTTCTGGACAAAGAAGGGAACGTGACCCAGTCCTATTATGGCGAGGGTCATGCCCCGGAAGGGCTTCTGGAGGCGCTCCAGTCTCCGGCGCTGCTGGATACCTATCATTACCCTGAAAAGCGCTATACCGCCCGGCTCCGCTGCACCGACGGCAGCGAGATCGATTTAGCCGCCGTGCCCCGGCAGGATGCCCCCGGCATTGTGGTGGCTTACTATCACACGCCGACAGAATATATTGAGTCCTTCAATTTCTCCCTGGGCTCTATGCTCTCCGGTTACAACAAGGACCGGGACGGCACCATTGTGGTCACCGACGGAGAGATCGTGGTGGCCAGCAATGCGGAGATTTTTGTGGGCACCCGCACCAAAGAGATCCCCCTTCTGCAAAAAATCAAGTCCGCCGCCCAGGAAGGGGAGCTGGTCCACGCCAGCCGGAGAGACGGCGCTTCCGCTCAGTATTTTGGCCTGATGAAGCGGGGCCGGAATGTGTATGTTTACTGCATTATGCCGGAGCGCAGCGTCTTTGCCCAGACGCCCCGGATGCTTGGTTATAGCCTGGTGGCCTACATTCTGCTGCTGGTGGGCTTTGGTGCCATCCGGCATAGGAGCGACCGGCAGGCCCAGAAGGAATACGCCCGGCGGCTTCAGGAGAAGAACAGCCAGCTCAGCGCGGCGGTGGAAGAGGCTCAGCGGGCCAATGCGGCGAAAACCGGCTTCCTTTCCCGCATGAGCCACGACATCCGTACCCCCTTAAACGGCATCATCGGGCTGCTGGAGATCGACGAGGCCCACCCGGAGGATGTGGAGCTGCTGAAAGCCAACCGGGGGAAAATGCGGGTGGCGGCGGACCATTTGCTGTCTCTTGTCAATGATGTGCTGCAAATGGGCAAGCTGGAAAGCGGGGAGATCAACCTGGCCAACGACCCCATGGACCTGAAGACCCTTGCTTCGGAGATCATGACCCTGGTCAGCCAGCGGGCGGCGGAGTCCGGCGTGACCATGGTGTATGACCTCCGGTCAGACCCGGTGGCATACCCCTGGGTCTACGGAAGCCCCCTGCACCTAAGACAGATTTTTCTGAACATCTACACCAACTGCGTGAAGTATAACCGCATGGGCGGCACCATCACCACCCTCTTCCGCTGCCTGGGGGTAGAGGGGAACCGGGTCCGATACGGCTGGACCATCACCGATACCGGCATCGGCATGAGCGAGGAATTTTTGCGGCATATCTTCGACCCCTTTGCCCAGGAAGGCAACGATGCCCGCAGCGTTTACCAAGGCACGGGTTTGGGCATGGCCATTGTAAAAGAGCTGGTGGATGGCATGGGCGGCACCATCCGGGTGAACAGCCAGCCGGGGAAAGGCTCTGTTTTTGAAATTGAGATCCCCTTTGAGATCGCCCAGCCGGAGCGGAAGATCCCGGAAAGCGCCCCCCAAAAAGAGGAAAAGGCTTCCATCCGGGGCATGCGGCTGCTGCTGGTGGAGGACAATGCTTTGAACGCGGAAATCGCAAAGATGCTTCTTACCGATGCCGGGGCGCAGATCACCTGGGTGGAGAATGGAAAACAGGCTTTGGACCGGTTCAGCCAGGAGCCCCCCGGAACCTTTGACGGTATTCTGATGGACATTATGATGCCGGTAATGGACGGCATTGCCGCCACCAAGGCCATCCGGGCCCTGGACCGCAATGATGCGAAAACCGTTCCCATCATCGCCATGACTGCCAACGCCTTTGAAGAGGATGCCAGAAAGTGCCTGGATGCCGGCATGAACGCCCATCTGGCCAAGCCTTTGGATATTCAAAAGCTCGTGGAGGTCCTGGCCCGCTGCGTCCGTTTAAAGGATCAGGCATAAAGAACCATCGAAGATTTCGGCAGAGCCTTTTATCCGGGGCTCTGCCGCTTTCTTGTTCGGAACGTTCGTTTTGTCCCTTTATGGGATGATTTGAAAAAAACCAGGGTCCATTTTCCTGTTTCACTTGTAACATCCGCAAAACAAATAGGAGGGTGGTTGATTTTTGAAATTCTTATGTTATAATACCCTTGATATTCTGACAAATGCGGCCTCCTGTCTGAGGCTGACGACGAACTGTGGAGAACAAATCATATGTGGGAAAACGAAGGAAAAAAGACACTCATCCGAAATGTCATTATCTTTTTGCTGCTGACCGTTGTGGTGGTCGGCCTGGTAATGGCCATGTTTGCCGTGAAAAAGCAGATCAATGCCGAGGACGAGCTGCTGAAGGCCCAGAGTTCCAGCCAGCAGCAGGAGCTCAGCGTGGAGCGCCAGGAAAATCTGGAGTCCATTCAGCAGGCCTATGACCGGGATATGCAGACCGTTCAGACCTATCTTCCCGGCATCGTCTGCTGGGGTGACAGCCTGACTGCCGGTTCCTCCGGCAATGTGTCCTATCCCAGCACCCTGCAAAAGTACATCAATACATACATGTGCGACATCTACGAATTCTATTCCACCATTGATAACGCCCAGGATTATTCCCGGCTGGATTGGTCCCAGTATACCGTGTCCATCCCGGTAGTCAATATGGGCTCCGGCAAGGAAAGCTGCGCAACGGTCTTGGGCCGCAGCGGCGTCAGCCCCTATGTGGTGGGAGACTATTTTGAGATCCCCGCCGAGCCGGAGGCGGTGGCCATTACCATCAAGTCCGAGAGCGGCGAAACCGTTGCGCCTCTGACAGCCGGAAACGTGGGGGTCAATCCCGTGACCATCAACGGGGTAGAGGGGACCGTTACCCTGGTATCCGAGGACCAGGGCGGGAATGCCTATCACTTCACCCGCTCCCAGGCCGGTGACCCCATTGCCGTAGAGCCGGGGACCCAGATCGCAACTGCCGCCGCCGGGCAGTACCGGGACTATGTCCACGTTGTCTGGATCGGCACCTATGACAACGTAAATAAACCGGAGAACCTGGTGGCCTCCGTAAAGCAGATGCTCTCCCGTCAGGCCCAGAACCCGGACCGTTATCTGGTGTTGGGACCCTGCACCGTCAAGGGCTCCTGGTCCGGCGTCAGCGCGAATACCATGAACGCCATTGATTCCGCCATGCTCCAGGAGTTTGGCAATCACTATATCAACGTCCGGAAATATCTCATGAGCGACGGCATGACCGACGCGGGGCTCACGGTGTCCCGGGAGGAAAAGACCCAGATCCAGCAGGGGCAGGTTCCCGCCAGCTTCCGCAGCAATACAAACGGCGCGGATCTCAGCGGCACGGCCTATAAGCTGATCGGCAAGCTTGTGTATGACCGCATGGAATCCCTGGGCTATTTTGCCGAGGTACGGCAGGAGCTGGGTCTGAACAAGACCACCCAGGACATTCTGAAGAACAATCCCAAGTACTTTGAGAACATCCTGAACGCAAAATAAGCCGAAAGAAAGGGAAAGAGGAACGATATGAACAAAATGGAAGAAGATACCATTGACCTGCTGGAGCTGGCAAAGGTGATTTGGAAGAACATTCTGATCATCGCCTTGGTTGCCGCCCTGGTGGGCTCCGCGGCCTTTGCCTACACCGCCTTTATGGTGTCCCCCCAGTATCAGGCAAAAGCTTCTCTGTACGTCAACAACAGCTCTTTCAGCTTGGGCTCCACCAGCTTCTCCATCTCCAACGCGGAGCTGTCTGCGTCCAACTCTCTGGTTTCGGTGTATATTTACATTTTAAATTCCAGAACTACCATGGAGGATGTTATTAAAGAGGCGAACCTTAGCTACACGCCGGAGGAGCTTTCCAAAATGGTGGAGGCCAAGGGCATCAACTCCACCGGTGCCTTTGAAGTCACCGTCACCAGCAAAGACCCTGCGGAGGCAGAGCGCATTGCCAATACCATCGCCCGGCTTCTGCCGGACCGGATCGCGGAGATCGTGGACGGCAGCTCTGTGCGCATCGTGGACTATGCCATCATCCCCTCCCACCGTTCCGGCCCCAGCATGGTCAAGAATACCGCCATCGGTGTTCTGGCCGGTGCCTTCCTCAGCATTGCGGTGGTGGTCCTGCGGTTCCTGCTGGACGATCGCTCCAAGGCCATGATCCAGTCTGTAGACGAGCTGCGGGCCATTTACCCGGATATTATGGTCCTGGCCATGATCCCGGATATGCGGATGTCTGACAAGAAGAACGGCTACTATTCCAATTATTACGAGCAGTCCGAAAAGAAGAAGGAGGGAGCGAAGAATGCCCCAAGAAAACGTGCGTGATCAGGTCAACGGTTCCAAGAAGGACCCCAGAAAAACCGCCAAGATTTGCGAATATATGTCCTACTCCGGCCGGGAAGCCTTTAAGCGGCTCCGCTCCAATGTGCTGATCGGTCTGCCGGAGAAGAAGGAAAAGGGCGGCAGAATTTTAGGTATCACCAGTGCCCAGGCCTCAGAAGGCAAGAGCACCGTGACCATCAATCTGGCCTATACCCTGGCAGAATTGGGCAACACCGTTCTGCTGGTGGACTGCGATATGCGCCGTCCCGCTATCCACGATAATGTGGGTGCCAAGCTGGCCCCGGGCCTGAGCGATGTGCTGTTGGGCAAAGTCAATCTCAATGACTCTGTGGTGACCTACAAAAGCACCACGGACAATACCCGCTTTGACATCATCACCGGCGGCGAGATCCCGGATCACCCCTCTGAGCTGCTGAACTCCACCCGCTTTCAGAAGCTGATGGAGGTGGTAGCCTCTGCTTACGACTATGTGATTCTGGACCTGCCCCCGGTAGGCCCCGTGGTAGATGCGGTGGTGGTTTCGAAAATCACCGAGGGACTGTTGGTGGTCATTCGGGAAAACCACTGCCCCCGGTATGCCCTGGACGACTGCATGGAGCAGCTGCGCTACGCCAAGGCCAATATTCTGGGCTTCGTGCTCAACGGCTGCGTGGAGGGTGCCAGCAAGCGATACCAATACAATCAGAAATACGCTTACCAGGCGTAAAAACCGCTGCCCCCAAAGGGCGGCCAATGGCCCCGGCGGCTTTTCGGCAAATGGACCGTTTGCGGCAGGCTTGGTCAAAAACAGAGAGGACCGGCCTTGTGCCGGTCCTTTGTCGTCAAAAAAACACTTGACCCTTTAGGAGAATGCCCATGATCGATTACCACAGTCATATCCTCCCACGCATGGACGACGGGGCTTCCCGCACGGCGGAAAGCCTGGCCATGCTGCGGGAAAGCTACCGGCAGGGGGTTCGGGTCATGGTGTCCACCAGCCATTTTTACGCCGACGAGGAGGACCCCAAAAGCTTTGTGAACCGGCGCAATCAAGCATTCCTGCGGCTTCGGGACACCATGACGATGCAGCCGGAGACCTTCCCTCTGATCGTTTTGGGGGCGGAGGTGCTGTATTTCCCCGGCATCAGCCAGGCCGATGGGGTCGAAAAACTGACCATTGGCTGCGGCAGCACCATTCTGGTGGAGCCGCCCATGGCCCCCTGGTCCGATGCCATGCTGGATGAGATCGCCAGCCTGGGGGCGAATCTGGGCTGCAAGCCGGTGATCGCCCATGTGGACCGGTTTATGAACCACCTCCGGGACAAACGCCTTATAGACCGGGTGCTGGAACGGGACATGCTGGTCCAGGTAAACGCCGGATATTTTCTGGATCGCAAAACGGTACGCTCCGCGGTCAAAAACCTGAAAAAGGGGAAGATCCATCTTATCGGCTCTGACTGCCACAATATGCTCAGCCGCTACCCCAATCTGGAAGAGGCAAGGCTGGCGGCAAAAAAACACGGGGCTGAGGCGGAATTTTTAAAGCTGTCTCAGAATGCGGAAGCCCTTCTGTTCCCTGACGGGATGCCCTAGGGAAAATAGAAAATTTTAGGGGCGACAAATGCCCCAAGCTGTGATATAATATCCGTAAAAAAAACCGAAAGAGGTTTCTGATATGAAAAAAGCACTGATCACCGGCATCACCGGTCAGGATGGCTCTTACCTTGCCGAGTTTCTGCTGGAAAAGGGCTATGAGGTCCACGGCATCGTCCGCCGGGCATCCATTTCCAATACCGGCCGCATTGACCATATTCTGGGAAAAATCACCCTCCATGACGGGGATTTGACGGACTCCACCAGCCTGATCCGAATCCTCTCCCTGGTGCAGCCCGATGAAATTTACAATCTGGCGGCCCAGAGCCATGTGCAGGTGTCCTTCGACGTGCCGGAGTATTCCGGTGATGTAGACGCTCTGGGCGTCCTGCGGATCCTGGAAGCGGTGCGCATCTGCGGCCTGACCAAGAAGAGCCGCGTCTATCAGGCCTCTACCTCGGAGCTTTTCGGCAAGGTAGAGGAGGTCCCCCAGCGGGAGACCACGCCCTTCCATCCCTATTCCCCTTATGCCGTTGCCAAGCAGTACGGCTTCTGGATGATCAAAGAATACCGGGAGGCCTACGGCATGTTTGCCGTCAACGGCATCCTGTTTAACCACGAATCCGAGCGTCGGGGGGAGAACTTTGTCACCCGGAAAATCACCCTGGCCGCCGGCCGCATTGCCGAGGGCCTCCAGGACCACCTGGAGCTGGGCAATATGGATTCCCTTCGGGACTGGGGCTACGCCAAGGACTATGTAGAGTGCATGTGGCTGATTTTGCAGCAGGAACAGCCTGACGACTTTGTCATCGCCACCGGCGAGCAGCATACCGTCCGGGACTTTACGGAAAAGGCCTTCGCCGCCAACGGCATGACCATCCGCTGGGAAGGCACCGGCGTGGACGAAAAGGGCTATGACGCGGCCACCGGAAAGTTGCTTGTATCCGTAAACAAGGCCTGGTTCCGGCCCACGGACGTAGATAACCTTTGGGGCGACCCTACCAAGGCCAAAACGGTCCTGGGCTGGGACCCCCAGAAAACCAGCTACCCCGAGCTGGTAAAAATCATGGCAGAGCATGACCGTGCCCTTGCCAAGAGAGAAAAAGCCATGCTGGAGGCGGCAAAATGATGGAAAAGAACGCAAAAATTTATGTTGCCGGTCACCGGGGCATGGTGGGTTCCGCCATTGTCCGGGAGCTGAACCGTCAAGGCTATACCAACCTGGTCACCCGGACCCATAAGGAGCTGGACCTGACCCGTCAGGACCAGGTGGAGGCCTTCTTCGCCCAGGAACAGCCGGAGTATGTATTCTTGGCCGCGGCCAAGGTCGGCGGCATCGTGGCCAACCAGAACGCCTTGGCGGACTTTATGTACGATAACATGATTCTGGAAATGAACGTCATCCACGCGGCTTGGCGCAACGGCTGTAAGAAGCTGGAATTTCTTGGTTCCTCCTGCATTTACCCCCGGATGGCCCCCCAGCCCATGAAGGAGGACTGTCTTCTGACCTCCGAGCTGGAAAAAACCAATGAGGCCTACGCTTTGGCCAAGATTTCCGGCCTCAAATACTGCGAGTTCCTGAACCGGCAGTACGGCACGGACTATATTTCCGTCATGCCCACCAATCTGTATGGCCCCAATGACAACTACCATCCCACCCACAGCCATGTGGTTCCCGCCCTGATCCGCCGGTTCCACGAGGCCAAGGAGGCGGGGCTGCCCACGGTTACCTGCTGGGGTGACGGCAGCCCTCTGCGGGAGTTTTTGTATGTAGACGATCTGGCAAACCTCTGCGTCTTCCTGATGAACAACTATTCCGGCAATGAGACTGTCAATGCGGGCACCGGCAAGGAGCTGACCATCAAGGAGCTGACAGAACTGGTTTCCAAGGTGGTGGGCTACCAGGGCCAGATCCTCTGGGACCCCTCCAAGCCCAACGGCACCCCCAGAAAGCTTCTGGATGTGTCCAAGGCCACGGCTCTGGGCTGGACCTACAAGACCGAGCTGGAGGACGGCCTGCGCCGTTCCTATGAGGATTTTCTCCACAACCCCATGCGGGCGGAGCGATAAATAAACAGGCCGAGCTTTCCAGGGCCCGGCCTTTTTCCAATACAAAGGAGCGATTCATATGAACCTTGTTTTGCTATCCGGCGGCTCCGGTCAGCGGCTGTGGCCCCTTTCCAACGATGTCCGTTCCAAGCAGTTTATCAAGATTTTCCACCGGGCGGACGGCCAGCTGGAGTCCATGGTCCAGCGGGTCTATCGGCAGATCCGGGAGGTAGACCCGGAGGCCTCCGTGACCATTGCCACCGCCAAATCCCAGGTTTCCGCCATCCACAATCAGCTGGGGGAGGACGTGGGCATCAGCGTGGAGCCCTGCCGCCGGGATACCTTTCCGGCCATCGCCCTGTCCGCCGCCTATCTCCGGGATGTGCGGGGAATTTCCGAGGATGCCCCGGTGGTGGTCTGCCCCGTGGACCCCTATGTGGACAACGATTATTTTGAGGCCCTGAAGGCCCTGAACGACCGGGCGGCGGTCAGCGATGCCAACCTGGTGCTCATGGGCATTGAGCCCACCTATCCCAGCGAAAAGTACGGCTATATCATCCCCAAGGGGAAGGAAGCCGTCAGCAAGGTTTCCATGTTTAAGGAAAAGCCCACCCAGGAGGTGGCCCGGTCCTATATTTCCCAGGGAGCCTTGTGGAACGGCGGCGTGTTTGCCTTCCGGCTGGGCTATGTGTTGAACCGTGCCCACGAGCTTCTGGATTTTGAGGACTACGAGGACCTGTTCCGGAAATACGATACCCTGAAAAAAATCAGCTTTGACTATGCGGTGGTAGAGCACGAGCCGAAAATCGAGGTCATGCGCTTTTCCGGCACCTGGAAGGACCTGGGCACCTGGAATACCCTGACTGAGGCCATGGACAGCAGTGCCGTAGGCGAAGCTTTGTTTAACGAAAACTGCCGCAATGTCCATGTGATCAACGAATTGGATGTGCCCATCCTCTGCATGGGCCTGAAGGACGTGGTGGTTTCCGCCAGCCCCAACGGCATTCTGGTATCCGACAAGGAGCAGTCCAGCTACATCAAGCCCTATGTCAATACCCTGGACCAGCGGGTCATGTTTGCGGATAAGAGCTGGGGCTCCTTCCGGGTCATCGATGTGGACGACAGCTCCATGACCATCAAGGTGACCCTGAACCCCGGCCACAGCATGAATTACCACAGCCACAGCCGCCGGGACGAGGTTTGGACCGTGATCTCCGGCAGGGGCCGGACCGTGGTGGACGGCATGTCTCAGGAGGTTCAGGCGGGGGATGTGATCACCATGGCGGCGGGCTGCCGTCATACGGTGTTTGCGGAAACGGAGCTGAAGCTCATCGAGGTCCAGCTGGGCCAGGAGATCAGCGTCAGCGACAAGCAGAAATTCGAATTGGACGATTGACTATGGTTCACAGCCCTTTTTTACTGAAACCCGCGGGAAAGGATTATCTCTGGGGGGGCAGACGGCTGAAGGATGCCTTTGAAAAGGACCTGCCCCTGACCCCTCTGGCCGAGACCTGGGAGTGTTCTACCCACCCGGAGGGCCCCAGCACCGTGGCCTCCGGCCCCCAGGCGGGGCAGACCCTGGCCGAGGTTTTGGAGGAACACCCGGAATACCTGGGCCAGCGCCACAAAGGCGCGTCGTCCCTGCCCATTCTGGTCAAGTTCATTGATGCCAAACAGGACCTGTCCGTCCAGGTCCACCCGGATGACCGGTATGCCCAGGCCCACGAGGGGGGCCAGCTGGGAAAAACGGAAATGTGGTATGTGCTGGATGCCGGGAAACAAACCAAGCTGGTTTACGGCCTCAAGCAGGATGCCACCCCGGAGACCATCCTTCGGGCGTCCCGGCAAGGGACCCTCATGGGGCTTTTGCAGCAGGTGCCCATTCAAAAAGACGATGTATTTTTCCTGGAGCCCGGCACCATTCACGCCCTGGGGGCAGGGGCATTGGTTGCGGAAATTCAGGAGAGCTCCAATCTGACCTACAGGCTCTATGATTACGACCGGGTGGACAAGCAGGGAAGGAAGCGACCGCTGCACATGGAAAAGGCACTGGCGGTGGCGGACCTCCACAGCAGCGCCGCCCCCAGGCAGCCCATGCGGGTGCTGCGCTACCGACCCGGGGTGGCCTCGGAGCTGCTGTGCCGCTGCAAATATTTTGAGGTATACCGGATGCTTTTGAATACGGAGCGCCGCCAGCAGGTCACCTATCAGGCCGATGCCCTGGCCTTCCGGGTGCTGCTGTGTGTGGCGGGCTGCGGCAGCATTCGCTTCGGGCAGGAGACCCTGCTCTTTTACAAGGGGGACTGTGTCTTCGTACCGGCCTCCTCAAAGTGCCTGACCCTCCACGGCCAGGCCCAGTTCCTGGACATTCGGGGATAAAGGAAAGGAAATCACTTATGAATATACAAGAGGAATACAGACGTTGGTTGGAAAAGGCCACAGGAGATGCGGATCTTCTTCCCGAGCTGCGGGCCATGGACGAAGGCCGGATCGAGGATTCTTTCTATAGAAATCTGGCCTTCGGCACCGGGGGCCTTCGGGGCGTGATTGGTGCCGGTACCAACCGGATGAATGTTTATACCGTGGCCAAGGCCACCCAGGGGTTGGCAAATTACCTGAAAAAGCACAGCGCCGCCCCTTCCGTTGCCATCGGCTACGACAGCCGTATCAAAAGTGACCTCTTTGCCCGGGTGGCGGCGGAGGTCTTCGGGGCGAACGATGTCAAGGTGTTCCTCTGGCCCCAGCTGATGCCGGTGCCTACGGTGTCCTTTGCAACCCGGTATCTAAAGACCTCCGCCGGTGTGATGATCACTGCCTCCCACAACCCGGCCAAATACAACGGCTACAAGGTCTACGGCCCTGACGGCTGCCAGATCACCACCGCCGCCGCCGGGGAAATCCTGGAGGAAATCGAAAAGCTGGATGTTTTTGAGGATGTTTCCAGGGTGGATTTTGAGACGGCGCTGGGGTCCGGCACCATCGAATATATGGAACCCCAGGTGTATACCGCCTTTGTAGAGGCGGTAAAGGGGGAGTCGGTGCTCTTTGGAGATGAAGTTGACCGGAATGTGGCCATTGTCTATACCCCCCTCAATGGCAGCGGCTTGAAGCCCGTGACCAGGACCTTGGAGGAAATGGGCTACACCAATATCACCGTGGTAGAAGAGCAGGCCCGGCCTGACGGCCATTTCCCCACCTGCCCCTATCCCAACCCGGAAATCCGGGAGGCCATGGCTCTGGGCATGGAATACGCAAAGAAACGCAACGCGGATTTGCTTCTTGCCACAGACCCGGATTGTGACCGGGTGGGCATTGCGGTGAAGGATGCCATGGGAGACTATCAGCTCCTGACCGGCAATCAGGTGGGCCTGCTGCTGCTGGACTATATCTGCGCCCAGAGACGAAAGCACGGGAAAATGCCAAAGGACCCGGTCCTGGTGAAAACCATCGTGACCATGGACCTGGCCCAGCGCATTGCGGAGCACTACGGCCTGGAAACCCGGAATGTGCTGACGGGCTTTAAGTTCATCGGCGAGCAGATCGGTGCCCTGGAACGGCAGGGCCGGGCCGACAGCTATGTGTTCGGCTTTGAAGAAAGCTACGGCTACCTCTCCGGTACCTATGTCCGGGACAAAGACGGGGTCAACGGTGCCTATATGATTTGTGAGATGTTTAGCTTCTACGCCACCCGGGGCCAGAGCCTGCTGGAGAAGCTGGAAGAGCTGTACAAAACCTATGGCTACTGCCTCAATACCCTCCACAGCTACGAATTTGAGGGCAGCGCCGGGTTTGCGAAAATGCAGCGGATCATGGCCTCTTTCCGTGGAAACCTCCTGTCCTTCGGCGGGAAAAAGGTAAAAACCTTGCTGGACTACAGCCAGGGGCTGGAGGGACTGCCCAAGTCCGACGTGCTGAAATTTATGCTGGAGGACAACTGCTCCCTAGTGGTCCGGCCCTCCGGTACGGAGCCCAAGCTGAAGGTTTACATCTCTGTCACCGCGGAAAACGAGGAACAGGCCAACGAGATCGAAAAGGCCATTTCCGGCGATGCCCAGGAATTGATGGGTTGACAAATGAAAAAAACGACAAAAAATCTGCTGTCAGCCCTGCTGATCCTTCTGGGCTTGTCTCTGCTCGGAACGGCGGGGTGGCTGTGGTATGACAACAATGTGGACCGCAGCGGCTGGGTTTTGGAGGATGGGGTCTACTCCTATACGGATTTCCACGGCAAAAAGATCACCGGCTGGCTGACCCTGGAGGACCGGACCTACCATTTTGACGATGACTGCCACCTCAGCACCGGCTGGCAGCTGCTGGAAAACGGAAAATGCTATTTTGGCACCGACGGCGTTCTGCGGCTGGGCTTTGTGCCCATTGATGGGGAGACTTACTATTTTGACCCCAAAACCGGGGCCATGTGTACCGGCTGGAAAACCGTTGACGGAAAGACCTATTATTTTGGGACCCAGGGCCCCATGGTCACCGGCTGGCAGGACATCGAGAGCCACACCTATTATTTTGGCACCGACGGCCCAATGGCCACCCAGTGGCTGACCCTGGAGGAGAAAACCTACTATTTAGGCGATGACGGCATCCTCCGGACCGGCAAGCAGCAGATGGAGGAAGGCCTCCGGCTGTTCCGGGAGGACGGCTCCATGGTCATCGGCTGGCAGGACGAGGAAGACGGCCGCCATTACTATGACGACCGGGGCCTCATGGCCTCCGGCTGGACCGAGGTGGAGGGAAAGCGCTATTTCCTCTCGGAAGAGGGCATCCTACAGACCGGCTGGCATGAGGAGGGGGAGTACCGCTATTACCTGCAAGAAGACGGCAGCGCGGCGGTGGGACGGCTGGAGCTGGAGGGAGATGTGTACTATTTCACCCCCAAGGGCATCCATGTGATCCTGGTGAACAAAAACAACCCCATTCCCAAATACTATAAGACCGACGTGGTGGTGGTAGAGGATTACCACCGCATTCAGCGCATTGCCCTGGAGCCGCTGCGGCAAATGCTGGCAGACTGCCGGGGAACCGGCATCAAGTGCATCTTCAACAGCTCCTACCGCAGCACCAAGGAGCAGACGGACATTCTGGAGACCCGCACCGAGGAATACGCCGACACCGGCATGAGCTATGAGGAAGCCTATAAGAAGGCCCTGGAGACCGTGGCCCTGCCCGGAACCAGCGAACACCAGTTAGGGCTCTCCTGCGATTTGGTGGGCAAGGAAGCCAACGAGTGGCTGGCCCAGCACTGCTGGGAGTATGGCTTCATTCTCCGCTACCCCGAGGGCAAGTGGGAATACACCGGCATCATCAACGAACCCTGGCACTTCCGCTATGTAGGAAAGGAAGTGTCCATGGACATGAAAGACAGCGGCCTTTGCCTGGAAGAATACCTGGGGGCAGGACCCGTCTATTGAGGCCGGAAAACCCGCGGACGTGCCGGTATGCCGGGAGGCTCCCCTGACAAATCTTTTTTGTTTTCAGCCCCTTCTTTGCCTACTATATAGGTGTAAGGCCCTTACACAAAAAGCAAACAAGGAGGAAGCTATGGAAGACAATGCCATTGTGGCGCTGTATTTTGCCAGGTCGGAACAGGCCATCCGGGAGACCGGTAAAAAATACGGCGCATACCTCGATACCATTGCCGAAAATATTCTTCACCGGCACGAAGACGCAGAGGAGGCGGTAAACGATACCTATCTCGCCGCCTGGAATACCATCCCGCCTACCCGGCCCCGGGTGCTGCGGCACTTTCTCAGCCGCATTGTCCGCAATCAGTCCTTCACACGCTACAGCTACCTGACCGCCGCCAAGCGGTCCGCGGAAACGGACATTCTGCTGTCCGAAATCGAAGACTGCCTGCCGGACGGGCGGCAGAATCCCGCCCAACGCATGGAGCAGCGGGAGATCACCAGAAACATCAACGCATTTCTGGGAAGCCTTTCCCGGGAGGAGCAGGGTATTTTCGTAGCTCGGTACTTTTACGCCGTGCCATTGGAGCAAATCGCTGAAACCTACGGGAATTCTGTGCGGCAAATTCAATATCGCCTGCAAAAAATGCGGTCTTCCCTACGCAAGCGTTTGGAACAGGAGGGTATTGCGGTATGAATATTTCGGAATTCAACAAGGCCATGAACGGCATCGATGACCGTTTTCTCTCCGCCTGGGAGGAACGGCAGAAAAAATTTGTCCCCCTGCCCGAGGACAAGGGAAACGGTGAGGCCCGGCCCGGCCATCGGCGGCTGTGGGTGCTGATATTGGCGGCCTGCCTGGTGATCGCTACGGCGTTCACGGCCTATGCAGCCAACTTCATGGGCATCCGGGAAACGATGACGGGAACACTTGAGCAGGTATCCCCGGGAGAGGCGGCCTATATCACCCCGGAGACCGCCGCAACGGAATCGGAGGCCGGTTGGAGCTGCGCCCTGACGGAAAGCCTGTATACCGGCGAAAAAATCATGCTCAGCATCACCGTCCACGCCGGTGAAGAATACCTACTGATCCCCGAGGATGCCACAGCCTCAGACAGCGTTGGCGTGATCGGTCTCAGCGGCAGAAAAACCCTACAGGAATATGCGAACGAACTGGGCAAAACCTTACTTCACGTAAACGCCCGCATGGATTTTGCCGACTGGGACACCAACGGCCAGGGACTGTTCACCAAGAACTGCGGCACCGATGAAATAACGATCATTCTGGAAAGCGAACACACCTTCCGGGGACCGGAAACACTGACCGGCACCTGCAAGGTTTTGGTGCGGCCCTTTGGACAGGAGGATTCGCTGTCGGAAGAGCTGCCCCTGTCCCTGACCGCCGCCCCAGAGCCGGAGGGCGACAAACAGATTTTCCATCCCGTGTTTTCGGACAGCGTTCCCGGTATGCTGTTCCAGGACGGCACCCTGTCAAAATCCCTGTCCGGCTACCGCCTGCAGCTGCCCTTTACCGTTACGGACAAGAGTCTTGTGGACGATTATCTGAAGACCTACTGCCAGGAGCTGGACCTCTGGGGACTGCTGGACAAGAGTACCGGAAACGTCTTCTATGACATTCCCACCAACGACTTCGGACGAGCCAACATCCAAATCCGGAACTCGGATTCCGAGGTCGTTGGAACCGTGTGGATCGTGGAGCAAATCGGGTAGAATATAGCAGACACATTGTAATTGAAGTAGGGAATCATGCCTTATCGTCCCCTACATTAAAAAACATCAGGCCGCTGCCTTTTTGTGGGCAGCGGCCTTAGATATTTTCAACCAAGGGGTAGAATCTTTATAGTTGTACTGTCAAAATATCTGGCATCTATGAAAGACCGTACAAAAGCCCGGGCAGGATAAATGCGGAGGGGTGCGCGATGCACCAAGCGGTTAGAATATAGATGCTTCCCGCGCTGATCGGTAAAGCGTATACGATCGCAGCGCAAGCATACATCAGTACAAAAACTATTGCGAGGATTTTCATGGA
Source organism: uncultured Oscillospiraceae bacterium (assembly GCA_934589525.1). Lineage (GTDB taxonomy): Bacteria > Bacillota > Clostridia > Oscillospirales > Oscillospiraceae > Faecousia. The sequence continues at coordinate 63,985 of CAKTOB010000003.1, read as the reverse complement.
ACGCCGAAATGCTGCCGGTATCCGTTTTCCGATGTTCAAAATGGACCCGATCAGCATCCCTGTACATACCCACGAAAGCGGGGAGAATACAAAGGCATTCAGCCTTTCAATAAATGAGATCTCGTAGTCCAGCCCCCGCTGTTCTCTGTTAAAATTACAGTATATGCCGATTCCCAAACAGACGACGATCACCAAGCAAAGAACGATGGTATAGGTCTTTTTCATAAACAGTACCTCCTCAAAGATAATTGTCCAATTCCTGTTCTACCTGGGGGATGGGGGAGACCTTGGGTGTGTAACGTTTACCACGGAAGATTACCTGGGAAAGCTGCCGCAGGGCGGCCAGATTGTTCAGGGGATTCTCCCGGCATACCAGCAGGTCCGCGGATTTTCCGGCTTCGATGGAACCGGTTTCCTTGTCAATACCGACGATTCTGGCGTTGCCCAGGGTGGCCATGTGCAGGGCCTGGGTGTTGGAGACACCGCAGAACCTATGCAGGTAGCCAAGCTCCCGCCAGGTGTCGTATTGGGTCACATAGGGACAGGCGGTGTCCGTGCCAACGCCCACGGGAATATCGGCATCCAGACAGGCCTTGGCGCAGCCTACAATGCCGTCCATGACGATTTTGCCGTTGTACTTTTGCAGATCCGTGGCGTGGCTGACGGACTGGTCAAAGAGGGCAAAGGACAGAGTGGGGGAGATGGTGGTCACAAGGCTTGCCCCGGATTTTTTGAACAGGTCGATGGTTTCCGCATCGGGCATGGCACCGTGCTCAATGGTGTCCACACCGTTTTCCAGAGCGGCCCGAACACCCTGGGGGCTTTCCACATGGGCGGCGACCTGAAGCCCCAGCTGGTGGGCCCGGTCACAGGCGGCCCGGATCATGGCCGGGTCCATTTTGAGAACTCCCGGATCTCCCTTTTTTACCGCATCCAACACGCCCCCTGTGACCATGAGCTTGATGAGGTCCGGCTTGGTGGCGGCAATCTTGTCAACGCATTCCTTTGCCTGGGCCTGAGTGGTGACGGTATAGGCCAGAGACCCTGCCATGTGGCCCCCCGGTACGGAAATGGCCATGTTCCCCGCCAGAATCCGGGGGCCGGTTTTGCGCCCGGCATTGATTTCATCCCGCAGCCGGGCATCAAAGTCCAGGATGCCGCCGACAGTGCGGATGGTGGTCACGCCGGAGAGCAGCTGCTCCTTGGCAAAGCCCTCTACCATGGACATGCCTACCTTCCGGGTAAGAGCATTGGCGGTCACGAGCTTCACGGCCTTCACCGGGTCTGTCTGCTTCTTTTTGGGCTTGCCGCTTCCGGCCAGATGGACGTGGAGATTGATAAGCCCCGGCAGCACATATTGCCCGTCCAGGTCCCGCAGAGGATAGCCTTTGGGAACGGCAGTTTGGGGGACGATGTTTTCGATCCTGCCCTTCCGTACCAAAACGGCCATGCCTTTTTGGGGCTGCATGGTTTGGGTGCCGTCCAGCAGGATGCAGTTTGTCAGTGCGTAGGTTTCCATAGAGAAGGCCTCCTTTTTATTTTTGGATACCGCTCCCGCCGACAGTCCCGGCGGAAGGGCAGGGGATTTCCTGATCGTCCTCCGGCAGGTCCACCAGACGGTACTCGTGGCCCACAGCCGGGAGAAACTTCTGAAGCAGGTCCGACATAGACAGCCGCAGGCTGGAGGTATTGACGCAGGGGTGGCAGCCCAGAAAGGCTTCCTGGGTCAGGTCCCGGTCGATCAGCAGCCGGACCCGGTTTTCCTTGTCGTTCATCAGCCCCATCACGCTGACGGAGCCCGGGTGAATGTCCAGCAGGGCCTCCATGTGGCATTCGTCTGCAAAGGAGAGTCGGGAGCAGCCCAGCTGCGCAGACAGCATTTTTGTTTTGAACTTTTTGTCGCCGGGCATCAGCAGCAGATAGAAGACCGTTTGCTGCCGATTGCATAAAAATAGATTTTTACACATGTGTACGCCCAGGGCCCGGTCCACCTCCCGGCAGGCTTCCATGGTCATGGCCGCAGGATGATCGATGCGGGTATAGGGAATGGACAGTCGGTCCAGAAAATCATAGGTTCGCAGCTCTCTGGGCTGCCTGCCTGAAGAAAAAGAAACATCCATTCTAAAAACTTCCTTTTTTGCATGGGTAGGATGGAATAATTATAGCATTTTTTGATAAAGATGCAATACTTTTTTGGAAAACCTTCAAATAGGTGATCTATGATGAAAAGTTGCATATTATACGAAATTATGAACACAAAGTAAAATAAAAAATTTATGTTAGATAGTTGATTTTTTTGAAATATAATGCTATAATACGGCAAGATTAAATGAATGGGGAGCGGTCTTATGGCAGAGGATGCACGCGTTCGGAAAACAAAACAAAAATTATCGGCAGCTCTTGTCGAGCTGCTCCAGGAGAAGGGCTTTAGTGACATTACACCTGCACAGATATGTGAAAAGGCAGGAATCAATCGCTCAACCTTCTATCGGAACTACAAAAACACCACACAGTTAAAAAACGAGATGGAAAACAAGATCCTCAATGGGGTTTTGTGGAGCGATCCCGTGGAGGATGGGGCACAGTGCCGGAAGAGAATTCTGGAACAGCTCAATTATCTGCGGGAAAACCGGGAAATGTTCCTGGCGCTCTCTTCCGCCGGGTTCCGGGAAGATATATTCGATAAGATTCGCAATCAGTCTATTGACCTGGCTCTGGAGCATTATTCCCGTTATCATGGCCAGGTGACCCAAAATGACTACAATAATCGCAGTATCTTCTGCGTTTGTGGCGTTTTGGAACTGGTACGATACTGGTTTATGGGCGGTATGATCCAGAATCCGGAGATTCTGGCAGATTTTCTGACGGATAAAATCATGCAGACCCTTACGTCCTTCCGAGCAGAATAACAAAAAACACCCGGTTTTTCCGGGTGCTTTTTATAGCGGAAAAAACAGGACTATTGCACGTTTGTTCATTTTAAGAAACTTTGTTTCGTTGGATATTTTCCTGCATTTTGTATGAAAAATCGGCGCGTCGCATTTGCGGCGCGCCGGGATTTTTTACTTGGCGAAAACTCTCTTCAGGTGAACAAAACGGGGCAGGCCGTCTTCCTTGACCATGTCGGTCTCGCCCTGGATGAGGGGCAGGCAGTAGTCAATGAAGCCCTGGTTCACGCCGTTGCCTTCGGCGTTGATCCACTCCAGGGGAACCTTCTTCTCGGTGTTGGCAACCAAACTCAGGTCAAAGAGCTTGGGCTCGCAGTGGTAGCCATTAGCGTCACGGGTGCACTCGAAGCCTACCATCTTGTCGGTGATGCCGGAGACGGCGGACTCTACAGCCACCTTGCCGGACATGAAGGACTCGGCCATATCGGTGCCGGAGGCGCAGTGGGCAGCGCAGCGCTGCAGCAGGCTCAGCTCGATGGGACGGACCTTGGCGCCGGTAGCGGCCTTCACAACGTCTGCCAGTCTGGCAGCCAGACCGCCCAGCTGGGCGTGGCCGAAGCCGTCGGTGCCGGAGGTCTTGGCCTCGGAAACGAAGGTGCCGTCGGCGTAGTGGATGCCCTCGGAAACGGCAACCAGGCAGTTCTTCTTCTCGGCGTAGATCCGCTTCACATCGGCCAGGAACTTGTCCATGTCGAAGTCTACCTCAGGCAGGTAAACCAGGTCAGGACCGTCGTTTTTGATGCCGGCCAGGGCAGCAGCGGCGGTCAGCCAGCCGGCGTGACGGCCCATGCACTCCACGATGGTCACCATGCCGGTGTCGTAGACCTTGCTGTCACGGGAAACTTCCATGAAGGAGGTGGCGATGTACTTGGCGGCGGAAGCAAAGCCGGGGCAGTGGTCGGTACCGGCCAGGTCGTTGTCGATGGTCTTGGGCACGCCCATGACCCGGCACTCATAGCCAACCTTGGCCATGTACTTGGAGATCTTATTGCAGGTATCCATGGAGTCGTTGCCGCCGTTGTAGAAGAAGTAGCGGACGTTGTACTTCTTGAAGATCTCCAGGATGCGCTTGTAGTCGGTATCGTCTACGTCGGGATCGGCGATCTTATACCGGCAGGAGCCCAGGGCGGAGGAAGGAGTGTGCATCATATTGGCCAGCTCCTTGGGGTCCTCCTCGTCCATGATCATCAGCTGGTCGTTCAGAACGCCCTTGATGCCGTGGAAAGCGCCGTAAACCTTGGTGATGTTGGGGTTCTCCAGACCGGTCTTGATAACACCGTAGGCGGAGCAGTTGATGACGGAAGAAGGACCGCCGGACTGACCGATGATCAGGGAACCTACCAGATTTTTTTCAGACATTTGCGTTACCTCCAGATAGGAATTCATAAAAAATTTGTGGAATGTGCCATAAATGGGTCCTTAAAAACCCATACGTTCCACATTATAGCATGAAAGGATTGGTTTGGCAAATATTATTATTGAAATCTTTTGAAAATGTGGTATAATGTTCACGGAACACCGGAGGGCCCCGGCCCTCTATATATGAAAGGAATGATTCCAATGGCTCTTGTAACAACAACCGAAATGTTTAAGAAGGCTTATGACGGCGGTTACGCCATCGGCGCTTTCAACGTCAACAACATGGAGATCGTTCAGGGCATCACTGAGGCTGCCGGCGAGCTGAAGTCTCCCGTCATCCTGCAGGTTTCCAAGGGCGCCCGTGCCTATGCCAACCACACCTACCTTGTGAAGCTGGTGGAGGCCGCTGTCATTGAAAACCCCGAAATTCCCATTGCCCTGCACCTGGACCATGGCGACAGCTTTGAGCTGTGCAAGAACTGCATCGACGGTGGCTTTACCTCCGTTATGATCGATGCCTCCTCCAAGTCCTTTGAGGAGAACATCGCCCTGACCAAGCAGGTCGTCGAGTACGCCCATGACCACGGCGTTGTGGTCGAGGCCGAGCTGGGCACCCTGGCCGGCGTGGAAGACGAAGTTGCCGTGGAACACGGCAAGGAAAGCTACACCCATCCCGAGGAAGTGGAAGAGTTTGTTTCCCGTACCGGCTGTGACTCCCTGGCCATCGCCATCGGCACCAGCCACGGCGCTTACAAGTTCAAGGCTTCCCAGTGCACCCGGAATGCTGACGGCGTCCTGGTTCCCCCTCCCCTGCGTTTCGACGTTCTGAGAGAGTGCATCAAGCGTCTGCCCGGCTTCCCCATCGTTCTGCACGGCTCCTCTTCCGTTCCCCAGGAATTCGTGAAGATGGTCAATACCTACGGCGGCAACATGCCCGACGCCATCGGCATCCCCGAGGATCAGCTGCGTGAGGCTGCAAAGCTGGCTGTCTGCAAGATCAACATCGACTCCGACATTCGTCTGGCCATGACCGGCAATATCCGGAAGTACTTTGCCGAGCATCCCGACCACTTCGATCCCCGCCAGTACCTGAAGCCCGCTCGTCAGGCTGTGAAGGACATGGTGGCCCACAAGATCGTTCACGTTCTGGGCTCCGACGGCAAGGCCTAACTTGCAACCCTATCATCCCGCAGGATTTTTCCTGCGGGATTTTTTTGAATAAAAATCCGATTGCCTGTTTCTTTCTGGAAGACCCTCTGGAAAAAACAGGGTTTTTATGATATATTGTTTCTGATTTTGATAAAGGGAAACTCTGAATAAATCGTCTGCGGCTGAGCGGCGAATCTTTTGCCCCCAGACTTCGGTTTGAAAAATGGGAAATACACAAAGTATTCCCTCATTTTCCAAACCTTGCCTGGAGCCAAAATCTTTCGCCGTCAGCTCTTGCCGATTTAATCAGAGCTTCCCTAGGCGGGAGGGAGCCGAACATGAAGTATAAAATTGCCATCTGTGACGACTCTGACGGGGACCGGCAGTATGTTTTGAATATGGTAAAGGGCTGGGCCGCCGCGTCCTCTCATGAAATAAAGACAGACCTCTTTCCCTCTGCCGAAAGCTTTCTGTTTCACTATGCCCAGGAACGTGACTATGACATCCTCCTGCTGGACATTGAAATGGGGGCCATGGACGGCGTGACCATGGCCAAGAAGCTCCGCGGGGACAACGATACGGTTCAAATCGTTTTCATCACCGGCTACTCCGATTACATTTCCGAGGGCTACGAGGTGGCGGCGCTGCACTATCTGGTAAAGCCCGTGAAGGAAGAAAAGCTCCGGTCCGTGCTGGACCGGGCGGCCGCCAAGCTTTCCAAGAACGAAAAGGTATTGACCTTTGCCATAGGCGGGGAAATGGAGCGTATTCCCATTTATGAAATTCGCTACGCAGATGTATCCGGGAACTATGTGACCCTCCATGGCCGCCGGGATGTGACCGTGAAAATGACCCTGGGGGAGCTGGAAAAACAGCTGGACGACCGGTTTTACCGTGTGGGACGCTCCGCCATCGTCAACCTGACACGAATCAGCCGGGTCACCAAAACAGAAATCAAACTCAATGACGGCACCGCCCTGCCCCTGCCCCGGGGGGCCTATGAGGGCGTGAACCGGGCCATCATTCAAATGGGGTAAGCGCTATGGGACTGTTCAACAAAAGAATCCAGCGGCAGCTCGCCGCCTATCAGCAGGAGCTGATCGAGACCCATTACCGGGAGGTGGACAATATGTACCGCCAGATCCGCGGCTGGCGGCACGATTACCGCAACCACATCCAGACCATGAAAGCCTATGCCGCCCAGGGAGATTGGCAGGCCATCTGCCATTATTTGGACTTGCTGGACCAGGACCTGACCACCGTGGATACGGTGATCAAAACCGGCAACCCCATGACCGATGCCATTCTGAATTCCAAAATCTCCCTGGCAAAGGCCAAGGGCATTGAGGTGGTGGCGGATGCCCATATCCCGGTGAAGCTTCGCTCCTCGGAAATCGATTTGTGCTGCATCATCGGCAACCTCTTTGACAATGCCATTGAGGCCAGCATGAAGCTGCCGGAGGAGAAGCGGCGCATTCGGGTGTATATGGATATGAAAAACACCCAACTCTACATCTCCTTTACCAATTTTACCGCCGGAAAGAAGCTTCCCAAAGAGGGAACACTTTTCCGCAGCACCAAGGGGGCGGGACACGGCTTTGGCCTGGTCCGCATCGATGCCATTGTGGCGCGGCTGGAGGGCTACATCAGCCGTAACAGTGAAGACGGCGCCTTTACAACAGAAATACTTCTGCCCCAGGTGTAAGGCCTTTGCAATTCATCCCCCCAAAAGAACCGTTCGTCCCCAGATTGCTCCGGGGACGAATTTTTGTGATAGAGTATGCTTGCGAGGTGAGGAAACATGAATGAAAACAAGGAACCTAAATACAGTGTCCTTCAAAATGTACTCTGGATGATCAAAACCGCCTGGGGCAGCAGAAAACGCACATTGCTGTTTTGTTTGCTGACGGCCACACTGGAAGTGCTTCTGAATGTGGTGCAGCTGTATATTGCGCCGCAGGTGCTGGCCCAGGTGGAGCGGCGGGTGTCCGTCCTCCAATTGCTTGGGACCATCGGGGGCTTTACCGCCGCCCTGTTCCTGATCCGGGGGGCCATGGCGTACATCCAGGAAAACACCATGTTTGCCAGGGTGGATGTCCGCTCCGCCATCATCGGAAAGGTGGCGGCCAAGTGCAATGAAACCTCCTATCCCAATACACTCAGCGAAGCATTTACAAAGCTTCGGTCCAAGGCATACCAGAGCTGCCAGGGAAACAATGAGGCCACGGAGCATATCTGGCAGACCCTGACCATGCTGCTGAAAAACATCGGAGGCTTTTTGGTATACCTGACCATTCTGTCCCGGATAGATCCGGTTCTCCTGCTGGTGGTTATTTTTACCTGCGTTTTGGGCTACCTGGTTTCCAGACACGCCAATAACTGGCGTTATCAGCACCGGGAGGAGGAAGAAACCTACTTCCAGAAGAAGCGGTACATCCGCAACAAGGCGGAATCTCTGGAGCTTGCCAAGGATATTCGCATTTTTGGCCTGCAAAACTGGCTGAAAGAACTGCTGGACCAGATTCATGATTTGTACCTGGATTTCAGCCTCCGTTGTGAGCGGGCAGAGGTGCTGGCAGACCTGACAGAGGTCCTGCTGACCATGGCCCGCAACGGCATTGCCTATGTGTATCTCATTCACATGGCCCTGGGGGAGGGCCTCAGCGTGCCAAAATTCTTGCTGTACTTTACGGCGGTATCCACCTTTACCCAATGGGTAATGGGCATTCTCAAAGAGCTGAGTACCCTGCACAAGGAAAGTCTGGATATTTCCTGTGTCCGGGAATTTCTGGACTACCCGGAACCCTTTCACTTTGCCGATGGGGCGGATGTTCCCAAGGCGAATGAATATGAGCTGCGGCTTCAGAACGTCTCCTACCGCTACCCCGGGGCGGAGAAAGACACCATTCACAATTTGACCCTGACGGTCCACCCCGGGGAGAAGCTTGCCATTGTGGGCCTGAACGGTGCCGGTAAAACCACTCTGGTAAAGCTTCTGTGCGGCCTGTTAGACCCCACCCAAGGGGTGGTGCTGCTGAACGGCCAGGACATCCGGGCCTTGAACCGGAAGCAGTATTATGCCCTGTTCAGCGCGGTTTTCCAGGAATTCTCCCTGCTGGATGTGACCGTAGCGGAGCAAATCGCCCAAAGAAGAGACGGCATTGACCCTGCGCGCATTGCGGATTGCGTCCAAAAGGCGGGTCTTACTGCGTTCATTGAGAAGCTCCCCCAGGGCTTGCAGACCCACATGGGCCGGGATGTGTATTTAGACGGGGTGCTGTTTTCCGGCGGCCAGACCCAGCGGCTGATGTTGGCCCGGGCCTTATACAAGGGCGGCCCCATTCTGCTGCTGGACGAACCGACGGCGGCCCTGGACCCCCTGGCGGAAAATGACATTTATGAGAAGTACGGTGCCATGACCGCCGGGAAAACCTCTGTCTTTATTTCCCACCGTCTGGCCTCCACCAGGTTCTGTGACCGCATCATTTTCCTTGCCGATGGGGACATCCGGGAGGAGGGCACCCACGAAAGCCTGCTGGCCTTGGGTGGGGCATACGCCCAGCTTTTTGAAGTCCAAAGCCGGTATTATCAGGAGGGGAAGGAGTTTTAAGGATGAAAAAAGCAGAAAATCTTCAAAAAACCGCCGCCCTGAATCTGCGGGCCATCCGGGTTTTGCACCGGGTCACCCCTCGGTTTTTCCCGGTACTGACATTGTACTGCGTTTTTAATGCCATTACCCCCTATGTGACGGTGTTCTTTTCCGCAAGAATTCTCCGGGAGCTGGCGGTGCTTCGCCGGGAAGAACTGCTTTGGCGGTGGGTGCTGGCAGGGGTTCTGTGTACGGCAGCGGCGGCCATGGGGAAAGCCCTGCTGGATAGACGCTATAACACCCTCCTCAGTGACATGATCGGGCGAAAGGAGATCCTTTTTATCCGAAAAGCCTTTGACATGGACTATGGGGCCCTGGATAATCAAGAAAACCGGGATCTTCGGGATCAGATCAAGGAGACCGAAAATTGGGCAGGCTTCGGCCTGGAACGGGTTCCCGATATTTACGCCGAGGTTCTCACCGGTGTCATTGGTCTCCTCAGCGGCACGGCCCTGACGGTGCGCCTCTTTACCGTTCCTGTGCCGGAAAGCGGAGGCTGGCTGACGGTACTCAATCATCCGGTGTTTATTGTGGTTTTGGCAGCCGGAATCCTGGCCGTCAGCATTCTGGCAGGGCATCTGGGTTCCAAGGTGAAGCTGTGTTGGACGGAGCTTTCGGAGGAAGCCACCTTTGGAAATCGGTTGTTCAGTCATTTTGGATTTCTCGGCGGGGATAAAAAGCGCAGCATGGACATTCGCATGAATGACCAGCAGCGGCTGATCGGAGCCTACTGGAAAGAAAATTCGGCCTTTGGAACCTTTGGAATTTTTGGTGAAGCAGCCAGAGGAAAAATGGGAGCATACGCCGCCCTGGGTGCCAGTGTTACGGCTCTGACCACCGGCATTATCTATCTATTTACCTGCCTGAAAGCCCTGGGCGGGGCCTTTGATGTGGGCAGCTGTACCCAGTATATTGGGGCCGCCACGGCCATGGTGGCCAATGTGTTTGCCCTGTCGGACATTGCGGGCCTGCTGAAAGCCAATACGCCTTACTTAGAAAAGACCTTTGCCTATCTGGATATTCCCAACGAAATGTATCAGGGCAGCCTGACCACCGAAAAGCGGTCGGACCGGGCCTATGATGTGGAGTTTCAAGACGTATCCTTTCGTTACCCCGGCTCTCAAATCTGGGCGCTGCGCCATGTGAATATGAAGTTCAAAGTGGGAAAACGTCTGGCAATCGTTGGGGAAAACGGCAGCGGAAAAACCACCTTTATCAAGCTTCTGTGCCGGCTTTATGACCCCCAGGAGGGACAAATTCTACTAAACGGCATTGACATCCGCAAGTACCGCTATGATGATTACATGGCCATTTTCTCCGTGGTGTTCCAGGACTTCCAGCTGCTCTGCCGGAGTCTGGGCAGCAATGTGGCGGGCAGCATGGACTATGACCGGGAGAAAGCCCAAAAGGCGCTGATAGATGCCGGATTTGGGGACCGTCTGGAAAGCCTTCCTCAGGGGCTGGATACGGTGCTTTATAGGGACCTGTCTGACGATGGCGTAGAGATTTCCGGCGGGGAAGCCCAGAAAATCGCCATTGCCCGGGCCCTTTACAAAGATGCCCCCTTCATTATTCTGGACGAACCCACCGCAGCCCTGGACCCCATTACCGAGGCGGAGATTTACGGCAAATTTGATAAGATCACCGGGGACAAAACCGCCATTTACATTTCCCACCGGCTGTCCTCCTGCAAGTTCTGCGATGAGATCGCCGTGTTCCAGGATGGAAAGGTGATCCAGCAGGGAAGCCATGAGGCCCTGGTGGCAGACAAGGCAGGAAAATACTACGCCCTCTGGAACGCCCAGGCCCAGTATTATACTAAGGGAAACTCTGACTAAATCGTCTGCGGCTGAGCGGCGAATCTTTTGCCCCCAGACTGCGGTTTGAAAAATGGGAAATACACAAAGTATTCCCTCATTTTCCAAACCTTGTCTGGAACCAAAATCTTTCGCCGTCAGCTCTTGCCGATTTAATCAGAGCTTCCCAAGGAAACATCGAAATAACATGGAGCGGCCCGGATTTTTGGGCCGCTCTAATTCTACAGTTGACACCGGGGGAAAGAAGCGATAGTATAAAAACAACAGGAGGTGGTCTTTATGGATGGGTTGGAAACCCTTCGAACCTGGGTGGAGGAAAGCTCCAACATTGTGGCCTTTACAGGGGCGGGCGTCAGCACGGAAAGCGGCGTCAAGGATTTTCGCAGTAAAGACGGTCTTTACAGTCAGAAGTTCGATTATCCCCCGGAAACCATCATCAGTCACAGCTTTTATCTTCAAAATCCGGCGTATTTTTTTAAGTTCTACCGGGAGAAAATGATGCCTTTGGAGGTAGAGCCGAACATTACCCACTATACTTTGGCAAAGTGGGAGCAAGAGGGCCGCCTCCGGGCGGTGGTGACCCAGAACATCGATGGACTTCACCAAAAGGCCGGTTCCAAGCGGGTCTATGAGCTCCACGGCTCCATTCTGCGCAACTACTGTACCCGGTGCGGAAAATTCTATCCGGCGGAATTCGTGAAAAACGCCCCGGGCATTCCCCGCTGTGACTGCGGCGGCATCGTCAAGCCGGATGTGGTGCTTTATGAAGAGGGCCTCAACCAAAAGGTGGTGGAGGGGGCCTTGGAGGCCATCTGTCAAGCGGACCTGCTGCTGGTGGCAGGCACCAGCCTGACGGTCTACCCTGCGGCGGGCTTCCTGCGGTATTATGCCGGAAACCGCCTGGTTCTCATCAACCGGGATCCCACCCCTTATGATGACCGGGCAAACCTGGTCTTCCACGACAGCCTGGGTTCCGTCCTTAGCAAACTATAAAAGATTGCCTCCCCTTATTTTGGGGAGGCATTTTTCTTGAGGCGGGCGGCCTTTTGGCCGTAGTAGATTTTGACCAGGCTGGATACCAGAATGATGCTGGCCGCCATGATTCCGGTGGTCTGGGCGGTGAGAAGCCCCTGGGTCACAAAGTGGTCCATGGCCCGGTCAGTGGCGTAGACCATGGTGTAGTAGAGACTGGCCCCGGGAATCAGGGGGATAATGGACACCACCAGATAGCAAATGGTAGGGTATTTCCGAACCCGGGCCATGATTTCCGAGTACAGCGCCGAGAACATGGTGCCCAGGAAAATGGCGCTGTCCGGGGTAAGGCCCCACTTGTGGGATAAATAGTAGGTTACATAGGAGGCAATACCCCCCAGGGCGCACAGAAACATGCCGGGGCCGTGAATGTTGAACAGAATGGAAAATCCCACGCAGCCTAAGAAGGAGGCAATGCACAGCATGAAAAGCCCATAGTCCATGGCGGGGGTCACGGAAGGAAGCCCCACCAGTCTGGTGATGAGGTTTCGGGCCCCGGCGGAGCCCAAGGCCATGGAGCCCGCGATCAGCAGCACCTGAACACATTTGTTGATGCCGGAGTTGATGTCCCCGTAAATCATATCCCGCAGGGCATTGGTAAATACCAGCCCCGGCACCAGAATCATCATGCCGCCGATGATCACCGTATCGGCATTGCCCACCCACCCCAGGGCGTTCATGACGTAGGCCGCCAGGGACAGGAGAAAGGAGGAGGCCAGGGTGCTGAAAATAGGGTTGGCGTTGACAAGGCTTGTAAACCGGGTGGCAAAAGCCACAAGAATGCCGCAGAGCCCGGCCAGCACCGCATCACCGGCGCTGCACCCAAAGAGCAGTCCAAAGCCGGCAGCCCCCAGGAAATGGCCCAGCAAGCGCATGGGAAGGGAATAATACTGGACGGAGGCCTTGGTTTTTTCCAGCATTTCCAAGGCCTTCTCCGGCTTGGGCCGGGTGGTGCAGATGGTCCGGCTCAAAGCGTTCAGCCGTTCCACGGCGTCAAAATTATTGCCGTGGGCACCGATCATCCGCATCCGGGTAATGGGCTCTCCGGTTTCCGAGAGCACGCTGACGATCAGGTAATTGGGCAGGGCCGCCACCTCCGGTGCCAGTCCGTAGGCCCGGAGAATGTGCTTGACGGTTTCCTCTACCCGATAGGTCTCCCCGCCGCTGAGGGCGATCTCATAGGCAAGATCCGTGGCAAGGTCCAATAAAAGATGTTCGTTCATGGTATTCCCCCAAAAAAGGCCACCGGAAGCAGCTCCGGTGGCAGAAAAAACGATCAGACCCGGGCGAAGATGATGCCCAGGGTATTGGGTCCGCAGTGGCAGGAAACGGTGCACCCGGCTTCCGCCTCGTAAACCGTCTCAAAGGGCGCGAACTGAGCGATGGCCTCCCGAACAGCGGCGATGATCTGGTCATCCACCTGGGTGTGGGTCAGAAGAAGGACGCTGTGGTCAATTTCCTCCTGGGAGCCCAGCTTGTCCTGGATATAGTGGGTCAGGCACTTGTCAAAGTGACCCCGGTATTTTTTGCCCACGCTCATTTTGCCCTCCCGCAGCTCGATGCAGGGCTTCAGGTTCAGCAGGTTTGCCCCCAGGGCCGTGGCAGTGGAGCAGCGGCCACCCTTGGCCATGTAGTCCAGCCGGTCCAGCACAAAGCTGATGTCAATTTTGGAGCGGTAGACATCCAGCTCTTCCAAAATTTCGTCCAACGCCATGCCCTCCTGGGAAAGCTGCGCGGCCTTCAGAACCATGAGACCGTGGCCGCTGCTGAGGCTCTGGGAGTCCACAACCCGGACGTTGGAAAAGCTCTGGGCGGCAAGGCTTGCATTTTGGAAGCTTGAAGAGAAGCCGGAGCCCAGGCTGATGTGCAGCACCCCGTCATATTCCGCAAACTTGGAAAACAGATCCTGATATACGGCCACACTTCTGGCGGCGGTGGAGCAAAGGGCCCCGCCGTTCTCCACATGGGCGAAAATGTCCTCGGGGGTAATGGTCACGTTGTCTAAAAATTCCTCGTCCTCTTTCATAACGATCAGAGGAACCAGGTCAATATGATATTGCTCCAGAACGGAAGCGGGCAGATCACAGGTGCTGTCAGAGGTGATTTTGATGTTCATACGGGATCCTTTCTCACAAAATTTACATAGAATTCACATTGTAACCATACAGAAGGACGGAAAGTCCTCTTGTTTTCTTTCAAACATATGGTAAAATAGTATCATACGGCGGGAAAGGTGTCAATCCCTTTTTGTGGCCTTGCCCGCGGCAAAAATTGGAGACCCGGTCAGCCGGAGTCAGGAGGAAACAGCAATGGAAATTGTTATTCATGTAGAAGGTATGATGTGCAAGCACTGTGCGGCCCGGGTGGAAAAGGCCTGTCTGGCTGTGGCGGAAACTACCGGTGCAGAGGTCAATTTGCAGGAAAAGACCGTGACCGTTCATGGCAGCGCCGGTCGGGAAGCCTATGAAAAAGCCATTACCGACGCGGGCTACCAGGTAAAGGAGTAAACCTATGCGCACAGAGTTTACCATTCCCTCCAACGGCATTGGTCAGCTGCACTGCTGCCGCTGGACCCCGGATGGAGAAGCCAAGGCGGTGGTGCAGATCGTCCACGGCATTGCGGAATATATTGAGCGGTATGATGACTTCGCCAATTATCTTAACAGCCTTGGCTATGCGGTGGTGGCAGAGGACCATATGGGCCACGGCCAGTCCGTGGGGGAGCAGGGCACTCAGGGCTATTTTGAAGGGGGCTGGTTTACGGCGGTCAGCGACAGCTATAGCCTCCTGCGGAAAACCAAGGACGAGTATCCGGGCATCCCCTATATCCTCTTCGGCCACTCCATGGGCTCCTTCATGGCCCGTACCATTTTGCAGGTTTACCCGGACAGCGGTATTACCGCCGCGGTGATCTGCGGCACCGGCTGGCAGCCCCGGGCCATGCTTCCGGCGGCCATCGGCATCTGCGCCATGGCCTGCAAAAAGGTGGGGGAGAAGAACCCCAGCGAAACCCTGCAAAACATGGTCTTTGGCGGCTACAACAAGCGGGTGGAGCACCCCAGAACGGAGTATGACTGGCTGACGAGAGATGCCAAGGAAGTGGACGCTTACATCGCCCACCCCAGCTGCGGCTTCATGGCCACCACGGGCCTGCTGCGGGATCTGCTCACCGGCATTCAGTTTATTGAGCGGAAGGAAAATCTGGCAAAAATGAAGAAGGACCTGCCGGTGCTCTTCATTGCCGGTGGCGACGACCCGGTGGGTGCCTACGGAAAGGGCGTTCTGCGGGCCGTGGAGGAGTTTCAGAAGGCCGGGATGAAGGACGTGGAAAAGCGGATCTTCCCCCTGGGCCGTCACGAGATTTTAAACGAGATCAACCGGCAGGAGATTTACGAGTTTACCTCCAACTGGATGGACCGGCAGGTAGAAAAGAAGTAAATGTCCGTTTTATTGGACCGAATGTATGAGATACTGACCGCACCAAAACAAAGGAGCGGTGACGGCTATGTATTCCATGCGCTATGTCCACGGACATGTTCAGGTTTATGATGAAAGAGGAAGATTCCTGTTTTCCGCGGACAGCGAGCGGGAAGCCAGGGAGGAACTGGAGGACTATGCGTAATTTGCGCCTGGATATTTGCTATGACGGCACCCGTTACCGGGGCTGGCAGCGGCTGCCCGGGGTGGAAGGGACCATTCAGGGGAAGCTGGAAACGGTGCTGAGCCGTATTTTGGGGGAGCCTGTTACCGTCAGCGGCAGCGGCCGTACCGATGCCGGGGTTCACGCGGCCCATCAAATCGCCAATTTTCACTGTGAAAGCCCCATGCCCCGGGAAGAAATTCTGCTGGAACTTCGCAGGTATCTGCCGGAGGACATCGGCATATATTCCTGCCAGGAGGCATCCCCCAGGTTTCACGCCCGGCTCAACGCCACGGGAAAAACCTATCGCTACCGCATCTGGAACAGCGAGGACCCCTGCGTTTTTGAACGCAGATACCTGTGGGCCCTGCCGGAGGAGCTGGATGTGGAAGCCATGGACCGGGCAGCCCAGCGCCTTGTGGGAACCCATGATTTTTCCTGCTTTTGCGGGAACAGCAAAATGAAAAAATCCGCCGTCCGCCGCATTGACAGCATCAGTCTGACCCGGCAGGGCCGGGAACTGCAAATTACTGTTACGGGCAACGGCTTTTTGCAGAACATGGTGCGGATTCTGGTGGGCACCCTGGTGGAGGTCGGCAGAGGCCAGCGGGAGGAGGACTTGGACCGCCTCTTTGGCCAGAAGCGGGAGCAGGCCGGTTTTCTGGCACCGCCCCAGGGCCTTTGTTTGATGGAGGTAACTTATTGAACATCCAGATTTTCGGAAAAAGCAAATGCTTCGACACCAAAAAGGCGGAGCGATATTTTAAAGAGCGCCGGATCTCCTTTCAGTCCATTGACTTAAAGCGCTATGGCATGTCCGGCAGAGAGTTTGACAGCGTGGTTCGAGCTCTGGGGGGCATTGACAACCTCATCGACTGGGAGAATAAATCCCAGGAGGTCACCAATATGAAGTACATGTCCGATGCCCGGACAAAAGAGGACAAGGTCTTTGAAGACCCTCTGCTGATGAAGACCCCGGTGGTCCGCAACGGAAACAAGGCAACCGTGGGCTACTGCCCGGAAATCTGGGCCACCTGGGAGTAACGCCAATACATTACAAAAGCAGCTGCTAAGGAACAATAGCGGCTGCTTTTCTTTTGGAAAATCGTTATTTAAAACATTCGGAGCGTTTCGGGGGAGGGTACATGCTGTTATTCCTGCAACGTTTTTACGAGGCCCTATGGGGTGGGCCGATACTGGTGCTGCTGGTGGGGGCCGGGGCATATCTGACGGTTTGTGCCGGATTTCCCCAGCTGCGGCTGCTGCCCAAGGCATTTGCCTTGCTGAAAACCAGTCGCCGGGGGGAGGGGGTCACGGCCTTTCAGGCCCTTTGCACGGCTCTGGCGGCAACGGTGGGCACGGGAAACATTGTGGGGGTGGCCGGCGCCATCTGCCTGGGGGGCCCCGGGGCGATTTTCTGGATGTGGGTATGCGGCTTTCTGGGCATGGGCACCAAATTTGCGGAGGTGACCCTGGCCCGCCGCTATGCCGTGACCCGGGCAGGGGAGAGATGGGGCGGCCCCATGTATATGATCGAGGGGGGCCTGTCTTCTAAGTTCCGCTTTCTGGCGGTCTTGTACTGCGCCTTTGGCTTGATCGCCGCCTTTGGGGTGGGAAACGCCACCCAGATCAATGCGGTGGTGGGGGCCTTCAACAGCCTGCGGGCTTCTTGGGGCGGAAAGGAAAGCCTTTGGGGGAATCTGGCCCTGGGGATTATTCTGGCGGTGGGCATTGGCAGGGTGCTCTCCGGAGGCGCCGGGGGCATCGGGAAAGTGGTGGAAAAACTGGTCCCCTGGGCAGCGGCGGGGTATGTGGGACTGTGCCTTGTAGTGCTTCTGCGCTGCCGGGAGGCTATCCCCGGGGCGCTCCGGGCCATTTTACTGGGGGCCTGGAACCCCGGGGCGGTGACTGGCGGCTGCATTGGGGCCTTTTTCTGTAGCCTCCGCACCGGCTGCGCCCGGGGAATTTTTACCAACGAGGCGGGCATGGGCACCGCCTCCATGGCCTACGCCGGGGCGGATACCGGTAGCCCTGTGGAGTTGGGGATGCTGGGGCTCATTGAGGTGTTCGTAGATACCCTGGTGATCTGCACCCTGACGGCGCTGGCGGTGCTTATCAGCGGCGTTTCCGTCCCCTATGGGAAAGATCAGGGGGCGGCGCTGGCGGCCCAGGTGTTCCAAAAGTCCTGCGGCGGCTGGGCGGTGGGACTGCTGACGGTGTATCTGGGAATTTTCGCCTTTGCCACGGTCTTAGGCTGGGGGCTTTACGGAGCCCGGTGCGGTCAGTTTTTGTTCGGCCCCGGCTTTTGGAAGGGCTTTGTGTGGCTGCAAATGGCCGGTGTGGTCCTGGGGGCGATGCTGCGGACCCAGACGTTGTGGCTTCTGGCGGAAATCTTCAACGGCCTTATGGCCATTCCCAATCTGGTGGCCCTCCTGGCCTTGAGCCCGGAGCTGAGCCGATTGACCCGGGAAAAGTCCTTGCAATCCGGTGTCGCCTTTGATAAAATAGATACAAGTCGATGAGGTGAAGTTATGGAAATTCTCTATAAGGACCGGGACATCCTGGTCTGTATAAAGCCGCCCCGGGTGCTCTCTACCGATGAGCCCGGAGGTCTGCCAGAGCTTGTGCGGCAGGAGCTGGGGGACCCCAAGGCGGATGTGCGGACGGTCCACCGGCTGGACCGGGTGGTCAGCGGCCTGATGGTGCTGGCAAGAAATCCGGCCGCCGCCTCGGAGCTGTCCCGCCAGATTCGGGAGGGGGCCTTCCAAAAGGAATACCTGGCCGTGGTCCATGGGAGGCCTTCGGCGCCCGAGGGCACCTTCCGGGACCTGCTGGGCCGGGACAAAGCCCGGAAAATGACCTTCGTAGCCCCGGAGCCGGGAAAGGGCATTCAGGAGGCGGTGCTGGATTACAAGATCCTGGCAGCGGAATGGGACCGGGCCAAGGTGCTGGTGCGGCTGCATACCGGCAGGACCCATCAAATCCGGGTCCAGTTTGCCTCCCGGGGGATGCCCCTTTACGGAGAGCGGAAGTATTCGCAGCGCAATGACCCCTGCGAAATTGCCCTGTGGTCCTACCGCCTGGGCTTTGCCCACCCCGCAACCGGGGAACCTATGGAATTTACCAAGGAGCCGCCGGAAAGCGACCCCTGGATCATGAAAGAGAGGAACGAACGCCATGAGCCACTATGATTTTTTTCAGAACCGGGAATGTGAATACTATCCCTGCCATCAAGGAGCGGACCCGGAAACCTTCAGCTGCCTTTTTTGCTACTGCCCCCTGTACGCCCTGGGGGACAAGTGCGGCGGCAGCTTTACCTACACCGAAAAGGGCATTAAGGATTGCTCCCGGTGCTTCAAGCCCCACAGACGGGAAAATTACGGAGACATTTGCTCAAAAATGAGCGGCATTTTGGAGCTGGCACGAAAGAAAGACTGAAAGGGGAGACAATGATGGAATCCAAACATCAGAAACTGGGCTTTGGCTTTATGCGCCTGCCCCAGAAGGACGGTCAGGTGGATGTGCCCCAGACCAAGGAAATGGTGGACCTGTTTTTACAGCGGGGCTTTCGCTACTTCGATGTGGCCCGGCCCTATCTGGAGGGCAAGGCAGAAGGCTATCTTCGTCAGTGCCTGACCAGCCGCTATCCCAGAGACCGCTACATTCTTACCGACAAGCTGTCCGGCGGCTGTTTTGAAACCGAGGCGGATATTCGTCCATTGTTTACCCAGCAATTGCAGGACTGCGGTGTTGAATACTTTGATCTTTACCTGATGCACTCCCAGTGCCGGGAGAACTATGACCATTACCGGAAATGCCGAGCCTATGAGACGGCCTTTCAGCTGAAGGAGGAGGGCCTTGTAAAGCATGTGGGCATTTCCTTCCACGATTCGGCGGCCTTTCTGGAAGAGATTCTGACGGAGTATCCCCAAATCGAGGTGGTGCAGCTGCAATTCAATTACCTGGATTATGAGGATGCGGCCATTCAGAGTCGGGCCTGCTATGAGGTCTGCCAACGTTTCGGAAAGCCGGTGCTGGTTATGGAGCCGGTGAAGGGCGGGCGCCTGACCCAGCTGCCGGAGGAAGCGGCCAGGATCCTGGATGATCTGCACGGGGGCAGTTACGCCAGCTACGCCATCCGCTTTGCGGCGGGCTTTGAAAATGTCCAGATGGTCCTCTCCGGTATGAGCTCTTTGGAGCAGGTCCGGGACAATACGGACTATATGATGGAATTGAAGCCGCTGAATGAACAAGAGCAGCAGGCCATCGATCAGGTCTGCCAGGTGTTCCGGGAAATGGATCAGATCAGCTGCACGGCCTGCCGGTATTGTGAAAAAGGCTGCCCCCAGCAGATCCACATTCCGGACCTGTTTGCGGTGATGAACAAAAGCCGGACCCTTAAAAATTGGGACGGGACATTCTACTATGAAGTCCACACCCGGGAGGCGGGGAAGGCCTCGGACTGTGTCGGCTGCGGCCAATGCGAGCAGATCTGCCCCCAGCACCTGCCCATCCGGGAGCTGCTTCAAAAAGTGGCGGCGGCCTTTGAAGAACCGAAATAGAAATAAATACCACCCAGAAAAAGAGAACGGGAGAAAACGATGCTTGCGAATACTCAGGGAAAGAACCTGAACTGTTATGTGCCGGATTATGTGCTGTTTGACTTGGAAACCACGGGAATTTCCTGCAACAGCGACGATGTCATTGAGATTTCCGCCGTGAAGGTTCGGCAAGGGGCCATTGTGGACAGCTTTTCCACCTTGGTAAACCCCGGCCGGCCCATTCCCTACGGCGCCAGTCAGGTGAACAACATCACCGACGACATGGTAAAAGATGAGCCCACCATGGAGGAGATTTTGCCGGAATTTTTGAAGTTTTTCGGGGACGATGTGCTGGTAGGTCATAATATTGAGCGGTTTGATTTAAAATTCCTGGCCCGGGATTGTCAAACCCGGTTTGGCAAGGTGCCGGGAAACGACTATGTGGATACCCTGCGCTTTGCCCGCTGCCGTCTGGCGGGGCTTCCCAGCTACCGGCTGACGGCGCTGGCAGAGCACTACAGCCTTTCCACCTTTGGGGCCCACCGGGCCCTGAACGACTGCAAAATGAACCAGCAGGTTTTTGAAATGCTTGCAAGGGAGCCGGAAGGGCTTCCTCAGAAGTGCTGCCCCCGCTGCGGGGCGCCTATGGCAAAACGCCGGGGAAGGTTTGGCAGCTTTTACGGCTGCACCGCCTACCCCGCCTGCCGCTACACAGAGGATACTCTATAAGGCAACAAAAACAAAGGCCGTACCGCTGCATTTGGCGGTACGGCCTAGTTGTGTCCGGCAGACTCCGGTTAGATTTTTGCGTCCCGTTCCCAATTCAGACGGTACAGGTAGAATACAAAGAGGATGCAGGAAACGCCCCAGGTAATGGGGTAGGCCCAGGAGATCATGCGGAATTCGTGGATAAAGCGGAGAATCACGGTGACGTAAATACTCCGCAGCACACACCAGCAGCTGAGCATGACGATCATGGGCACCGTGGATTTTCCACAGCCTCGCAGAACCCCCGCCGCACAGTGGGCCAGGGCCAACAGACAGTAGAAAAGGGTATCCACTCTTGCGTGGATGATGCCGTAGGCAATGGCCTCCGGGTCGCTGATGAAGAGCCGGAGGAGCTGGGGGATAAATATGTACATAAGTACACCGGTGATCTCCGCCGCCACCATGGTGGTGAGCGTTCCGAAAAGGGCACCCTTTTTGGCCCGGGGCACGTTTCCGGCTCCCAGATTCTGGCTTACAAAGGTGGGCAGGGTCATGCTCATGGAGGTCACGGACAGGAAGGCAAAGCCTTCGATTTTGGAGTAAGCGCCCTGGCCGCTCATGGCATTGGCACCGAAGGAATTGATGTTGGACTGAATGACCACATTGCCCAGGCTGATCACCGCGTTCTGCACGCCGGTGGGCAGGCCCTGCCGGATGATCCGCCGCATCATTTCCTTGTCCCAATAGAGCTTCCGGAAGTCCAGCCGCAGATGTTCCTCCGGCTCCCGGCACATCCGCACCAGACACAGCACCACGCTAAGCCCCTGGGCGATGACCGTGGCGATGGCCGCACCGGTAACGCCCCAGTGGAAGACTGCAACAAACAGCAGATCCAAAATCACGTTGGCAACGGAGGAAATAAAAAGATAGTACAGGGGCCGCACGCTGTCGCCCTGGGCCTGCATAATGGACATGCAGATGTTGTAGAGGATGATGGTGGTAACGCCCCCAAAATACACCCGGAAGTATTGCAGGGAGTAGGGAAGCACATCCGCCGGGGTGTTCATCAGGGTCAACAACCAGGGCACCAGGGTCAGGCCCGCAACGGTGGCAACCATAGAGGCGATGAGGCCAAAGAGAAAATCCGCGTGAATGGCCCGCTGGGTGCTGGTTTTATCCCGGGCACCAAAGTACCGGGAAATGACCACGCCGCCGCCCACACCGATTCCGCTGAAAAAGCCGATGATCAGGAAGGTCAGGTTGCCGCCGCTGCTCACCGCGGCGAAAGCGCTGTTCTCGGCAAAGTTGCCAATGACCCAGGCATCGGCCATGTTGTAAAACTGCTGCAAGGTCTGCCCCAGAAATAAGGGCAGGGCAAACCGCAGGATGGACCCCGGAATGGAGCCGGAGGTCAGGGCTTGGGTCCTCTGTTTGTGAGAATTCATTTCCGCCTCCTGATAATTTCATCCAGCAGTCTTCCGGCGACCTGGTCCTTGCCCATGAGGGGCAGTTCCTGTATTCCGTCAGGGGTCAGGATGGTGACCACGTTGGTATCCACCCCAAATCCTGCGCCCGCAACCTTCAGGTTGTTGGCAACGATCATATCCAGGTGCTTCTTTTGAAGCTTTAGCTGGGAATTGGCCACCATGTCCCGGGTCTCCATGGAAAAACCGCAGACAAACAGACCCGGGTGCCGGTTTTGGGCGACCCAGCCCAGAATGTCGTCGGTGCGCTCCAAGGGGATGGACATGGCTCCGTCGGATTTTTTCAGCTTGTCCTCGGCAATGCTTGCCGGGCGGTAGTCCGCCACGGCGGCGGCCTTGATGAGAATATCCGTTTGAGGCAGCGTCTGCTTTACTGCCTCAAACATCTCCTTGGCGGAGACCACCGGCAGGGTCTTTACACCCGGCACGGGTTTTAGAGCCGTGGGCCCGGAGATCAGGGTGACCTGGGCGCCCCGGAGCATGGCCTCCCGGGCAATGGCGTAGCCCATGCGGCCGGTGGAGTGGTTGGTCAGATACCTTACCGGGTCCAGGGCCTCCTGGGTGGGCCCGGCGGTGACGGTCAGCCGGAGCCCTGCCAGGTCCTTTTCCCGGGCCAGCTCCATGGCGATGCAGTCAAGCAGGGTTTCCGGTTCCGGCAGCTTGCCGCTGCCCACATCCTTGCAGGCCAGCATCCCCACGGCGGGGGCAATGATGCCGAAGCCGTAATGGCGGAGCTTCTGGAGATTGTCCTGGGTAATGGGATTTTCCAGCATGGCGGTGTTCATGGCAGGGGACACCAGCTTTTTGCACCGGGCCGCCAGCACCGTGGTGGTCAGCATATCGTCGGCAATGCCGTTTGCCAGCTTGGCGATGACATTGGCAGTGGCGGGGGCAATGAGGATCAGGTCTGCCGCCTTTGCAAGGGAAATATGGGCAACGTCGTATTGAAAGTCCCGGGCAAAGGTATCCACCACGCAGCGCTGGTTGGTCAGGGTCTCAAAGGTCAGTGGGGTAATAAACTCGGTGGCGTTCTCGGTCATGATCACATGGACCTCCGCCCCGGCTTTCCGCAGCCCGGAGGCAACAGAGGCCATTTTGTAGGCGGCGATCCCTCCGGTGACACCTAAAATCACGCATTTTCCCTGTAGATTTTCCATGGTATCCCTTCTTTGTTTCATTCTTTGCTTTCAGTATATCAAATTGCCCGGGAATTTTCAACTGGGTATTGCCAAGGAACCAAAACCCCGTTATAATATCCCCAGCCGCCCACGGCGTGCCGGGGCGAGCCTTCCATATAGGGGAAATCAATATGATTCTGGTAGTTGACATCGGCAATACCACTGTATCCTTCGGCGGCGTGACCGTCAGCCCCCGGGGGGAATACCGTGTGATCTTCACCACCAAGCTGGACACAGATACAAACTGGGATCCGGCGGATTATACGGTGGCGCTTATCAAGAAGCTCCGGGCCCTGGGCCGGGAGCGGGAAAGCTTTACCGGCATCGTGATCTCCAGCGTGGTACCAAAAGTTTTGGATACCGTTCGGGAGTCCATGCTGTCTGTATTCGCTCTGGAGCCGTTGATCGTGACCTGTGAAAGTGACTTGGGCATTTCCCTGGAGGTTTCCGAGCCCCATAAAGTGGGCCGTGACCGTCTGGCGGATGCGGCCTGGGCGGCGGCCCATTACCCCCTGCCTCTGGTGACGGTGGACCTGGGCACGGCCACCACCTTCAATGTGGTCAAAGAGGGGGCCGTGTTCTGCGGCGGTGTTATCGCCGCGGGCATGGAAACCGGTCTCAAAGCCCTGGGAGCCCACACGGCCCAGCTGCCGAAGCTGGAGCTGGAGACCCCGGAACGGGTCATCGGCATCGACACCGCCTCTTGCATGCGCAGCGGCGCGGTTTACGGTGCGGCGGCACTGGTTGACGGGGTGGTGCGCTCCATTGAGGAGGAGCTGGGAGCCCAGGTGAGTCTGGTCATTACCGGCGGCGGTGCGGCCTATATTGACCGCCTGGTGCGGCATCCCCACAGCTATGACCCGGATATGATCCTCAAGGGCCTGGCTTACCTCTATCAGCGTAACCGGGAAAAATAGGGGTTGCTTTTTGCTGGGAACTTGCTATAATGGCACTGTTTGCGGCTGAACCGGCAGGACCCGCGCTGTATCCCCTCCGGGGAATGGCAGCGGAACAGCACCGATGAGGCCAAAACAAGAATAATGCGTTGTATCCGGCAAAGGACGGAACGACAGCAGGAGGAATTGAATATGAAAACCACAAGTACGAAGGTAGAAAGACTGACGAGAGTGGCCCTTCTGGTAGCCGTGGAACTGGCCATGCGGGCCGTGGGTCTGGGTGCCATTACGGTAGGTCCCCTCAACATGAGCTTCCTGACCCTGCCCATCGCCATCGGTGCCATGCTCTGCGGCCCCGTAGAGGCCATGATTTTGGGCGCGGTATTCGGTGTGCTCAGCCTGACGGATGCCATTTCCGGCCGCTCCGCTATGACGGGGGCGTTCTTTGCGTTGAGCCCTGTTCACACGGTGATCCTCTGCGTCGGCATGCGGATGCTCATGGGCCTGTGCTGCGGCTATGTGTATAAGCTCTGCAAGAAGGCCGACGGCAAGGGCATTTGGAGCTACTTTGTAGGTGCCGTCAGCGCACCGCTGCTGAACACCCTGTTTTTCATGGGCTATATCGTGCTTGTTTTTTATTCCAGCGATTTTGTTCAGGCGCTGGTGGTAAAGAAAGGCGCCGCGAACCCCTTGATGTTCGTGGTGCTGCTGGTAGGCGTTCAGGGCCTGGTGGAGGCACTGACCTGCGGCATTTTGGGCGGCATTCTGGGAAAGACCCTGGATAAAGTTCTGAAAAAGTAAAAGAATAAGGGCGTACCTGTTTGAGGGGTACGCCCTTGATTTTTTTACAGGGAGTGGACGATGTCTGCGCACCGGCGGACCTCTTGGGAATCCGACCGGTAGATTTCATACTCCGAAAGCCCCGGAAGTCCCATGTTGACTCTGGGGTTTCTGTATACCATGCCGCTGTTTACCGCGGCGGTACGGCAGGAGCTGTGGAAAGCGGTGATGCCGGTGGCCTCATGAATGGAGGCGATGTTTCCGGCCTTCACACCGGCACCGGCCAGCAGGCGGATGCGGCCACCGGACTGCCGGTTCAGCCCGGCCAGGGTGTCGGCCCCTTGAGAGGCAGAAGCTTCTCCGCCGGAGGTGAGAATGGTGGTAAAGCCCAGGCTGACGGCGGTCTCCAATGCGGCGGGCAGGTCCCGGGCCATGTCAAAGGCACGGTGCAGGGTAACATCCAGATCCCCCGCGGCGGTCCGCAGCCGTTCCAGCATTGGCCTGTCCAAATCTCCCTCCGGGGTCAGTGCGCCGATGACCACGCCGTTGGCCCCCAGCTCCCGGAACCGGCGGACCTGGGCCTCCATTTGCTCCAATTCGTCCTGGGTGTACAGAAAATCACCGAACCGGGGCCGGATCAGCACGTTTACAGGCAGGGAAACGGCCTTTTGCACCTGCCGGAAGAGAAATTCCGAAGGGGTGGTGCCGCCGATGACCAGATTGGCACAAAGCTCAATGCGGTCTGCCTGTCCCTCCCGGGCAGCAAGGCAGGAGGCAAGAGAATCCGCGCAGACTTCCAAAAGAGGATGTTCCATAAAATATGCTCCTTTCAAGTTTGATCTCCGATGGACATAATGTCATAGGGGGTGGTCTGGTAGACGAAGTAGTTGAGCCAATTGGAAAACAGCAAATTGGCGTGGCCCCGCCACCGGACCATGGGGGGCTTCGTGTCGTCATCGTTGGGATAGTAGTGGGCAGGCACCTGAATGGGCAGCCCCTGGTTTTTGTCCCGCAGATATTCCTGAGCCAGGGTGTCCGGGTCATATTCCCCGTGGCCTGTGACGAAAATCTGATGGCCGCCCTTGGTCATGGCGGCGTAGACCCCTGCCTCCGGGGAGGAGGCCAGAATGCGCAGGGCGGGGCAACGCTCTAAGTCCTCCCGCAAAACCGTGGTGTGCCGGGAGTGGGGGGCATAAAACTCATCGTCGAAACCCCGAAGCAATATGGACCGCTTATAATCCGCGTAATGGGGGTAGACCCCAAAAAGCTTCCGGGGCAGGGGATACTTGGGAATGCCATAATGGTAATATAGCCCCGCCTGGGCTCCCCAGCAGATGTGGAAGGTGGAGTGGACATTGGTTTTGCTCCATTCCATGATCCGGCAAAGCTCCGGCCAATAGTCCACCTCTTCAAAGGGCAGCTGCTCCACGGGAGCCCCGGTGATGACCATGCCGTCAAACTTCCGGTCCTTGATCTCATCAAAGGTTTTGTAGAAGGAAAGCAGATGCTCCTGGGACGTGTTTTTTGCAGTGTGGGAGGTGGTGTGCATCAGCTCTAAGTGTACCTGCAAGGGGGTGTTGCCCAAGAGTCTGCTGAGCTGGGTCTCGGTGGTGATTTTGGTGGGCATCAGGTTGAGCAGCAGTATTTCCAGTGGCCGAATATCCTGGGTAACGGCCCGATTCTGGGGCATGACAAAGATGTTCTCCTGATGCAGGATCTCCGCAGCAGGCAGATCATTGGGAATGCGAATGGGCATGGGGTTCCTCCTGAAAGATGCTTTTTTGTCAGTATAGCACAAAGAAGAGGGAAAATCCAGTGCAATGGAAACCAATACAAAAAATCGATATTTTCATATTGAGAAAACCTGCTAAAAATTCGGTTTTCCCCGGGATGATATTTTAAATACAGGACGATTGAATCAGAGAAACGATTGTGCTATAATACCCCCGAATCAGAAATCATCATTAATGAAGAAAGCGAGAGATGCTTTATGCGGAAAACAAAGATCATCTGCACCATTGGCCCGGCCTCTCAGAATCTGGAAACTCTGAAGAAAATGTGCCTGGCCGGAATGAACGTGGCCCGTTTGAATTTCTCCCACGGCACCCATGAGGAACAGCAGAACAAGGTGAACCTCATCAAGCAGGTTCGCCAGGAGCTCCATGTGCCGCTGGCCATTATGCTGGACACCAAGGGCCCGGAGTACCGGATCCGTACCTTTAAGGACGGCAAGGTCCGGGTATCCGCCGGCGACACCTTTACCTTTACGGTAGACGATGTGGAGGGAGACGAGACCAGGGTTTCCGTCAACTACAAGGGCCTGGTGAAGGACCTGTCCGTAGGGGACCGGGTGCTGGTCAATAACGGTCTGGTGGTCTTTGAGGTGGAAAAGCTTCAGGGCAGCAATGCCATCTGCAAGTGCTTGGTAGGCGGCGAGCTTTCCAACCGCAAGAGCATGTCCTTCCCCAATAAGGTTATGACCGGTCCCTTCCTCAGCGAGGCGGACAAGGCAGATTTGCTCTTCGGCATTCAGAACGATGTGGACTTCATCGCTGCGTCCTTCGTCTCCACCAGAGAGAATGTGGCAGATATGCGGGCCTTCCTGGATGCCAACGGCGGCGAGCACATTGAGATCATCGCCAAAATCGAGAACCAGGCCGGTGTGGACAATGTAGAGGAGATCTGCCAGGTGGCCGAGGGCATTATGGTGGCCAGAGGCGACCTGGGCGTGGAGGTCCCCTTCGTGGAGCTGCCCGCCATTCAGAAGCGCCTGATTCAGAAGTGCCGTCAGCTGGGCAAGCGGGTCATTACCGCTACGGAAATGCTGGAATCCATGATCCAGAATCCCCGGCCCACCAGAGCCGAGATCTCCGACGTTGCCAACGCCGTCTATGACGGGACCTCCGCCATCATGCTCTCCGGAGAGTCCGCCGCCGGCAAATACCCTGTAGAGGCTGTGGCCACCATGGCCCAGATCGCGGAGTACACCGAGCAGCACACCAGCTATAAAGAGCGGTTCTTTAAGTACGACTTCCGCATCAAGAACAATCTGGATGCCATTTCCCACGCCACCTGTGCCATGGCCATTGACGTCAACGCCAAGGCTATTGTGGTCTGCTCCGTTTCCGGCAAGACCGCCCGGATGGTCAGCCGTTTCCGCTGCCCCACGGACATTGTGGGTATGACCGTAGACGAAAAGGCCTGGAGAAAGCTGAACCTGAGCTGGGGCATCACCCCGGTGCTGGCGGAGGAATACGGCTCCATGGACGTGATGTTCTACCACGGCATGCTCAACGCCAAGAAGTATCTTGATTTGCAGCCCGGAGACTGCGTGGTCCTCACCGGCGGCCCCATCAACGGCAAGACCGGCAACACCAACACCATCAAGGTGGAAACCGTAGGCTAAATAATCATCGCATCAGTACGAAGCCCCTGCGCTGAAGTGAGCGCAGGGGCGATTTTTTATCGTTTTAAGGTTCGATTGGCCAGGACCGAGGTGGTAATGGATACAAAGTCCCGGACGTATTTTTTGGTGTTCTCGTCGTTGCGGTAGCAGGCGTAGAAATGCCGGTGGTTTTCGTAGTCCTTGAGGGGATAGAAGGCTCCGCCGGAATTGAACACAAAGTCGTCGGCGTAGACATCCGGCAAAATCATGCAGGAGCCGCTTTTAAGGGCCACCCGCCGGCCAACCTCCAGGGCACTGGTTTCCAGGAGTATTCTGGGGTGAATATTGTAGCGCCGGAACAGCCGGTCCTGGATGATCCGGGAGGAATGGGAGCTGTCCAGAGAGACAAAGGCCTCCTTGGCCGCCTCGTCCAACTGAATGGGAGTGCCGGAGGGGATGCGCTGGGTCAGGCCGCAGTCCTTTCCTGCCAGAATGCCGATGGATTCCTTTTCGATGAGTTCATAGGCAATGTTTGCCTCATTGGCTTCCAATGCCGCCAGGGCCAGGTCCACCTGCCCCTTTTGCAGCAGCCCTTCCAGGTTGGCAGAGGGGGTCTCCGTGAGCTCCAGGGTCACGTTTGGATAGGCCTTGGAGAAAATGGGAATAACATCCGGAAGGACCTGGGTGGCTCGGGTGACACTGATGCCCAGCCGCAGACGGCCTCCGTCGTCGTGGCGGATGGAGTCGATCTCCGATTTAAGCCTTGCCTCAATTTCCAGCATGGCCTCAATGGCGCTGAGGTAGCGCTCTCCGGCATAGGTCAGGTGGAAAGGGGAGGTGCTGCGGTCAAAAAGCGGGGTACCCACCTCGTCCTCGATCTGCCGCAGGGTCTGACTCAGGGAGGGCTGGCTGATATAAAGCTGTTTTGCGGCGGCGGTAATGGTTCCGTATTTGGCAATGGTTTTAAAATACAGGGCCTGCTTCATATTCATACAAATTTCACCACTATTTTACAGCATTTTCACGAATCCTATTGGATTTTGACAATGTTCATTATAAAGGGATTTTTATGGATGTCAAGCACTAGTGTTCCGGTATTCGCCGGAAATTATAACGTGATAAAAATTTAAGTATTTGAAAAGAATTTGTGGCTATGCTATTCTAATGCCACGAAGAAACAAGAATAATATTAGGGAGGATCAACATGGAAATTCTGAAATCCGCCGTGGCGGGAACTTTGGAATCCAGCGATGCCATGGTCACCGTGGAACCCGGTGAGGGCATCAGCCTGGAGCTTTCCAGCAGCGTGATGAATCAGTATGGCCGTCAGATCAAGGCCACGGTTCTGTCTACGCTGGAGCGTCTGGATGTGCAAAACGCCCGGGTAACAGTTGTGGACAAGGGAGCACTGGACTGCACCCTGAAAGCCCGGGTCGAGTGCGCGGTGTTCCGCTCCTGCGGTGCGTCCGCCGAGAATATTCCCTGGGGAGGTGCGGTACGATGATCAAAAGACCCAAGCCTGAACGGTTCCGCCTGCGCCGGACCATGATGTTCATGAACGCCCAGAAGCCCGGCCTTATCAAGGACGCTTACATTTACGGCTGCGACTCCATTATGCTGGACCTGGAGGATGCTGTGGCGGAAAACCAGAAGGATGCCGCCCGGTTCTCTTTGTACCACGCCCTGACCACCATTGACTACGGTGCCACCGAGGTCATCGTCCGGATCAACGGCCTGGACACCCCCCACTGGCAGGAGGACATTCGGGTCTGCGTGGCCGGCGGTGCCGACGGCATCCGCATCGCCAAGTGCGAAAGCGCCAAGGATGTCCACACCGTGGAGGCCGCTGTGGAAGCGGCGGAGAAGGAATTTGGTGTGGAAGTGGGCAGAACCCTGCTGATGGCCGCTTTGGAAAGCCCCAAGGGCATTCTGAACGCCTATGAAATTTGCTCCGCCTCTGACCGGATGTTCGGCGTGGCCATTTCCGGCGGCGATTTCCGCAAGTGCATGCAGACCAAGTTCAGCCCTGACGGTGTGGATATGCTGGCCGCCCGGGGACAGATGCTGCTGGCCGCCCGTGCCGCGGGCATCCAGTGCTTCGACACCGTCTTTACGGACCTGGACGACAACGAGGGCTTCAAGGCTGAGGTCCTGCAGAACAAGGCCATGGGCTTTGACGGCAAGAGCCTCATCAACCCCAAGCAGATCCGCCTAGTGCATGAGGTCTTCGCTCCTACGGAAAAGGAAGTCAGCCAGGCTGAGGCCGTTGTGCGGGCCTACAAAGAGCAGTCCGCTGCCGGTGTCGGCGTGTTTACCGTCAACGGCAAGATGATCGATATTGCCTTCATTCCCGGCGCGGAGCGCACCCTGCGGCTGGCGAAGGCCTGCGGTATGTATGAGGGGGATTTGGTATGATCAACGCGGTAGGCAGAGAGATTCCGGAAGAATTGCTGGTAAACGGCAAAGAGGTTTACCAGGGGAAAAACTATATGGACGGCAAGTATATCCACAAGGCCGCCCCCACCACCCGTCGGTATGAAAAGCCCCAGGAATCCAAAATCGTGGAAAACCTTGTAGAGGCCCTGAAGGCCTGCGGTGCCAAGGACGGCATGACCTTCTCCTTCCATCACCATCTGCGGGACGGTGACTTTGTAGCCAACATGGTCATGAAGGCGGCCATTGAAGAGCTGGGCCTGAAAGACCTGACCATTGCCGCCACCTCCCTGGGCGGTGCCCACGATCCCATTGCGGATTATGTGGAGCAGGGCAAGGTCATCGGCCTTCAGACCTCCGGCATCCGTGGCCGTATGGGCGAAGTGGTCTCCGCCGGTAAGCTGAAGACCCCCGCCATTATCCGCTCCCACGGCGGCCGCCCCCGGGCCATTGAGGCCGGGGAGGTCCATATCGACATCGCCTTCGTGGCGGCTCCCACCTCTGACTGTGTGGGCAACTGCCGGGGCATCGGCGGCAAATCCAACTGTGGCTCCATGGGCTATGCCATGACCGACGCCAAGTATGCAGACCATGTGGTCGTGGTCACGGACTGCCTGGTGGATTTCCCCAACATGCCCGCCTCTGTAGAGGCCATTGATGTAGATGCCGTGGTCGTGGTGGATTCCATCGGCAACCCCAAGAAGATCGCCTCCGCCGCGGCCCGCATCAGCCAGAACCCCCGGGATCTGATGATGGCGGAGAATGTGGCCAAGGTCATCGCTTCCACTCCTTATTTTAAGGACGGCTTCTCCTTCCAGACCGGCGTAGGCGGCCCCTCTCTGGCGGCCAATTTGTTCCTGGAAAAGTATATGGACGAGCGGAACATCAAAATGGGCTGGGCCATCGGCGGCATCTGCGGCCCCATGGTGGAGCTGCTGAAAAAGGGCAAGGTGGGCAAGGTCATTGACGTGCAGGACTTTGACTTGGATGCGGTAAACTCCATCAACCAGACCCCCAACCACTTTGAAATGTCCGCTTCCCAGTATGCCAACCCCGCCAACAAGGGCGCTTTCGTCAACAAGCTGGACTTTGTGGTGCTGGCGGCTCTGGAAATCGATACGGGCTTCAACGTCAACGTGCTGACCGGCTCTGACGGTGTGCTCCGGGGCGCTCCCGGCGGACATCCCGATACCGCCGCCGGTTCCAAGGTCTGTATCATCGTGACCCCTCTGACCCGTGGCCGGATGGCGACGGTCTGCGAGAAGGTGGTCACCGTTACCACCCCCGGCGACTGCGTAGACGTTCTGGTAACGGATTACGGCATCGCTGTGAACCCCCTGCGGCAGGACCTGATCGAGTGCCTGGACCAGGCGGGCATCCCCCATGTATCCATTGAAAGCCTGAAGGACAAGGCCTACTCCCTGGTAGGCACCCCCGACAACTTGCAGTGGGAGGACAAGGTGGTGGCCGTGCTGGAAGCCCGGGACGGCACCATCCTGGATGTTGTCCGCAAAATTAAGCCTCTTGCCCTGTAATACACATTCAGGGGGCGAAAACGCCCCCTTTTTGTAGGGGAGGCTTCCAAAGGGAAGCTTCCCGAAGATTCCCAGCAAACGGAAATCGTTAAAATAGAAAGGAAATTCGAGAATGAGTGATACCATCGTTGGCCTGTTGGGTCTCGTAACCATCGTTGCCATTGTGGCGACCCTGTTTAAGAGCAAGACCCAGCCCGCCATTGCTTTCATTGTATTCCCCTCCATCCTTGGCCTGATCCTGGTCCTGGGAGGCCGGATCAGCTTCGACAACCTGGCGGCTATGATCAAGGCCGGTTTCAACTCCACCGCCCCCACCGCCGCCCTGTTTGTGTTCTCCGTGCTGTATTTCGGCATTATGACCGATGCGGGCATGTTTGATGTGATCATCGGCAAGCTCATGAAGCTCATCGGCAACAACGTTGTGGGCGTGTGCGTCATGACCTGCGTCATTGCCCTGATCGGCCACCTGGACGGCGGCGGCGCTTCCACCTTCTGCATCGTGGTTCCCGCTATGCTGCCCATCTACAAGAAGATGAACATGCGTCCCACCAGCATGCTTCGTATCGCCGTGCTGGCCATGGGTGTGCTGAACCTGATGCCCTGGGCCGGCCCCACCATGCGGGCTGCCACCGTTCTGGGCATTGAGGCCGGTCAGCTGTGGAATACCATTATTCCCATCCAGATTTTCGGTATCGTTCTGGCTCTGGCCCATGCGGTCCTCACCGGCTTCCAGGAAAAGAAGCGGGGCGCAGGCCTGCCTGTGGGTGCCACCCTGGACCTGGCGGAGAGCAAGTCCGTTGAGGAGCAGGAGCTGGCCCGTCCCAAGCTGTTCGGCTTCAACCTGGCCCTGACCATTGCTGTTATCGCGATGCTGATCTGGGATGTGTTCCCCTCCTATGTGCCCTTCATGCTGGGCGTTTCCGTGGCCCTGTTTGTGAACTACGGTTTCACCGCCAAGATGCACAAGAAGATCATCAACCTCCATGCGGGCCCCGCCCTCATGATGTGCTCCACCCTGATGGGCGCTGCCGTGCTCATGGGCGTGCTCACCACCTCCTTCATCATGAAGGACGGCAAGCTGGTTGCCGCCGGTGTGAAGGTCATGGAAGTGGACCTGCCCAGCGTTGTCCGCTGCCTGGCCGGTATCATTGAGTCCATGCTGCCTGCCGCCATCGGCCAGCATCTGCCCCTGGTCATCGGTGTCCTGTCCGTGCCTCTGGCTCTGGCCTTCGATACCGATTCCTACTTCTTCGGCATGCTGCCCGTCATCATTGCCATCGGCCAGAGCTTCGGCGTCGAGGCCCTGCCCATTGCCGTGGCCATGGTCGTCTGCCGGAACTGCGCCACCTTCATCAGCCCCATGGTTCCCGCCACCCTGCTGGGTGTGGGCCTGGCGGATGTGGACATCAAGGACCACCTGAAGGCTTCCTTCTTCTATGTGTGGGTGTTCTCCATCCTGTGCATGCTCTTTGCCATCGTGATCGGCATCATGCCTCTGTAAATCCTCTATTATCCGGAAAGGGCCCGTTCGTGGCGGGTTCTTTCCGGAAACCAAAGCCTGGGTTTTGCTGGGAAGGCCCGGCTTTTGCAAAAACTGTCTTCCGATTTCTCGGAGGGCAGTTTTTTGATAAAGGGGCTTTTCAAATGGAGAACCGGCGTGTATACTATAAAAACACGTCAGGGCCCAAAGAACTTGCGCTGTAAATGAAGATTCGGAGAAACGTAAATGAAAAAACAAAAATGGAAGAAAATATGGGAGTGCTTTTGCTATTTTTTCCACATCAGCTGGTTTACCTTCGGCGGCGGCTGGAGCATTGTGGCCCAGATGCAGAAGGACTATGTGGAAGGAAAGCAGGAGCTGACAGACCAGGAGCTATTGGATATTGTCAGCGTGGGCAGAAGCCTGCCCGGGACCATGATCGGAAACGTGGCCTATCTCTTCGGCCACCGGCAGGCGGGAAATCTGGGGGGCGTTGCCTCCCTGATAGGCATGGTGCTGCCGCCTATGCTGATTTTGTCCGTGCTGACCTATGGCTACGGCATGTTCAAGGATAACATCTGGGTGGCGAAAATGCTCCGGGGCGTCCGGGCATCGGTGGTGCCCATTATCCTGGTGGCGGCCATGAAGCTGCGCAGCAGCGCTTTTATCAATAAGCTGTGCTATGGCATTTGTTTGGTGTGCTGCATACTCAATGCCTTTTTTGGCGTCAACTGCGTGCTGGTGGTCCTTCTTGGGGCTGCGGCCGGGTTTATTATGGGTAAATGGAAGGAGGCAGAGGCATGAAAACCATATTGGAGTTGTTCTGGAGTTTTTGTCAGATCGGCTATACCTCCTTCGGCGGCATGTCCATGGTGCCCCTTATTAATGACGAAATGGTGAGCCACGGCTGGATGACGGCTGCGGAGGTCTCGGACATTGTGGCCATTGCGGAAATGACCCCCGGCCCCTTGGGGCTGAACTGCGCCACCTTTGCGGGTCTCCGGGTGATTGGACCCTTGGGCGCCATCGTCTGCGTATTAGGCATTTTGATGCCGACCTTGACCGTCTGCGCTCTGGCGGCAGTGTTTTTTGAAAAGTTCAAAAACAGCCGGACCCTGCAAAACGTCATGGTGGGGGTCCGCCCTGCGGCCCTGGGCATTATTCTGGCGGTGATGATCTCTTTGAGCCGGACCAACTACTTTGTAAATGGTGCCCTTTCCTGGCAAAACGTTGGAATAGGCCTTGCGGCGGTCTTTCTGCTCACAAAAGGCAAGTGGAGCGTGCCAAAAGTGATCGTGATTTCGGCACTTTTGGGGCTGCTGACCTGATTCTTTCCCGCGGCAGAATAATTTTTGAACTGTCAAGGAAAAATACTTGACAAAGCGGCATTTATCGTGTATGATACTGAGGCTGTCAAGGAGAAAGCCTTGACAGGGGAGGTCCTGGCTATGGAAAGCTTGGAAATGACCCTGCTGTTTGACTACTATGGGGAATTGCTTACCCAGCGGCAGCGGGATTGCCTGGATATGCGCTATAATCAGGATATGTCTCTTGGAGAGATCGCCCAGGAACTGGGTGTCAGCCGTCAGGGCGTTTACGACAACCTGAATCGGGCGGAGACGCTGCTCCGGAATATCGAAGAAAAGACCGGCTTCCTCCGGCGGGATGCGGCTGTAAAAGATGCCGCCCGACGGATCGCGGAAGCGGCCCGGGCCTTGCAGGATGATAAAAGCCCGGAGGTGACCCGGCTGGCTGGGCAGATCCTGGCCGCTGCAGAGGAGCTTGAGGAGTAAAAAATGGCATTCGAAGGCTTGACCGAAAAAATATCTTCCACCTTCAAAAAGCTTCGTGGCAAGGGCCGTCTGAAAGAAGCGGATGTGAAGGAGGCCATGCGGGAGATCCGTATGGCGCTGCTGGAAGCGGACGTTAGCTATAAGGTCGTAAAGGATTTTACCAAATCCGTTACGGAGCGCTGTGTAGGCGCGGACGTGCTGGAGTCCCTGACTCCGGCTCAGATGATCGTCAAAATCGTCAACGAAGAGCTGTGCAAGCTCATGGGTGCGGAAACCAAGCACCTGAACATCAATCCCAACGGCCCCACAGTTGTCATGCTGGTGGGTCTGCAGGGCGCCGGTAAGACCACCAACGGCAGCAAGCTGGCGGGCCTTATGAAGCGCCAGGGCAGAAACCCCTTGCTTGTGGCCTGTGACGTTTACCGTCCCGCAGCTATTCAGCAGTTGAAGGTCTGCGGCGAAAAGCTGGGCATCCCGGTGTTTGAAAAAGGCACCCAGGACCCGGTGGTCACTGCCAAAGAGGCGGTGCTCTACGCCCGGCAGCGGGGATACGACATGGTATTTTTGGATACCGCCGGTCGGCTCCATGTGGACGAAGCCCTCATGGAGGAGCTGAAAAACATCAAAGCCACAGTAAAGCCCAACGAGATCATGCTGGTGGTGGACGCCATGACCGGTCAGGACGCGGTGAACGCCGCCCAGACCTTTAACGAATGGCTGGACATTGACTCCGTTATGCTCTCCAAGCTGGACGGCGACGCCAGAGGCGGCGCGGCCCTGTCTGTCAAGGCCGTTACCGGCAAGCCCATTAAGTTCGCCGGTATGGGCGAAAAGCTGGAAGACATTGAGGTCTTCCACCCGGACCGGATGGCAAGCCGGATTTTGGGCATGGGCGATGTGCTGTCCCTGATCGAAAAGGCCGAGAAGGCTTATGATGCCAAGCAGGCCGCCAAGATGGAGGAAAAGATGCGGACCAACCGCTTCACCCTCCAGGACTTTTATGACCAGATGGTGCAGCTCAAATCCATGGGCTCCATGGAAGAGCTGCTTTCCCAGATGCCCGGCGGGGCCAACCTGAAGGACATCAAGCTGGACCCCAAGGCCATGGCCCATACCGAGGCCATCATCCTTTCCATGACCCCCAAGGAGCGGGAAAACCCCACTATCATCGGTGCCAGCCGGAAAAAGCGCATTGCCGCCGGTTGCGGCCTCCGGGTGGAGGATGTGAATAAGCTCCTCAAGTCCTTTGAGCAGATGCGCAAGCTCATGAAGCAATTTTCCGGCCCCGGTGCCGCCAAGAAGCTCAGAAGAATGGGTGGTTTCGGCGGGATGCGTTTCCCGGGCATGTAACTTTTGTTCGCTGTAAGCAATTTGCTTTGCGATATATCACTTAGACTTTTTCTGGAGGTGAAACTTTCATGGTTAAGATCAGACTGAGAAGAATGGGCGCCAAGAAGGCTCCTTACTACCGGATCGTTGTTGCTGATTCCCGTTCTCCCCGTGACGGCCGCTGCATCGAGGAAATCGGCACCTACAATCCCCTGACCTCTCCCGCCACCGTTACTGTGGACGCCGAGAAGGCACAGAACTGGATCAAGAACGGCGCTCAGCCCACCGATACCGTTCGGAGCCTGCTGAAGAACGCTGGCGTTCTGTAAGCCCCTTTGAAGGAGTGGCACAATGAAGGAACTTTTGCTGTATATGGCAAAGAGCCTGGTGGACAATCCCGACGCTGTTACCGTTACCGAGTCCTCCGATGAAGAGGGCAAGGTGCTGGAACTCCGTGTGGCCGAAGGCGACATGGGTAAGGTCATTGGCCGCCAGGGACGGATCGCCAAGGAGATCCGCACCATTATTAAAACCGTGGCCCAGCGCACCGGCGAAAAGGTCACTGTTGAAATTGTGGATTAAACGGCTATGCGTGGCGATTTCGTCACGCATTTTCGTTTTTATGGAATAAAGGAGAACGCAATGAGACTTCCGTTTATTGAAGCAGGTGAGATCGTCAATACCCACGGTGTCCGGGGGGAGATCAAAATGCTGACCTGGCTGGATTCCCCCGAAGACATGTGTGATTTTTCAAGATGCCGCATCGGCGGGAAGGAATATGCCGTTTCCTCCTGCCGGGTCCAGACCACCTGCAATCTTATAAAGCTCCAGGGTGTGGATACCATGGAGGCAGCCCAGGCTCTGCGGGGGAAGACCGTGGAAATCTACCGGGAGGATGTGGCGGAGGACCTGGTCTTCGCCGGAGAGCTCATCGGTATGGAGGTTTTTGCCGACGGCACCAAGATCGGCACCATCCAGGACGTGCTGGATTACCCGGGAAACCAGGTCTATGTGGTGAAGGGACAAAGGGAATATATGATCCCCGCCGTAAAGGAATTTATCCTTACCACTGACCTTCCCGGAAACCGGATGGACGTCAAGCTTTTGGAGGGCATGGAAACCGATGCGGATTGATATTCTGACCCTGTTTCCGGATACCCTGGGAGATGTGCTCTCCGAGAGCATTCTGGGCCGGGCCCAGGAGCGGGGCTTCATCCGGATCGAAGCCCACCAGATCCGGGATTATACCGCCAACAAGCAGAACCAGGTGGATGACTACCCCTACGGCGGGGGCCGGGGGGCCATAATGCAGGCAGACCCTCTGTACCGCTGCTGGGAGGCGGTGTGTGACCAGGCCGGAGGACCTGTGCATACGGTGTATCTCTCCCCCTGCGGCCATACCTTCCGGCAGGAAGACGCCATTCGGCTGAGCAAAATGGACAATCTGGTCCTGGTCTGCGGCCACTACGAGGGCATTGACCAGCGCTTTATTGACGAGTGCGTGGACGAGGAGATCTCCCTGGGGGACTTTGTGCTTACCGGCGGAGAGATCGCCGCCATGGCTGTCACCGACGCGGTGTGCCGCATGGTCCCCGGGGTGCTGGCAGACCCGGAGTGCTTTGAAGATGAAAGCCATTTTTCGGGTCTTTTGGAGTACCCCCAGTACAGCCGCCCGGCGGTGTGGCATGGGCGGCCGGTGCCGGAGATTTTGCTCTCCGGTAACCACCAGAAGGTGGACCAGTGGCGGCGGAAGCAGTCCCTCCGCCGGACCCGGGAGAGACGGCCGGATATGTATGAACAATTGGACCTTTCCTCCAAAAGTGATCGGAAGCTTCTGGCCGAAATGGAGCGGGAGGACGAAATTTCCGAAAAAGCCGAAAATGACACTTGCACTTTGAAATAAAAGGTGCTATACTGCAACTAACAGCGTTGAGGGAGACTGACCCCAATGAGCCCCGGTTTCAGAGAGACACGCATTATGCTGCAAGTGTGTCCCGGTGCCTTGGGTGATACCACTCCGGAGCTGCCCGTGAGAAAGCCGTTGGCGCAAGCGGGCCGAGGGAAACCCTGCGATAGTGGGTGATGAGTGAAAAATCAAGGTGGAACCGTGCTTTCAAGGCACCCTTGGGAATCCAGGGGTGCTTTTTTGCGTCCCTACACTCAAAAAGGAGAATCGCTATGAATATCATTTACAATGACGGAACCGTGGCCGAATGCCCTGCCGAAGAGGTACAGCATGTCCTGCGGCACACCGCTGCCCACATCATGGCCCAGGCCATCCAGCACCTTTATCCCGATGCGGACTTTGCCTACGGCCCCGCTACGGAGAAGGGCTTCTATTACGACGTGGACTTTGGCGACAAGAAGCTGACGGACGAGGACCTGCTGGCCATCGAAAAAGAGATGAAGAAGATCGTCAAGGCCAACCTGCCCATCAAACCTTTCATTCTGCCCAGAGCCGAGGCCATCAAGCTCATGCAGGAGCGTCACGCCAAGTATAAAGAAGAGCACATCGGGGACCTGCCTGAGGATGCCATCATCAGCTTCTACCAGCAGGGGGACTATATCGATATGTGTGTGGGCCCCCACATGACCTACACCAAGGGCCTGAAGGCCTTCAAGATCACCCAGCAGTCCGGCGCTTACTGGAAGAACGATTCCAGCAACAAGATGCTCACCCGGATCAACGGTGTGGCCTTCGCTTCCCAGGAGGAACTGGATGAGTACCTCAAGCAGCAGGAGGAGGCCAAGGCCAGAGACCACCGGAAGATCGGCAAGGAAATGGGCCTGTTTATGACCGACGAGCTGGTAGGCCGGGGCCTTCCCATGTTCCTGCCCAGAGGCTACACGGTTTGGCAGGAGCTGGAAAACTATATCAAGGAAAAGGAACGGAAGCTGGGCTATCAGCACGTCATGACCCCCTGCGTGGGCACCGTGGCTCTGTACCAGACCTCCGGTCACTGGGCCCACTATAAGGACAACATGTTCCCCGCCATGGAAGTGGACGGTGAGAGTTTTGTGCTGCGTCCCATGAACTGCCCCCATCACATGATGATCTACGCCAACCGGCCCCACTCCTACCGGGAGCTGCCCATCCGCATCGGCGAAATTGCCCACGATTTCCGCTACGAGTCCTCCGGCACTCTGAAGGGCATTGAGCGCGGTCGTCACTTCTGCCAGAACGATGCCCACCTGTTTGTGACCCCTGACCAGATCAAGGACGAGGTGGCCCGGGTGGTCAAGCTCATTTCCGATGTTTACCAGGATTTTGGCATTACCGATTACCGCTGCGTCCTTTCCCTGCGGGACCCTGCCGATAAGGTCAAGTATCATCCGGATGATGCCATGTGGGAGAAGGCCGAGTCTGCTCTGCGGGAGGTGCTGACGGAGCTGGGCATCCACTTCACCGAGGAGATCGGTGAGGCCGCCTTCTACGGCCCCAAGCTGGACGTCAACGTGAAGCCCGCCGTAGGTGCGGAGTACACCCTGTCTACCTGCCAGCTGGACTTCTGCCTGCCTGCCAAGTTTGACCTCAAGTATGTGGATTCCAACGGTGTCGAGCAGACCCCCGTGGTGCTGCACCGGGCCATCCTGGGTTCTCTGGACCGCTTCATGGCCTACATGATCGAGGAAACCAAGGGCAAGTTCCCTGTGTGGCTGGCCCCCCTGCAGGTCAAGGTCCTGCCGGTTTCCGAAAAGACCATGGACTATGCCCGTCAGGTCAACCAGGCCCTGGAGGATGCCAACATCCGCACCCAGCTGGACGAGCGCAGCGAGAAGATCGGCTATAAGATCCGGGAGGCCCGCCAGATCGACCGGGCACCCTACATGCTGATTTTGGGTGCCAAGGAGGCTGAGGAGGGTACCATTTCCGTCCGGAATCGGGATACCGACGAAACCCAGACCATGCAGCTGCAGGACTTCATCAACAAGGTTCTGGAAGAGATCCAGACCCGGGCCCACTAAGCTATAAGACAAACGATCCGAGCTGCTTTTTGTGGCCCGGATCGTTTTTTGCCTTGACGGAACCGATGCCTTCTGTGTATAATACAGGTTCAGGCACAACGCCCAGGAAGGATAGAAAGATGAACAGAAGATTGGACAGAAAGATGCTGGCCCTGATTTTCACTCTGGCATGGCCCACCATGCTGGAAGAGCTGATGCAGACGGCCGTGCAGTATATTGATACGGCCATGGTAGGAACCTTGGGGACCCAGGCCACCGCCGCCGTCGGGGCCACCGCCACAGTCTCCTGGCTGGTAGGCAGTACGGTTTCCGCCGTGGGCGTGGGCTTTTTAGCAATAATCTCCCAGTGCTACGGGGCAGGGGACCAGCAGCGGGCCAA
The DNA here is from genome assembly GCA_934589525.1 of uncultured Oscillospiraceae bacterium. Classification (GTDB taxonomy): domain Bacteria; phylum Bacillota; class Clostridia; order Oscillospirales; family Oscillospiraceae; genus Faecousia. The sequence continues at coordinate 22,504 of CAKTOB010000003.1, read as the reverse complement.
AAGAGCTTCGGCCCAGGCGGTGACCATGACCCTGCTGGTGGGGCTGCTGTTTACCGCCGTGACCACGGGGCTCAGCGGAAAGATCACCCGCTGGATGCAGGTGGATGTGTCCATCCGGGACCAGGCTTCCCAGTATTTTCTCATTCTCTATTCCCCCATGCTCTTCCGGGCAGCCAGCATCATTTTTGCCACGGTGCTGCGCTCCGTAGGGGACACCAGGACACCCATGCGGGTGAGCCTGAACATGAACCTCATCAACATCGTGCTCAATTACCTGCTGATCTATTCCAGCCGTCAGGTGCGCCTCTTCGGCCTGTCTATTCCCATGTGGGGCGCAGGCTGGGGCATCAACGGCGCGGCGGTGGCCAGTGCGGTGGCCTATGTTTACGGCGGCGTTGCCATGACCATCCGGCTGTGGAAGCACCCGGAGCTGTCTCCCAAGGGGCAGCGGTTCCTGCCGGACGGGGAGATCCTGAAGCCCTGCTGGCATGTGGCCTTCCCCAATATGCTCCAGCGTTTCGGCACCTCCCTGGGCTATGTGGCCTTTGCGGCCATGATCAACGCCCTGGGTGACACCTCCACCGCCGCCCACACCATTGCCAATACGGTGGAATCCCTGTTCTATGTCCCCGGCTGGGGCATGCAGACCGCTGCGGCCACCCTGGCGGGGAACGCCCTGGGAGCCCGGGACCATAAAAAGCTCAAATCCCTGGCAGGAACCATCCTCCCGCTGGAGGTGGGGCTCATGGTGGTCACCGGAGGCCTGCTGCTGATTTTCGCCCCCCAGCTCATGTCTATTTTTACCAAAGACCCCCAGGTCAAGGCTCTGGGTACCACGGTATTGCGGATGGTGGCCATTTCGGAACCCTTCTACGGGGTGCCCATTGTGCTGGAAGGCATTATGCAGGGCATCGGCCGTACCGTCCCGCCCTTCGTGTTTAACATCCTGGGCATGTGGTGCATCCGGATTTTTGGAACCTTTATCTGCACCAGAATTTTGGGCCTGGGTCTGGTGGCAGCCTGGGGCTGTATGATCGGCCACAATGTGACGCTGTTTGTTCTGTTTGCCACCTACTACGCCCTGGGAAAAGCCATCCCCCGGGAAGAAGCCCCCATTATCGCACAATAAATCCAAACAGTATGAAAGCCCCGGGCTGCCATGTGCGGCCCGGGGCTAAACATTATAGGCGTTTATACGGTTCTGGCCCATTCGGTGACCAGCATTCCGGGAACCATCCAGATCAGCTGATACAGCAGAATGTTTGTGGGGGTCAGCAGCTCGGTGCTTCCCTGGAAGGCCAGGGCGAACATAATGAGCATGCCCACAATGCCCCCCAGAATGTGGATGAGCATGCCCAGCCGACAGGCGGCAAACAGGGCGTTGGCACCGGTAATGGGATAAACGGCACCTACCAGCTCGTCCCGGGTGGACAGGGCCAGAGGCACGGCCTCCGGGTCAGGCTGACGGCCTGCCAGGGCATTCTTGGTGTCCCGGTCCGGAAAGAGGAATCTCCTGGTATTGATGGAGAATTTGTTGTGCAGGAACTCGCCGGTGAGCATAAAGTCCTCGGTGAGCATCACGGGCTGGATTTTTCGATAGCCGCCCAGAGAGGTGAGGCCTGCGGAGGAGGAGCGCATTTTGGCATAGGAAATGGCGATGACTGCGCTGAGCTCTCCTTCGATGGACATATACACGGCCTGGGAAACGGTGGTACCCTGGGGAATGTAAACATCCATGCTTTGCAGAAATTCCAGGTTGCCCAGCAGCACGGTCTCCCCACGGATCACACCGCCGACGCCGCCGATCCCGTAATCCCGAAATTCGGATACCGGGTATTCGCTGCCGCCCCGGTTCTTCAGCATGTTCTGGAACAGGGGCACCAGCCCGCCGCCGGCGGCGGAAATCAGGGAAGAGGCGTAAGACAGAATTTGTTCCGGTTCCCGGCTGCCGTAGAACTTCACCCCGTTGAGCTTGGTAGAGCCCATGGGGAACAGGTCCTCATCCGTCAGGGGGAAGCAGGCCTTGCCCCGGAGCTTGGCAACACCCTGCCAGCCGCAGATCACGGCTCCAACCATATGCAGCCGGTGCTCCAGAATGCAGGCGGGCCGGGTCAGGGTCACAAAGAAGCTGGCGGGCACTGCGGCCATCAGGGAAACGGACAGCACCTGAACGCCCAAGCTTACAGAATACTTGGTTCCCGCCAACGCACCCAGGCCCAGGCAGACAAGAAGACTTACAAGGCAGTAAAGCCCCTGAAGCTTTTCCGGACCGGAGGGCTTTTTGTAGTTCTCCGTAAAGGCATCCACGTCTCCCGGAGTCCGCAGCAAGGCGGGCTTGCCGTCCAGATAATTGGGTTCCTTTACGGTGGCATTTAAATGGTTGGCCTTCCGCAGGGTATCCATCTGGTAGGTTTCCGTGGTCCGGCGGTGATACCGGGCCAAGAGGGCAAAGGTCATTTGCAGAGCAAAGCCGGAGCAACAGGGAATGCGCAGCTCCTGGAAGCAGAAGACCGCATCCACGCAGCAGGCGATCAATGTGAAAAAGAGCAAAGTATTGATGGTGAATCTTCCGTGGAACAGCTCGCCCAGGCCGTCCATCAGCTGGTAGCAGCCCAGCAGTGCGGACAGGAGCATGGAGAGCACCTGGGTGAAGATCACAAACCGCAGACGGTTTTCCGGAATCACCCCGGCGGTGAACATGGCGCTGGAGCCGATGCAGAACACCACCAGCAGCAAATTCAGTACGATGGCCACCTGCAAAGAGAACACGCCCTGGTCTGCCAGCTCATAGTACCGCTTTTCAGGTCCGGCGATGATCTTTTTCCGCAGTTCCCGCAGACCTGTGCGGATGGGAATGGGTTCGCTTTTAGGCTCTTCCTGCTCCCGGGGCAGTTCCTCACCGAAGCGCAGGGTGTCCTGACTGGCGGAGGCGGCCTCTTCCTGTGGCTTGGCTGGGGGAGTCGGGGTCACTTCAAAAATCTGGGTGTCCTCCAGACCGGCCCCCGGGGCGGTTTCTTCCGCACTTAAATCTCCCAGATCCCCCAGCAGGTCAGAGAGGTCTTCTTCAAAGGCGGTATCCGCCGCCTCCAGAACCTCTGCGGCCTCTTGAAGATCTGACACCGCTTCTTCGTCCAAAGACGGAAGCGTTGGGGAGACGGAATCCTCGGAAGCCTCTTCGGCTGCCCCTTCCGGGTCGTCGTGGAACTCACTCAAAATGGCTTCCAGGTCAAACTCCTGGAGCTCTTCCAGGTTTTCTTGGTTATCCATATGCTACCTCCGGAATCATCCCAGGCGCTGGCGCACCGCCTCATACAGCAAAATAGAAGCGGCGGCAGAGGCGTTCAGGGAGCTGATGTTTCCTGCCATGGGGATGGAGACCGTTACATCGCAGTTCTTACGGACCAGGGGGCTCATGCCCACGCCCTCATTGCCGATGACAATGGCGGTGGGCCCCTTCAGATCCGCTTTGTACATGGGGATGGCCCCTTCGGCGGCGGTGCCGAAGATCCAAACGCCCTTGTCTTTGAGCTCCTGCATGGCGCTGTTGATATTGGTGACCCGGGCCACCTTCATATATTCCATGGCTCCGGCAGAGGCCTTGGCAACGGTGGCGGTAAGACCCACGCTGCGGCGCTTGGGAATAATGACTCCGTGGGCACCGGCGCACTCGGCGGACCGGAGAATGGCACCCAGGTTGTGGGGGTCAGACAGCTCGTCACAGATGACGATGAGGGGGGCTTGCCCCCGGGCGGCGGCCTCTTCCAGAATGTCGTCAATAGAATAGTATTCGTGGGCGGCGGCCAGGGCTATCACACCCTGATGGGACCGGGTAAAGGACATGGCGTCCAGCTTCCGGCGGTCCACCGGCACCACCACGGCCCCGGCCTCCTTGGCCTGGGCGGCCAGACGCTGCAAGCCCTTGTCCGTATCGCCGGAGGCGATAAAAAGCTTGTCAATGGTCCGTCCGCTTTTCAGGGCTTCCTGAATGGCGTTGCGGCCCTCCAGCTGGCCTTCGGTCTCCTCCCGAGGCTCCTCCTGGGGGCGCTGGGCCTCCCGAGGGCGGCGAAAACGGTCGTTTCTTTTATCGTTCATTGGGATCATCTCCAGTATTCGTCTATTTTGAGTTATACACAATTATTCCGTATTATATCAGATTTTCTTCCGTTTCACAACTCTTATTTTTCAGAAATCCAGGGAGATTCCGGGCATTCACAGAAAATTTACCGCAAACCGGGAATCATTCATTGCCAGCGGTGCAAAAATGTGATATGATACCCTGTGAATAAGCCTGAGGAGGCCTTAGATATATGAGCTACGAACAAAAAGACGGGCCCAATGAAAAAAAGCCCGGTGGGAACAATCCCAAGAAAAATTTCTGGACACCCCTGATCATTGCTCTGGCCCTGGTGCTGCTGTTTGGCTGGATCTATAATATGGTGTCTGACAGCCAGTATACGGAAACCACCTATGCGGAGTTCTACTCGGCCATGACCAATCATGAGCTGGCGGAGGTCCAGCGCCGTGGGGCCCGGATCTACTATCTGACCAAGGAAGAGGCCGCCAAGCCCGCCTCTCAGCAGCGGGCCTGCTACACCGGTATGCCCAGCGGCGACTGGCTGTCCATGTACAATGCCATGGTAGAAGAAGGGGTGGTGCCGGATTGGCAGGTGCAGGAAGACAATTCCATGATCCTGATGATCCTGTACTACGGTATCACCTTTGCGATCCTGTTCCTCTTCATGCGGACCCTGACCAAGCGCATGGGCGGCGACGGCATGATGGGGGGCTTTGGCAAGAGCAAGGCCAAGGTTTACATGGAAAAGCAGACCGGCGTGACCTTTAAGGATGTGGCCGGTCAGGACGAGGCCAAGGAGTCTCTGAAAGAAATTATTGACTTCCTCCACAATCCCCAGAAATACGCGGAGATCGGCGCAAGGCTCCCCAAGGGCGCCTTGCTGGTGGGCTCTCCCGGTACCGGTAAGACCCTGCTTGCCAAGGCGGTGGCGGGCGAGGCGGACGTGCCCTTCTTCTCCATTTCCGGCTCGGATTTTGTGGAAATGTTTGTAGGCATGGGTGCCAGCCGGGTCAGAGACCTGTTCCAGCAGGCCGCCAAGGTCGCCCCCTGTATTATTTTCATTGACGAGATCGATGCGGTGGGCCGGGCCCGGGATAACCGCTACGGCAACAATTCCGAGCAGGAGCAGACCCTGAATCAGCTGTTAAGCGAAATCGACGGCTTTGAGCCCTCCAAGGGCATTGTGTGCCTGGCGGCCACCAACCGGCCGGAGATCCTGGACAAGGCCCTGCTGCGCCCGGGCCGTTTTGACCGGCGGATCATTGTTGACCGGCCCAACTATCAGGGACGGCTGGACACTTTGAAGGTCCATACCCGGAAAATCAAGCTGGCGGAGGACGTGGACCTGAAGAAGATCGCCCAGGCCACCGCCGGCGCGGTAGGTGCGGACCTGGCAAACCTGGTGAACGAGGCGGCCCTCCGGGCCGTGCGCATGGGCCGGAAGGCCGTGAACCAGGAGGACCTGCTGGTGTCCTTTGAAACCGTCATCGCCGGAACCGAGAAGAAGAACACCGTGCTGACGGAGACGGAAAAGCGGCTGGTTGCCTACCACGAGGTGGGCCATGCCCTGGTTTCCGCCCTGGAAAAGCACGCCCAGCCTGTTTCCAAAATCACCATCGTACCCCATACCTCCGGCGCCCTGGGCTATACCATGTATCTTCCCGAGGAAGAAAAGTTCCTGTCCACCCGGCAGGAGCTGGAGGTGGAACTCAAGAGCCTGGTAGGCGGTCGGGCGGCGGAGCAGCTGGTCTTCGGAGCCCAGACCACGGGAGCCGCCAACGATTTGCAGCGGGCAACGTCTCTTGCCAGAAATATGGTCTCCCAGTACGGCATGAGCAAGGAACTGGGGCTCATGACCACCGCCACCGTGCAGAACAGCTACCTGGACGGTCAGGCCTATATGGATTGCTCCCAGGATACGGCGGCCCAGGTGGATAAGGAGGTCCAGAAACTTCTGGACGGTGCTTTCGCCGATGCCATCCGGATTCTGACGGAAAATCGGGGATTGCTGGACGAAATTTCGGAATACTTGCTGGTAAAGGAAACCATTACCGGCGAAGAATTGATGGCATACGTTAATGCCGCCCAGGCGCCGGAAGAAGCCTCTGAGGCACAGGAGAAGGAAAACCCGTAAAGAGAGATCGGGGGAGAACCATGAGAAGTTTAAAAGCGATACTGTCTGTACTATTGTGTATTCCGTTTTTGTTCCTGCTGGCGGCAGGGGCAGCGGCGGAGGCGCCGGAACAGGGCTGGAGCCTGGAAGAGGGGGTGCTGTGCATCACCGGCCAGGGAGAGATGGAGTTTACCCGGCCCTTCCCCTGGGAGGACCGGAAGGAAGAAATTCAGAGCCTGCGGGTGGATGACGGCATTACCGCCATCCAGGCGGAGGCCTTGAAGGACTGCACGTCCCTGACCTCCGTGACCCTTCCGAAGGGGCTCCGCTATATCCATGACAGTGCTTTTGAAAATTGCGCCGCCCTCAACTGGGTGACCTTGCCGGAGGGCCTTGTGGGCATTGGAGAAAAGGCCTTTTCCGGTTGTACGGGCCTGACCAGCGTCTTCCTTCCGGGAAGTGTTGCCTGGGTAGGGGATAACGCCTTTGAACAGGCGACGATCATCAATTGCACCGCCGGTACGGGGGCCCAGGACTACATAACCGCCTGCGGCGGCAAGTTCCACCAGATCGACAGCCGCAAGCTCCGGGACGGGGCGTGCAGCTGGTCCGGCGGCACCTGGAAGCTTACCGGCGGCGTGATGACGGTCACGGGTGCCGGCGCGGTGACGCTGCCGGAAGGGGAACGCTACTACCCCTGGGACGAGATGCGGGGAGACATTACGGACGTAGCCCTGGAAGAGGGGATCACGGCGGTAGATGCCGGAGCCTTTACCCTGTGCCGGAAGCTGGCCTCCGTGACGTTTCCTCAGACCATTGAGCGCATCGATCCGGATGCCCTGGAGGGGGCCCGGCAGATCCTGGGCTTTGCCGGAACGGCGGCGGAAACCTTCGCCAAGGAACAGAACATCGACTTTGTAGCCCTGGAGCCTGTAGAAGAAACGCAGCCCCAGAGCGGTACTGAAGAACCCCAGACCGACACCGATGAGCCCCAGACCGGGACGGTGGAAGAAACGACTGCTCCCGAGGAAACCACGGCTGCAACGAAAACCGAGGAATCGGCCAAGCCCCGGGCCCAGGTGCCCATGCTGACGGTGGCCCAGGCCAGCGCCCAGCCGGGGCAGAAAGTCCGGCTGGAAATCACCCTGACGGACAATCCCGGCCTGTGCGGGCTGAACTTCCAAATCGACTACGACAAAAGCCGCCTGACCCTGGAAGATTTTGACTGCACCTCCGAGACCTTTGCCCTGGGAGACTGGACGGTGGGCATTGGAGAGGGCGAAAAGGCCCTGTGGCTCCAGCCTGACGAAACGGACAAGAACGGTGTGATCCTGACTCTGGAGTTTACCATTGCCCAGGATGCCCCCCAGGGGGAGATTCCGGTGACACTGACGGAGGTCTCCGGTGTCAATGCGAAGGCCGAGCTAGTGGCGGTGGGCACCGGCGCCGGTTCCGTTCAGGTCACTGTGGGTATTCCCGGTGATGTGAACGGCGACGGACGCATCACCTCCGCAGACCTTTTGCGTCTGCGCCGCTTCTTGGCGGGCCAGAACATTCCGGTGGAAACCGGCAACGCCGACCTGAACGGCGACGGAAAAATCGATTTGATGGATCTGATGCTGCTGCAAAAGCTCCTGCTGACGACAGACGAAAAATAATTCAAGCCCGGGTGGTCACTGGAACCACCCGGGCCTTTTGCGCTTTTACTTTCCGCTGCGGATCTGCAGCAGCTTGTTTTTCAGCTCCTGCTCCATTTTTGCCATTTCTGCCTCGGCGGCCTGCCGCTGGGTCCGGCCGTCGGACTGGATCTTCATGACCTCGTCCAGGGTCTGGATCAGCTGGGCGTTGGTCTGCTTCAGGGTCTCCAGGTCTACGATGCCCCGTTCCGCCTCCTTGGCGGTTTCTGTGGAGGCCATGCGGAGCTTCTCGGCGTTGGATTTGAGCAGGGCGTTGGTCACGTCATTGACCTGCCGCTGGGCCTGGGCCGCTTCCGTGGAATGGGCGATGCCCAGAGCAAGGACCATCTGGTTTTTCCACAGAGGAATGGTATTTACCAGGGTGGTCTGGATTTTTTCCACCATCACGGTGTCGTTATTCTGGATCATGCGGATCTGGGGCGCGGTCTGGATGGAGATGGTTCTTGTCAGCTCCAGGTCGTAGATCTTCTTTTCAAACCGGTTGCATTTTTCCGCCAGATCCCGGGCAGCCTGGGCATCCTCGGCAAGGCCTGTCCGCTGGGCGGTGGCCTCCAGCTCCCGCAGCTTGCCCTCCCGTACCTCCTGGAGCTTCTGCTTGCCTGCCAGGATATACATGGTCAGTTCTTTAAAATAGGCCAGATTCTGCTCGTACATTTTATCCAGCACCGCAGAGTCCTTTAACAGCCGGACCTGGTGCTGCTGCAAGGCATCGCTGATTTTCTCCACGTTGACCTCGGCCTTGTCATAGCGGCTCTTCATGAGCTCCAGCTTGTCGCTTTGCTTTTTGAAGAAGCCAAGGAAGCCCTTGGGCTCTTCCTTGTCAAAGCCCTTGAGCTCTCCCACCACATTCACAATGAGATCACCGATCTCTCCCAGATCCTGGGTGCGGACGTTTTCCAGGGCGGCATCGGAGAAGTCCGCCATTTTCTTCTGGGCGGCTGCGCCATATTGAAGCACCTGGTTGGTGTTTTCCAAATCGATTTTGGCGGCAAAGTCCGTCACCATTTGCTGCTCCTGGGGGGTCAGCACCGGCTGGGGAACAGGAGCCTCCACGGGGGCGGTTTCTTCCTTGGGGGCAAGCTGTACTTCCTCCAGTTCCGGCTCCAGAGTCAGGGTGGGAACCGTTTCCTGATTTTCAAATTCGTGTTCCATGGGGTTACTCCTTTACGTTGTTTTTAAAATCATCCCCCGTGAGCCCTTCCTGGGCCAATAGGGTGTGCAGTACGGAGATGTCGCTGGATACGTCCATGGCGGTGTCCTGGAAGACGGAGTCCAGCAGCTTTTCAAAGGCCAGATTCAGGGTGTCCAAAGTGGCGTCGATCTCCTGCTTGGAGGTTTGGATGGTTTCTCCCTGGATGGGCTGCCGGTCCATTTCCGCATAGGCATTCAGAAGCTTGATGGTCATGGGCAGGTAATAGTCCATGAGCTTTTTCAGGTCCGGGATGATCTCCGGATGGGCCTCCGCCCGCTCAAAGATCCTTAGAACGATGGCATCCATCCGATCAATTTTTGCGGAGATCTCTTCTCCGGGAATTTCATCGTTGCACCGGCGAATTTCCTGCAAATAGGCGTTGCCCCGGTCCAGAACCTCCTGAACCTTGGGGGAGACGGCCTGGGGCTGAGCCGTAACAGCGGCCCTTGCGGCTTCCTCCCGCTGCCGGGCCTCCAGCTCCATGCGACTTTGTTCAAAGCTCTGGAAGGTCTCGTCACTGGTGATCAGGTTTTTCTGCTCCTTGTCCCAGTGCCCTTCCAGGAACAGCCCTTCGCTGATCATGCCGGAGAGCTCCTTGCGGACAAATTTTTCGTTCTTTCCCACGCTTCTGGCCAGCCGCTCCAGGCTCATGTGGGTTTTCTGCCCCAGGGTTTTCAGGTAAACCTTATAGCGGCTGACCCTTCCCAACACCCGGATGCCGCCGGTCAAAAGCCAGCTGCCCAGGCCCAGGAATCCCACCCCAAAGCACAAAGGGACCACCATGGAACCGGCCATGCCCACCAAGGAAAAAATGCCGGAGATCAGGGACAGGGTAAATCCGGCGACGGTCATGATGCCGCCAAAAAAGGTTTTCAGAATGCCTGCCGCGGTCTGCCCGTTGGGGCTGCCGTAAAGAGCGGGCAGCGGGGCCTTTGAGGGCTGCGGGGAAGCGTCTGCGGTGGTCGTCACCGTGGTTTGCCGGGTCGTGGACCGGGCCCGCATGGTGCCGGAAAGATCCAGCGCCTTCCACAGTGCGTCCGATCCGGCGGAAGTGGCTTTGTCAATGGTATGTGTAATGGTCCGGCTCAGTTCCTGATAATTTTTAGATTTAATGGCCTGGTCAATAATGTCTTCGATGCTGTGGCCCAAAGCGTCCCAGTCCTGGTAGTCCTTCGCCATAGTATCCCTCCAATCGTGTCTGAGGCTATTATAGCTTTTTTGCACGGAAAAAACAATATGGGAACCCTCCGCCTTTGCAAAAAATTTAAGAGGCCCCGGGGGAATCAACTGCTGCCGATTCCCCCGGGGCCTTCCTTCGGGGTTAGTGGAAAAGTTTATTAAAAAGCCAAGTGATCAGGGCGATGGTGCCGATCACCAGGAAGATACCGAACATGCCTTTTACGAGCATGGGCAGGGTCTCCACCAGGGCATTGGGATAGGGCATGGTCTTCACCTCCTTAAACACCCATCAGGGTGAGGATCAGGCCGCCGGCAATAACGGAGGCGATTTGGCCGGAGACGTTGACGCTGATGGAATACATCAGCAGGAAGTTCTGGTTGTCTTCCTTGAGGCCCATCTGATTCACCACCCGGCCGCTCATGGGGAAGGCGGAAATGCCGGCGGCACCGATCATGGGGTTGATTTTCTTGTCCTGGGGCAGGAAGAGGTTCACAAGCTTGGCAAACAGCACGCCGCCTACGGTATCTCCAATAAAGGCCAGGCCGCCCAGGGCCAGGATCAGCAGGGTATCCGGCCGCAAAAAGGCATCGGCGGTGATTTGGCTGGAAACCGTCAGGCCCAAAACAATGGTGATAAGGTTTGCCAGGGTGGTCTGGGCGGTTTCCGACAGGGCATTCAGCACGCCGCACTCCCGCAGGAGATTGCCGAACATCAAGAATCCCACAAGCGCCGCACTGGCAGGAGCCACCAGGCCGGAGAGCATGGTCACCAGAATGGGGAAGAGGATCCGGGTGCGCTTGGAGACATTGCCCTTCTGATAGGGCATCCGGATCAGCCGCTCTTTCTTGGTGGTGACCAGCCGGATCACCGGGGGCTGCAAAATGGGCACCAGGGCCATATAGCTGTAGGCAGCCACCAAAATGGCCCCTAAATACTTAGACCCCAGCACATTGGCCACAAAGATGGCGGTGGGGCCGTCGGCCGCGCCGATAATGGCAATGGAGGCGGCGTCCTTCAGGTCAAAGAAGAAGCCCGCCAGAATCAGGGTGGCAAAAATGCCAAACTGGGCCGCCGCCCCAAAGAGCATCAGCCAGGGCTTTTCCAGCAGAGGCCCAAAATCGATCATGGCGCCGATGCCGATAAACAGCAGCAGGGGAAACAGCTCGTTGGATAGCCCCGCCTGAAACAGCACGCTGAGGGCCCCGGGCACATCCCCCTGGGTGATGGCTCCGGACAGGGGGAGATTTACCAGAATGGTGCCAAAGCCCATGGGAAGCAGCAGGCTAGGCTCCATTTTCTTGGCAATGGCCAGATAGATGAGGAACCCGCCCAGACCGTACATAATGAGCATCTGGGGTGTCAGATTCATGAGATTTGCGAATACGCTTGCGATTTCCATCATTTTCCTCCTTGAAATTCGCTGCGTGAAGGAAAAAAAGAAGACCTTCATCACAGCATAAAACTGTGATAAAAGTCTCAAGCATAACGCAAAACCCCGGGCAAACGCCGTGATGACGAGATTTTGCAGCGGGGGAGCCCCGCCCTTTACTCCCTTTTATCTTACGCTCCATTCTATTCGAAAAGGAAGAAAAAGTCAATCAGAAATCCTGCAAAATCTCAATAATTTTGGCCTCGTAGTCTCCCTCGTAATCCTCGCTCCGCCCGGCGGTGCGCACATTGCTCTCCGCTCCCCGTTCCGGTGCCGGGTACTCCCAGATATGGTAGCTCAGCCCCCGGTGGAGAAAGGAAATGCTGCCGCAGTCCTGTTCCTCCCAGTATTCATAGGGCATGTTTTTGCTGTTGAGACAGGCTTGAATGGCTTCAAGACGCATGGTATCAGGCTCCTTATGTTGGTTTTCCTCATTATATCATCCCAAAGGTCAAAAAGCAACCGACAAAGCGGCTCCGGTTCAAGTCTTGACATCCGATACGTTCTTTGGTTTCCTCCGAATCAGATGCCGGAACCACCGCAGTTCCTGATCTCCGACGATGTTCGTCAGGTACAGTCCGCCGGGAAAGAGGATCATAAAGCAAAGTACCCCCGGCCGGGTCGGCACCAAACCGGCGGCATACAGACTCCCCGCACCGCACAAAAAGCTCACTCCAACCACGTACCAGGAGATTTTTTCCCCGGTGATGCGCAGAAGATGCTGAATGGAAAGATAAAAGTTGATGGCGTGGGAAATGAGAAAGCTTATAAAATACCCCCGGACACCGTAGACCGGCAACAGGAAGAATAGCATGGCAACATCCAAGGCGCTGGTAAAAATATTAAACCGCATGGCCCACTGCTGCTGCCCCAGGCCCTTGGTCAGGGCATCGGTAATGGCATCGCAGTAGAGCATGGGAACCAGCGGGGCAAACAGCCGCAGAAGGGGCCCGGCGGTATCATTGTGGTACAGCCGGGAACAGAGCTCCGGAGCCAGCAAAAACAGCAGCCCCCCAAAGAAAAGCCCATACACCAGGGAGAGCTTCAGAGATTTGTGCATCAGATACCGGATCCGCCCCTCTTGGCCGCTGCACCGGCATCGGGCCACCTCCGGAATCAATAGCTCGCACAGGCCAAAGAGAATGCAGGCAGGAAACAGGAGCACCGGAAAAACCATCCCCGTCAGGACTCCAAACAGTGCCAAGGGGTTTGGTACGGCCAATGCCAGCCGCTTGGGCACCATCAGGTTTTCCAGTGTGGAAATACCGGATTTGGCGGTATCTGCCAGGGCCAAAGGCCCAGCGGCGGATAAGACCCGCTTGGCCATGGGATATTTGGGCCCTGCGGGATTGCGCTGAAGCAGGAAAAGAATGACAAGAACAAGTAAGGTTCCGCTTGTCCCCAGGGCGCTGCCCAGGATCACGGCACAGCAGGCCCGGCCCCCATCCGTCCCCGCCCAGAAGCGCAGCAGCCCCAGGGTGACGGCCATGGTCACCAGCTGTTCCCCAATTTCCACCACGGCCAGGGTTCCGATGCGGTTTTGTCCGGTAAAAAAACCGGTCATCAGGGCACACAAACAGCCGGTGGGAAGAAAGAAGGCAAAGAGCCTCAGGGGCGCTGCCGCGGCGGTGTTTCCCACCCAATTCCGGGCGACGGATGGCGCAAACAGGTATAAAAGGCTCCCAACCCCCAGACTGCACACCAGACTGTAGACCATGCACCCGGAGAGCACCCGCCGTAAACCCTGGGGGCGGCGGAAGCCCAGTTCCTCGGCGGTCAGATACATGGCGGCGGTGCGGATGCCGCCGATGCCCGCAATCATGGCAAGGCTTCCCACAGACATGGTCAGCTGCAAAAGCCCAATGCCCTCGGCCCCGATTTTTCGGGAGAGGTAGACCCCAAAGACCGTACCGACCATCCGCAGAACCAGGTTTACGGCGGTCAATAAAACGGCACTGTAAAAAAGCGGTATTTTTCGGGACAAACAAAAGCACCCCCTTGTCCACAGTCTATGCGGACAAGGGGGCAAGAATCACTGGGCGCTGCCGTTTGCCTCCGTGCAGAAGGGGCTCAAAGGGCACTGGCCGCATTTTGGATTCCGGGCGGTGCAGATTTCCCGGCCAAAGAGCACCAGCCGGTGACAGAAATCGTTGCTTTTTTCCGGCGGCAGAATGGCGCGCAGCTGCCGCTCTACCTTTTCCGGGTCTTTGCCATGGCTGAGCCCCAGCTTGCCGCAGATGCGGATGCAGTGGGTGTCACACACCACGCTTCCGGGAACACGGTAAAGGTCCCCCAGCAGCAGATTGGCGGTTTTCCGGCCCACCCCCGGAAGCTTCAAAAGCTCCTCCATGGTGCCGGGGACCTTTCCGCCGTGATCCCGCAGCAGCATCTGGCAGGCCAATACAATGTCCCGGGCCTTGTGCTTGTAAAAGCCGCAGGAGCGCACACGGTTTTCCACATCTTCAATGGGGGCCGCCGCCATAGCTTCCAGGGTGGGATAGGCGGCAAAGAGCCCCGGGGTCACCAGATTGACCCGGGCATCCGTACACTGGGCAGACAGTCGCACGGCGATCATCAGCTCATAATCCTTTTTGTAATGTAGGGCGCACATGGACTCCGGATACCGGGCTTCCAGAATGTCCAAAATCGCCTGTACTTTCTCTTCCATGAACATCCATCCTTGCTTTTATATCTGAATAAGGCCGGTATTTTCTTACCGCTGATAGAATAGCACAGAAAGCAGGCTTTTGCAATGCGGGAAGTTATTCCGTTTCCGCAGTCAGAGCAGAAATTTCGTAGGCTGTCCGTTCCTGGGCACCTTCCGGGGTGAGCTTGGTGTAAATTCTGCTTTGCAGCCGTCCCTCCAGCCCCAGCCGGTTGCCCACATGGCACAAAGACCCCTTTTGGGCCAGAGAGCCCCAGAGAATGCAGGGAAGATAGTCCGCCTTCCCGGAGGGTCGGGGCACCGCCAGCATGACATCGCAGATTTCCCGGCCCAAAGGGGTCCGCCGATAGTTCGGTTCCCGGCAAAGATTGCCGCAGAGGGTGACTTCATTCAGGGCCGGGCCGTTTTCCGCCAAAAGCGTGTCCGCAAAGAGAAAAATCAGAAGCCGCCGTCCTTGGGGCGTGTGCAGATTGTGAGAGCGGATGCTGCCGGAAACGGTGATGTTTTCACCGCCGGTCAGGTCCGCCTCCCGATACAGCCGCTCCCTTAAAATCACCGGCAGGGTATCCACGGTCCCGGACAGCCGGGGGACCCGCAAAAAGAGCTTGTAAAACTTCTGCCCCTGGCTTTCATGGGAAAACAGGGGTATTTCCAAAAGACTTCCTCGTAAAATGACCTGATTTGTTGGATATTCCATAAGTACCACCTCTAAGCGATCGTAGGATAGCACATCCTATGCGCCCCATGGACAAACAGAACATCCTGATCATATAACAAGGGGGCGGCAAAGAATTGCTGCCCCCTTTGTAGCGCTTGTGCCGTTTCCAAGATTCCAACGCGGATGACGGCAGCATCCCCGTGCTTTTTGAAAGTTTACTGGATGTGCGTGTGGTTATTGATGTGGTCCTCACAATAGCAGTAATAGCCGTTGCACTTGGAGCAGTACCGGAACTCCAGCTCTGGGTCCGACACATCGGTCCGGCCGCAGACGGTGCATTTGTGGGTATAGGCTGGTTTATCCGCTTTCTTGGGCTGCTGGTTTCCATGGAACTGAATGACCTTGGGCTGCTTGGGGGCTTTGCGGAAGAGCTTTCGCAGCTTGTTCTGCCAGGAAAGGGGCACGACATTCAATACGTCCTTTCCAAAGAACAGGAAGTAATTCCCCAGGGCCACCAAGGGGAAGAGATTGTAGGCGGTAAAGGGCGTTTGAAACAGGCCGATAAAGATGACCGCCAGGTCAAACAGGGCAAACACCCAGGCTTTTACGGGAATGATAAAGAACAGCAGAAAGCCCGACTGGGGATACAGCGTGGCAAATCCCAGGAACAGGCTCATATTGAGATAATAGACATCTGCGTTGCACCCAAAAATCATTCCGTAAAGGTCCATCAGAAGAACGCCGGAAAAATAGAACAGGTTGAATTTGAAAGTGCCCCACAGCCGCTCCATGGCGCTGCCCAGGGAATAATAGCACAAAAGAGAAATCAGCATAAAGAGAATGTTGCTGTTCATCAGGGTCAGGGGATAGGTAATGAGCCGCCAAACCTGGCCCTGGAGGATGGCGGTCCGGTTAAACCGCAAAAGATAGTACAGGGTATAGTTTCCGGCCATGGCGCTGATCAGGTAGACAACGGCATTGCCCAGCACGATATACAGCATCAGGTTGGGAATCCCTTTTCCCCGGTTGCGGTAGCAGAACCGCTCAAAATTTCTTCGCCAGTTTTTCAATAGGGTCAACTCCTTCGGTGTTTGTGCCTATTTTAACAGGGAATGAACCGTTTGTCTATGGCCGAAATGTTAACTTTGACCCGCGTGGAGAAAAACCTCTTGACATTTTTTCAAAACCTTTGTAGAATACTGGAAAACTGCATACAAAGCCTTATCAAGAGTGGTGGAGGGAACGGCCCGATGAAACCCGGCAACCTGTTTATCAAGGTGCCAAATCCGGCGGCAGACGAAAGATGAGGATTCGATTTACGCTTTTTCGCACATCGGGTCTTCGGTGTGCGGTTTTTCTTTATCCAAAACAGAACCGGAAAGAAAGGAAAACAAAAATGGAAAAAAGATTATTCACCTCTGAATGCGTTACCAACGGCCACCCGGATAAGGTGGCGGACTCCATCTCCGATGCCATTCTGGATGCCTGCCTTGCCCAGGACCCCGGCTCCCGGGTGGCCTGTGAGACCATGGTCACCACGGACTTCTGCCTGATCTGCGGCGAGATCACCACCAAGGCAAAGGTGGACTATGAGGCCGTGGCCCGTGAGGCCATTCGTGCCATCGGCTACACCCACCCCGGTGACGGCTTTGACGCGGACACCGTGGAGATCCAGTGCCGCATTCACACCCAGTCCGCGGACATTGCCCTGGGCACCAACGACCAGGTGGGCGGTGCCGGAGATCAGGGCATGATGTTTGGCGGCGCTTGCAGCCAGACCCCGGAGCTGATGCCCCTGCCTGCGGCCCTGAGCCGGGCTCTGTGCAACAAGCTGACCCAGTGCGTCAAGGAAAACGAGCTGCTGCGGCCCGACGGAAAGACCCAGGTCACAGTGGAATTTGACGATCAGGGAAAGGTCGTGGGGGTGGATACGGTGGTGGTATCCATTATGCACAGCGCGGCCTTCCCCATGGAGCAGCTGCGGGACTATGTGCGGGAACAGGTCATTGCCCCGGTTTTAAGGGACTATGGGTTCCGGGAAGAGGACGTTCCCCATGTTTTCATCAATCCCACCGGTAACTTTGTCATCGGCGGCCCCAACGGCGATACAGGCCTTACGGGGCGGAAAATCATCGTAGATACCTACGGCGGCTATTTCTCCCACGGCGGCGGTGCCTTCTCCGGTAAAGACCCCACCAAGGTTGACCGCAGCGCCGCCTATATGGCCCGGTATATGGCCAAGAACCTGGTGGCGGCGGGGTTGGCCCAGCAGGTGCAGGTGCAGCTGGCCTATGCCATCGGCGTGGCGGAGCCGGTGTCCGTCCGGGTGGACAGCTACGGCACCGGCAAGGTCTCTGACGAACGGCTGACGGAGCTGCTGCGTCAGGTCTGCGATATGACTCCCGCCGGGATCATCCGCAAGCTGGATTTGCGCAAGCCCATCTATTCCTCCACCGCCGCCAAGGGCCATTTCGGTGTCCCCGGAAAGACCTGGGAAGAAACCGACATTGCCGAGGAACTGCGGAAGCTGGCAGGGATTTGACCGGCCTTAGAAAAAAACAGAAAACAAGAGCGGTTTTCACAGGCCGCTCTTGTTGTTTTTTGATACGATCCATGATAAACTAAGGAAAATAAAACGAGAACGGAGTGTCCTATTATGCTGGATTTTATTCGTGTGGCCTGTGCGGTGCCTCCGCTGCATTTGGCGGACCCGATCCGCAATGCGGAACACCACTGGGCGATGCTAAAGACTGCGGACGAAAAAAAGACGGATGTCCTGGTGTTCCCGGAGCTGAGTTTAACAGGGTATACCTGCCAGGACCTGTTTCTTCAGACCACCCTTTATGAGGGAGTTCTGCAGGGCCTGGAAATGCTTCTGGACTGCTCTCAGTCCTGCCCCGGGGTCACCGCCGTGGTGGGCCTGCCGCTGCAATTAAACGGGGAACTATATAACTGCGCAGCGGTGCTTTCCGGTGGACAGCTGTTGGGCCTGGTTCCAAAGACCTACCTGCCCAATTACAATGAATTTTACGAAAAACGTTGGTTTGCTTCCGGAAACCAGCTTCGTACAGATACGGCGGTTTTGGAACTGCCGAGCCGTGGACGTATCCAGGCTCCTGTTTCCGCCAAATCCCTGTTCCTGTTGGGGGAGGGAGTGAAGCTTGGCGTGGAGATCTGCGAGGACCTGTGGACACCGGTGCCTCCTTCCTCCATTCTGGCCCTCAGCGGTGCAGAGGTGATCGTGAATCTCTCCGCTTCCAACGAGACCATTGGAAAGCGGGCCTATCGCCAGAACCTTATCAGGCATCAGTCCGCCGCTACATCCTCTATCTATGCCTACGCCTCCGCGGGAACGGGGGAGAGCACCCAGGACCTGATTTTCTCCGGACAGTGCCTGATCGCCCAAAATGGCACGTTGCTGGGCCAGACCCAGGAGGCTATGGTGTCGGAGGCTCTTTTGGTCCGGGACTGCGATTTGGGGCAGATCCGGGCGGACCGCCGGAAAAACAAGACTTTTTCCGATAATGCGGCGGCCTTTGCGCCCATGCTGGCCCAAAAACTGATTCCGGGAAGCCGGGAGCCGCTGCGCTCTGACGGCAGCCTGTTTAGGGTCAATAAACTGCCCTTTGTGCCCTCCGGCCATCAGGACCGGCATGAACGCTGCATGGAGATTTTCCAAATGCAGGTGGCGGGACTGCGCCGCCGGTTGGAGATCCTGGGCTGCAAGGCAGTGGTGGGCATCTCTGGGGGGTTGGATTCCACCTTGGCCCTTCTGGTGGCGGTGGAGGCCATGACCCAGCTGGGTCGTCCCGCAACGGATGTGTGGGGCGTTACCATGCCCTGCTACGGCACCTCGGACAGGACCTATCGCAATTCTCTGGACCTTATGGAAAAATTGGGCATCTCCGTAAAAGAAGTCAATATCCGCCAGGCGGTAGACGGCCACTTCCTGGACATCGGCCACGACAAGAGCGTTCTGAACGGCACCTATGAAAACGCCCAGGCCCGGGAACGGACCCAGATTTTAATGGATTATGCCAGTGTGGTAGGGGGCATCGTCGTCGGCACCGGGGACCTCAGCGAGTTGGCGCTGGGCTGGTGTACCTACAATGGGGACCATATGAGCATGTACGGCGTCAACGCATCCATTCCCAAGACCCTGATCCGCTGGATGATTGACTCCATTGCGGAAAATGATCATTTCGCCCGGGCAAAGGAGGTCCTGGAGGACATTTTGGATACCCCCATCAGCCCGGAGCTGCTGCCGCCGGATGCTTCCGGGAAAATCAGCCAATACACGGAGGACCTGGTAGGCCCCTATGCCCTCCATGATTTCTTCCTCTACTATATGCTGCGTTTTGGCTTCTCTCCGACAAAAATCTACACATTGGCCTGTCGGGCCTTCCGGGAGGAATTTGAACCCCAGACCATTCAAAAGTGGATGAAGGCCTTCTATCGCCGGTTCTTTACCCAGCAGTTCAAACGCAGCTGCCTGCCGGAGGGCGTGAAGGTCGGCTCCGTCTGCCTCAGTCCCCGGGGCGACTGGCGTATGCCCAGTGATGCCAGCGGCGCGGCTTGGCTCCGAGAAATTGAAAAACTGTAAAAAAACAGCACCCGGCTTTTTCGAGAGCCGGGTGCGCTGTTATGCCGGTTCTCCCGGCAGCAGCAGGGGCTGCAGCTGCCGTCCTTCCAGAGCGGCTTCCGCGGCGGCGGGAATCAGAGTAAACTCCGCAACCATGGAGGTGGGCTTTTTCACCCAGTTGTCCTGACGGAAGGGCACAAAATAATAGTGTTTCCTGGGCAGAAGCCTGCCGATGTTCTCTGCGGCACCGGCCAAAGCGTCGTTGGTGGAGAGGGCCAGCAGGATGGGCCGCCCGTTTCGTAGCTGGCTTTTGGCGGCCATGGTAACGGGACCGTCCGCAACGGAGTGGGCAAGCTTTGCCAATGTGTTTCCGGTGCAGGGGGCGATGACCAGCAGGTCCAGCAGCCCCTTAGGGCCGATGGGCTCCACTTCCTCCAGAGTAGTCAGGGGTGTCACACCGGTAATGGAGGCGGCCCGTGCCATAAAATCCTTGGCAAGGCCAAACCGACTGTCCGTTGCGGCGGAGGCGGCGGAAAAAATCGGGATCACCCGATGGCTTTTGGAAAGTGCTTCAAAAACAGGGAAAACCTGGGCATATGTACAAAAAGAGCCGCAAAAGGCAAAGCCGATATTCATGTGCATCTCTCCTTCCACAGTCGAATGACGGTCTGTCCAATCAAAGCCCCGGCACTTTCGGGAGCCAGAAGCCCCGGAAGTCCCCTGGCCGGAATCACCCGGCTTCCGGAAAGGCCAGGTACAGAGGCCAGGTCCAGCAAAAGACACTCCGGCAGGCCAGCGGTTTTGGATGCGGAGAGCAAGGGGGCGGGGGCGGTGTTGAAAATCACCCGGAACATGTCGAGCCTGGCATCCTCCGGCGGGGTTTCAATGGTGCCATACCCCAGCGCCCGGAGCATGGCCCGGTCCGCCTCCTTCCGGGCATAAACGCAAACCTGGGCATCCAGAGCCAGCAAATACCTTCCCAAGAGTTTCCCGATTCTGCCCCAGCCCAAAATCAGTACCGGCAGTCCCCGAAGAGTCACATCCAGCTGATCAATTGCCAGCCGAATGGCGCAGCGGGCGGTGATGTCCGCGTTTTGAGCGGTAAAGTCCGGATCTTCCAAAAGGTCCATGAGTGGATACCCCTGCCCTTCCAGGGCAGACAGCCCACCGCCAATAACGGTGCACCCCTTGGGCAGGAGCTCCGAAAGGGTCCCGGGGGTAATGCCAGACCCACGGAAGCTGGGAACATCCAGAAAAACGCCTTGCAGATCCCCGGAGGCCGCATTGGCCAGCTGAAATCCCTCTGCTTTCAGCAGCTTGCAGGCGGCTTTATGGGACGGGGTGGTGCCCGAAGCCCAAAATTTTGGCATGATGATTCCTCCTTTGCTCCAAAATATGCGGAAGAGGTACAACAGGTGCTTGATTTTTATCAAAGATTTCGTATAATGATACCAAGAGGTGAAGCAAATGCAGAGATTGGGATTTATTCATGATATGATGGACGTCAAGGTCCTGGTGCTGTTTGTTATGGCACGGGTGAGCTATCCGATCACCATTCAGCAGCTCTATGAGCTGTGCTTCCAGGATGAGTGCCTCAGCTATTTTGATATTTGCACGGCGGTACCGGAAATGGTAGAAAGCGGTCACCTGCGGGAGCTGGAGGACCAGACCTATGAGATCACCGATAAGGGCCGTGCCGACGGTGCCCTTACGGAGGACTCCGTGGCCTATACCGTTAAGTGCAAGGCAGAGAATGCGGTATCCCGCTTCAACCGTGCCCAGCGCCGGTCCAGCTTTGTAAAGACCCAGGTCATTCCCCGGGAAAACGGTGATTTTTCTGTAATCATGGCCTTGGATGACGAGGTGGGTAATCTGATGACCCTGGAGCTTCTGGCCCCCAACCAGCGTCAGGCCGTGCGGCTGAGCAAGCTCTTTGAGCGAAAGGCGGAGAATATTTATAATCTGACCATGGCGGAGCTGCTGGACGAGGATGACAAAGCAGGGGAGTGACCCTTGTCGAAATCGGTAAATCGTGGTATAGTTTGTATACACCGGAAGGACCGGTTATACGAAAGGAGTTGCCGATTATGAAATTTCAGTACAGTGAAAAGAAAGTGAAGCTGCCTGACAACGTCCATGATTATGCCGAGAAAAAGGTCATGAAGCTGGCTCGGTACTTTGAGGATGACGCGGAGGCACTCATCGTATTTTCTGTAGAGAAAAATCAGAATAAGGCAGAGCTTACGGTGCATGGAGCAGGTACCTGGTTCCGTGCCAGTGAGAGCACTTCTGATATGTTCGCCTCCATCGATGCGGCGGTAGGAACCATAGAAGGTCAGATCCGTAAGAATAAGACCCGCTTGGCACGCCGTCTTCGCCAGGATGCGTTCAGCCGTACCGTTGAGACCACATCGTTCGTACCGGAGCAGGAAGAGGGCAAGATCACCATTACGAAGGAAAAGCATTTCTATATGTGCCCCATGACCAGGGAAGAAGCTGTGCTGCAGATGGAACTGCTGAACCACGATTTCTTTGCTTTCCGGGATGCGGACAACGGCGGGTGCTTTGCCGTGGTCTACCGCAGAAACGATGGCGGCTATGGCCTGATCGATGACGTCAAGTAAAGACAGATAGCATTTTTGAGCCCGGCCTCTTCCAAGGAGGCCGGGCTTTTTAAAAAGTTTAAAAAAACTATTGACAAAGTGAGAACGCTGTGATAGTATATCTAAGCTTTCCGGAGCGGCGACGCGCAAAAGTCGAAATTTGAAAAAGAATGTAAAAAGTTCTTGACAAATAAAACGCTCCGTGATAGAATCAAGAAGTCATCCGCTGGGTGACGGCTGCATCTTGTAAATTGAATAACGTAAAGACAAACTATAACACCTTGGACAATTAATGGAATTGTTTAAGCGT
>CAKTOB010000002.1 GCA_934589525.1 uncultured Oscillospiraceae bacterium | reverse complement strand
ACATCACCATCGGTGTGAGCGAGAAGGCTTAATCAGGAGGTAGCTATGGGACAGAAAGTTAATCCCCATGGACTGCGTGTTGGCGTAATCAAGGACTGGGATTCCCACTGGTACGCCCGCGAGGACAAGGTCGGCGACCTGGTCGTTGAAGATTACAACATCCGTAAGTATCTGAAGAACAAGCTGTACGCCGCCGGTGTCGCCAAGATCGAGATCGAGCGGTCCAACGGCAAGGTCAAGATCAACATTCACTGCTCCCGCCCCGGTGTGGTCATCGGCAAGGCCGGTGCCGAGATCGAGAATCTGCGCAAGGACGTAGAGGCTCGGCTGGGCAAGAGCGTGAATCTGAACATCGTTGAGGTTCGGTCTCCCGACCTGAACGCTCAGCTGGTAGCCGAGAACATCGCTCAGCAGCTGGAGAAGCGTATCTCCTTCCGCCGGGCCATGAAGAAGGCCATGCAGCAGGCCACCCGCCTGGGTGCCAAGGGCATCAAGGTCACCTGCGGCGGCCGTCTGGGCGGCGCTGAGATCGCCCGCTCCGAGAGCTATCATGAAGGTACCATTCCCCTTCAGACCATCCGTGCCGACATCGAGTACGGCTTTGCCGAAGCTGCCACCACCTATGGCCGCATCGGTGTAAAGGTCTGGATCTACAAGGGCGAGGTCCTGAACACCACCCTGCGTTCCGCTGCTCCCGAACCCGCTCCCCGTGAGCGCCGGGATCGCCGCAACGGTGACCGCCGCAACGGCGAGCGTCGGAACGACCGCCGCAACGGTGGCGAGCGTCGTCAGGGCGACAGAAACAACTACCGCAGAGAAGGAGGTAACCGCTAATGCTGATGCCCAAGAGAGCAAAATACCGCAAGGTACAGCGTGGTCGTATGACCGGCGTTGCTTCCCGCGGTAACAAGGTTTCCTATGGTGATTTCGGTATCCAGGCTCTGGAGCCCGGCTGGATCACCGGCAACCAGATCGAAGCTGCCCGTATTGCCATGACCCGTTACACCAAGCGTGGTGGTAAGGTCTGGATCAAGATCTTCCCCGACAAGCCTTACTCCAAGAAGGGCCTGGGCACCCGTATGGGTTCCGGTAAGGGCGCTCCTGAAGGCTGGGTAGCTGTTGTTAAGAACCAGAAGGTGATGTTTGAGATCGGCGGCGTTTCCGAGGAAGTCGCCCGGGAGGCTCTGCGTCTGGCGCAGCACAAGCTGCCCATCAAGACCCGTATCATCACCAAGGAAGCAGAAACTGAGATTGGTGGTGAATAATGATGAAGGCAAAGGAAATCAAGAATCTGTCCGCTGAAGAGCTGAACAAGAAGCTGGACGAGCTGAAGAAGGACCTGTTCATGCTGCGTATGCAGCATGCCACCAATCAGCTGGATAACCCCATGCAGATTGCTGCTGTCAAGAAGGACATTGCCCGCATCAAGACCATTATTCGTGAGAAAGAGACCAACATCTGAGGAGGGAAACAAGTATGACTGAAAATACCAGAGCTTTCCGCAAAACCAGAATCGGTCAGGTTGTCTCCGACAAGATGGACAAGACCATTGTGGTTGCGATCGAGGACAGCGTGCAGCATCCTCTGTACAAGAAGACCATGAAGCGGACTTACAAGCTGAAGGCCCACGACGAGAACAACGAGTGCGGCATCGGCGATACCGTTGAGGTCATGGAGACCCGTCCCCTGTCCAAGGACAAGAGATGGAGACTGGTCAGAATTATCGAAAAGGCTAAGTAAGGAGGTCGGCAGAGAATGATTCAACAGGAAAGCTACCTGAAGGTTGCCGACAACACCGGCGCTAAGGAAATTCACTGCATTCGCGTTCTGGGCGGCTCCAAGCGCAAGACCGGCAACATCGGTGACATCATCGTTGCTTCCGTCCGTAAGGCTGCTCCCGGCGGTACTGTGAAGAAGGGCGAGGTCGTTAAGGCCGTCATCGTCCGCACCAAGCGGGGTGTCCGCCGTGAGGATGGCAGCTATGTTCGTTTCGACGAGAACGCCGCCGTCATCATCAAGGACGACAAGAATCCCCGCGGCACTCGTATCTTTGGACCGGTGGCCCGTGAGCTGCGTGAGAGAGACTTCATGAAGATCCTCTCCCTGGCGCCCGAAGTCATCTAATGGGGGAACCGAAGAATGAACATTAAAAAGAACGATACCGTTATCGTCCTGTCCGGCAAGGACAAGGGCGTTAAGGGCAAGGTCCTGGTGGCCATGCCCAGCGAGAACAAGGTCATTGTAGAGAAGGTCAACGTTGCGACCTGCCACACCAAGCCCCGCCGTCAGGGCGAGACCGGTGGCATCGTCAAGAAGGAGACCCCCATCCGTACCTGCAAGGTTGCCCTGTACTGCGACAAGTGCGGCAAGGGCGTCCGGGTAGGCTACAAGATGGACGGTGACAAGAAGGTCCGCATCTGCCGCAAGTGCGGCGCCGAAATCTAAGAAAGGAGTAATCTATAATGGCTAACAGAATGAAAGATACCTATGTTGCTGAGATCGCTCCTGCTCTGAACAAGAAGTTCGGCTACAAGAGCGTTATGCAGATCCCCAAGCTGGACAAGGTGATTGTGAACGTCGGCTGCGGCGAGAGCAAGAACAATGCCAAGGAAATTGAGGCCATCTGCAAGGATATCGCCACCATCACCGGCCAGAAGCCTGTTACCTGCAAGGCCCGTAAGAGCGTTGCAAACTTCAAGGTCCGTGAAGGTGAAACCGTCGGCGTAAAGGTCACCCTCCGCGGCGACAAGATGTACGAGTTCCTGGACCGTCTGTTCAATGTGGCCCTGCCTCGTGTCCGTGACTTCCGCGGCATCAACCCCAACTCCTTCGACGGTCGGGGCAACTACGCCTTCGGTCTGAAAGAGCAGCTGATCTTCCCTGAGATCGAGTACGACAAGGTGGACAAGATCCGTGGTATGGATATCTGCATCTGCACCACTGCTACCACCGACGAGGAAGCCAAGGAGCTGCTGAACCTCCTGGGTGCTCCCTTCACCGCTTGATTAGGAGGATACCGAAATGGCAAAGAAGTCTATGATCCTGAAGCAGCAGGCTGAGCCCAAGTTCTCCAGCCGCCGCTACAATCGCTGCAAGATCTGCGGCAGACCCCACGCTTACCTGCGGGATTACGGTGTTTGCCGTATCTGCTTCCGTGAGCTGGCCTACAAGGGCCAGATCCCCGGTGTCCGCAAGGCCAGCTGGTAATCTGCTCGCTTAGGTCGAATCAAATGTGAAAAAGGTTTGGGAAGTCCCGGGAAGATGGACGCTCTTCTGAGCGTCGCATTCCCCGGATACCCCCGGGCCTTCAACGGGTTAAGCCCGTAACTTCTTAAAGGAGGATATAAACATGCAAATCACCGATCCCGTAGCAGATATGCTGACCCGTATCCGGAATGCGAATTCTGCAAAGCACGAAACCGTGGATGTCCCCGCTTCCAACCTGAAGAAGGCTATTGCCCAGATTCTGCTGGACGAGGGCTACATCAAGTCCTATACTGTGGTTGACAACGGCAACCAGGGCGTGATCCACATCACCCTCAAGTACCTGGCCAAGAAGCAGCAGGCCATCACCGGTCTGCGCCGCGTTTCCAAGCCCGGCCTGAGAGTGTATGCCGGCGCCGAGGAGCTGCCCAAGGTTCTCAAGGGCCTGGGTATCGCGATCGTTTCCACTTCCAAGGGCGTTATGACCGACAAGAAGGCTCGCGAGAACCACATTGGTGGCGAAGTCCTGGCTTTCGTCTGGTAAGGAGGATTCAGAAATGTCTAGAATTGGTAGAAAGCCGGTTATCATTCCGGCAAACGTCACGGTTGACATCGCCGAGGGCAATGCCGTTACCGTGAAGGGCCCCAAGGGCACTCTGAGCTACACCTTCCATCCCGACATGATCCTGAAGGTCGAGGGCAATGAGCTGACTGTAAACCGTCCCGATGAGGAGCACCTGCACAAGAGCCTGCACGGCCTGACCCGGACCCTGCTGCACAACATGGTCGAGGGTGTTGAGAAGGGCTTCAGCAAGGAGCTGGAGGTCAACGGCGTTGGCTTCCGCTGCGAGAAGAAGGGCACCCAGCTGGTCATGCGTCTGGGCTTCTCCCACGAAGTGTTCGTGGACGAGATCCCCGGTATCACCATCGAAGTTCCCACCCCCAACAAGATCATCATCAAGGGCATTGACAAGCAGGTCGTCGGCCAGTTCGCTGCCGAGGTCCGCAGCAAGCGTCCCCCCGAACCCTACAAGGGCAAGGGTATCAAGTACTCCACCGAAGTCATCCGCCGCAAGGTTGGTAAGACCGGTGGTAAGAAGTAATGGAGGTGTGCCGAAATGGTCAGCAAAATTGATAAGAATGCAATGCGCCTGAAGCGGCATGTCCGTGTTCGTGGCAAAATCTCCGGCACTCCCGAGCGTCCCCGTCTGAACGTGTTCCGTTCCAACGCGAACATCTACGCCCAGATCATCGACGACGTGAACGGCGTTACTCTGGCTTCCGCCAATACGCTGGAGAAGGAATTTGAGGGTCTCACCGGCAACTGCGAAGGTGCCAAGAAGGTGGGCGCTGTCCTGGCAGAGCGTGCCAAGGCAAAGGGCATCAATGTGGTCGTGTTCGACCGCGGCGGCTATATTTTCCATGGCCGTGTTGCTGCTCTGGCTGAGGGTGCTCGCGAGGGCGGTCTCGAGTTCTAAGGAAGAGGAGGAAATCAAATGGCTTACAATAAGACTCCGAACAATGAAGCTCCCGAGCTCATTGAGAAGGTCGTTTACCTGAACCGTGTCAGCAAGACCGTAAAGGGCGGCCGTGTCATGAAGTTCTCCGCTCTGGTGGTCGTCGGTGACGGCAAGGGTACCGTGGGTTACGGTCTGGGCAAGGCCGCTGAAGTTTCCGAGGCCATTCTGAAGGGCATCGCCGATGCCAAGAAGAACATGGTCAAGGTCTCTCTGGCCGGTGACACCATTCCCCACGATGTGATCGGCATCTTCGGTGCCGGCACCGTTCTGCTGAAGCCCGCCCCCGAGGGCACCGGCGTTATCGCCGGCGGCGCTGTCCGTGCCGTTATGGAGGCTGTCGGCATCAAGAATATCTGCGCAAAGTGCCTGCGCTCCAACAACCCTCAGAACGTGGTCAAGGCTACTATGGCTGGCCTGACGAGTCTGCGTTCTCCTGAGCAGGTTGCTGCGATCCGTGGCAAGAGCGTGGAAGAAATCGTTGGTTAAGGAGGGCAATTAACATGGCAAACCTGAAAATTACGCTTGTTAAGAGCCTGAACGGCCGTCTGGAAAAGCACATCGCTACCGCTGAGAGCCTGGGCCTTCGCAAGATCGGCCAGACCACCATCCAGCCGGACAACACCCAGACCCGCGGCAAGATCGCCAAGATCGGCTACCTGCTGCAGGTTACCGAAGTTGAATAAGGAGGAGAACAGATATGAAGCTCCATGAACTCTCTCCTGTCGCAGGTTCCACTTTTGTGGGCAAGCGCAAGGGCCGCGGCATCGCTTCCGGCAACGGTAAGACCGGTGGTCGTGGCCACAAGGGCCAGAAGGCCCGTTCCGGTGGCAAGGTCCGCGTCGGTTTCGAAGGCGGCCAGATGCCTCTGTCCCGCCGTATCCCCAAGCGCGGCTTTAACAACATCTTCGCCAAGCCCCTGACCTCCGTCAATGTGGGCCTGATGAACGGTTTTGAAGACGGTGCCGTTGTGGATGTGGCTGCCCTGCAGGCTGCCGGTATCCTGGGTGAGTGCCCCTACGGCCTGAAGGTTCTGGCCGGCGGCGAACTGACCAAGAAGCTTACCGTTAAGGCTTCGGCTTTCTCTGAGTCTGCTAAGGAAAAGATCGAGCAGGCGGGCGGAAAGGCCGAGGTGGTGTAAGTGTTAGAGACGCTTAAGAATGCATGGAAGATCCCTGAACTTCGCAAGAAGATCATCTTCACACTGTTCATTCTGCTGATCTACCGGGCCGGTAACGTGATTCCCGTCCCGTATATCGACACTGCTACACTTACCAACTACTTTGACAGTGTTCTGTCTTCCACGATCCTGGGCCTGTACAACGCCATGTCCGGCTCCGCTTTCAGCCGAGCCACGATCTTTGCGTTGAGCATTCAGCCCTACATCAACGCATCCATCATCATCCAGCTGCTCACCATTGCCATTCCCGCCCTGGAGCGGATGGCAAAGGAAGAGGGCGAGGAAGGCCAGAAGAAGATCGCCCGGATCACCCGGTATACCACCGTTGGTCTGGGCCTGCTGATGGGCTGGGCTTACTACCAGATGCTCGTCAACTACACCGCTTCCGGCTTCTCCATCGTCACCCAGCAGGGCTTCCTGCCGGCCATGGTCATCGTTCTGACCTTCACCGCAGGCTCTGCCTTCGTTATGTGGCTGGGTGAGCAGATCACCGAGTTCGGTATCGGCAACGGCATCTCCATGATCCTGTTTGCCAATATCATCTCCGGCATCCCCGGCATGGTGGGCACTCTGTTCTCCATGGCCTGGTGGCAGACCATCGTGGTGCTCTTGGGCATGATCGCTCTGATCCTGTTCATCATCTTCATCAACGATGCCGAGCGCCGGATCCCTATCCAGTATGCCAAGCGGGTCGTGGGCCGGAAGGTCTACGGCGGCCAGAACACCAACCTGCCCATCAAGGTGAGCATGTCCGGTGTGATGCCCATCATCTTCGCCCAGTCCATCTGCTCCCTGCCTGCCACGATCTGTGCCTTTACCGGTCACACCTCCGGCTGGTGGTATGAGCACGTATGGAGCTCCAACAGCTGGACCTATGCGGTGATCTACTTCCTGATGATTTTCTTCTTCAGCTGGTTCTACTCCACCATCCAGTACGATCCCGTGGAGATCGCCAACAACCTGAAGAAGAACGGTGGATTCATCCCGGGCTTCCGTCCCGGCAGACCGACCGCCGACTTCATCCAGAAGGTCATTAACAAGATCGTTGTCTTTGGTGCTGTGTACCTCGGCATCGTCGCCCTGCTGCCCATCGTGGCCGGTAACCTGATGAATGGTGTCCGGAACCTGGCCATCGGCGGCACCTCCGTCATCATCGTCGTGGGCGTTGCCCTGGAGACCGTGAAGGCGCTGGAGGCGCAGATGCTCATGCGGCACTACAAAGGCTTCCTGGATTAAGAAGGAGGTATGGCAGGATGAATCTCATTCTACTGGGCGCGCCCGGCGCCGGAAAGGGGACCCAAGCGGAGCTGCTTGTAAAAAAGCTCTCCATCCCCGCCATTTCTACCGGGAACATGCTTCGTGAGGCCATTGCCAATGGCTCTGACCTGGGTAAGGAAGCAAAGAAATACATGGACGAAGGCGGCCTGGTTCCCGACGAGCTGATTCTCGGCATCGTCGCGGAGCGTGTGGCCCAGCCGGATTGTGCCAACGGCTTCATCCTGGACGGCGTGCCCCGCACGCTGGCCCAGGCAGAGGCTCTGGAGGCCAAGGGCGTTCGTATTGACCATGTGATTTCCATCGAGGTGGACGACAATGATATTGCGCAGCGCATGGGCGGCCGTCGGGTCTGCTCCAAGTGCGGTGCCAGCTATCATGTGGTCGCCAAGCCCCCCAAGCAGGAGGGTGTCTGCGACAGCTGCGGCGGCGAGCTCATCATCCGCAAGGACGACGCTCCCGAAACCGTGCTCAAGCGGCTGGAGGTCTATCACGCTTCCACGGAAGTGCTGAAGGACTACTATGCAAAGCTGGGTCGGCTGCACATCGTCAACGGCAACCAGTCCATTGAGGGTGCCAATGAGGAAATCTTGAAGACCATTGGGGCAAAGGCATGATCACGATCAAAAATGAACGTGAAATTCAGGCGATGCGGGCTGCCGGCCGGATCACGGCCGGTGCCCGGGCCTTAGCAGGCCAGCTGGTGAAACCCGGCGTATCGACCAAGGCAATTGACCGAGCCGTTCACGACTTTATTGTCAGTCAGGGAGCGAAGCCTTCGTTCCTGCACCTTTACGGCTTCCCCGCAAGCGCCTGCATCTCTGTCAACGAAGTGGTGATCCACGGGATTCCCGGCGGATACATCCTGAAAGAGGGAGACATCGTCTCCGTTGACGTGGGGGCGTTTTACGAGGGATTTCATGGAGATTGCGCAGCAACCTTTGCCTGTGGTGCCATCAGCACCGAGGCACAGCGATTGATCGATGTGACGAAGCAGTCCTTCTTTGAGGGCATTGCTTTCGCCAAAAAGGGAAATCGTGTGCAGGATATCTCCCATGCCGTACAGACGTACGTGGAGTCTAACGGTTTTTCAGTTGTTCGTTCTTTCGTGGGTCACGGCGTAGGACGACAGCTGCATGAGGAGCCGGAGGTTCCCAATTTCGGAAATCCCGGCCGGGGGCCCAGACTGCTTCCCGGAATGGTCATTGCCGTGGAGCCCATGGTGTGCCAAGGCACCTATGAGGTGAATGTCCTGAAGGACAAGTGGACCACGGTGACCGCCGATGGCAAGCTGGCTGCCCACTATGAAAATACTGTACTCATCACCGACGGCGAGCCGGAAATACTCACCGTCACCGAAGGACTTTGACTATGGACCCAGAGAAAACCACGATTTCCGTTGCGGATGTGGTACTCTCCACGGCGGGCAGAGATCAGGGCATACTGTTCTATGTCGCTGACACCGACGACCAATTTGTGACTCTGGTCAACGGGAAGAACAGACCTGTGGAAAAGCCCAAGCGGAAAAAACGCAAACACGTAGAAAAGGTACTTCGATCTGAGACCAGAGTTGCTGAGAAGCTACGCTCCGGCGACAAAGTGCTCAACGGCGAATTACGAAGAGACCTGGCTTCCCTGAGCCGGGACATGCAAGCAAACGACCTAGGAGGTTAATGACTTGGCTAAGGACGACGTAATCGAACTTGAGGGCATCGTAACCGATGCACTGCCGAACGCAATGTTCAAAGTGGACATTGGCAATGGACACACCATTCTGGCACACATTTCCGGCAGGCTCCGAATGAATTTCATTAAGATCTTGCCCGGTGACAAGGTAACCGTTCAAATGTCTCCTTATGATCTGACCCAAGGCCGGATCACTTGGAGAAGCAAGTAAACTAAGAGAACCCATTCTCATATGGAGGTTAAACAGTATGAAGGTAAGACCGTCCGTTAAACCCATGTGCGAAAAGTGTAAGATCATCAAGCGCAAGGGTCGCGTTATGGTAATTTGCGAAAACCCCAAGCACAAGCAGAGACAAGGCTAATAGGAGGTGCTGAAAGAATATGGCACGTATTTCTGGTATTGATCTTCCCCGCGACAAGCGGATCGAAGTTGCCCTGACCTATATCTACGGCATTGGACCCGCCCGGGCTGCCGAGGTGCTGGCAAAGACCGGTATTAACCCCGACATCCGTGTGAAGGACCTGACCGAGGATCAGGAAGCTCAGCTTCGTGAAGCCATTGAGCATCAGTATATCATCGAGGGCGACCTGCGCCGTGAGACCGCTATGAACATCAAGCGCCTCAGCGAAATCGGCTGCTACCGTGGTCTGCGTCATCGTCGTGGCCTTCCCTGCCACGGTCAGCGCACCAAGACCAACGCCCGTACCCGCAAGGGTCCCAAGAAGACCATTGCAAACAAGAAGAAGTAAGGAGGGATATGTAAATGGCTACCAAAGCTACTAAGAAGGTTGTAAAGCGCCGTCGCGAGCGCAAAGTTGTAGAGAAGGGTGCGGCACATATCCGTTCCTCTTTCAATAACACCATGGTCACCATTACCGACCTGGAAGGCAATGCCCTGTCCTGGGCTTCTTCCGGCGGACTGGGCTTCCGTGGCTCCCGGAAGTCCACTCCCTACGCTGCCCAGACTGCGGCTGAGACCGCTGCCAAGGCTGCTATGGAGTATGGCCTGAAGACCGTTGAGGTTTATGTAAAGGGCCCCGGCCAGGGACGTGAGGCTGCGATCCGCGCCCTGCAGACTGCCGGCCTGGAAGTTGTCATGATCAAGGACGTCACCCCCATTCCCCACAATGGCTGCCGTCCCCCCAAGAGACGTAGAGTCTGATTTAGGTATAGGAGGAATTTTGCGAAATGGCTAAGAATATGCAGCCCGTGCTGAAGCGTTGCAGAACGCTGGGCGTTTCTCCTGCCGCGATGGGTTATTCCAAGACTTCCAACAAGAACCCCGGCGGCCAGAGAAGAGCGAAGAAGTCTGAGTACGCCACTCAGCTGACCGAGAAGCAGAAGGTCAAATTTGTGTATGGTATCCAGGAAAAGCAGTTCCGGAACTACTATGACAAGGCCGCTCGTGCCGAGGGCAACACCGGTGAAAACCTGCTGACCCTGGTCGAGCGTCGGCTGGACAACGTTGTTTACCGTCTGGGCTTCGCCAACACCCGTCGTCAGGCCCGTCAGTTGGTGAACCATGGCCACTTCACCGTCAACGGCGGTCGTGTGGACATCCCCAGCTACATGGTAAAGCCCGGCGATGTCATTGCTGTCTGCGAAAAGAGCGCTTCCAACGCCTTCTTCAAGAAGCTGAAGGAAGACGATGCTTTTGTTGCTGCTCCCAAGTGGCTGGACCGTGATAAGAACACCCTCCAGGGTAAGGTTATTGCTATGCCCACCAAGGACGATATCGACTTCGATATCGCTGTGCACCTCATCGTCGAGTTGTACTCCAAGTAATAATCTGCCCCCTGTTCGTATGCAAGTATTCCGTGGGGAGGAAACTCCCCACCTATCTAAGGAGGGTTTTGATTCATGGTAGAAATTGAAAAGCCCCGTATCAGCTGTTTTGATTCCGCAGAGGACCCTTCCTACGGCAAGTATGTTGTGGAGCCTCTGGAGCGCGGCTACGGAATGACTCTGGGCAACTCTCTGAGACGGATCCTTCTGTCCAGCCTGCCCGGTTACGCTGCCACCTCTGTGAAGATCCAGGGGGTCCAGCATGAGTTCTCCACCATCCCCGGTGTGACCGAGGACGTGACGGAGATCGTGCTGAACGTGAAGCGGCTCATTCCCAAGCTTCATACTCCCGGTGTCAAAACCGTGCATATCGACGCTGTGGGCCCCTGCGAGGTTACCGCCGGCGATATTAAGGCTGACGCGGACGTTGAGATCCTGAACCCCGAGCTGCACATCTGCACCTTGGGTGAGGATGCCACTTTCAACATGGAGATCACCCTTTCTCAGGGCCGCGGCTATGTTTCCTCTGACCGGAACAAGACGCCGCAGACCGTGATTGGTGTGATTCCCATCGACTCCATCTATTCCCCTGTTACCAAGGTGAATTATGCCGTGGAGCCCACTCGTGTCGGTGACAGAACCGATTTCGATAAACTGACCCTTGAGGTCTGGACAGATTCTACGATTTCCGCCAAGGACGCCGTGTCTTTGGGTGCAAAGATCCTGAGCGATCATCTGACCGTATTCACCAACCTGTCCGATGCTGTCACCAGCAGTTCTACGGTTGTTGAGAAGGTGGCTGACCATCCGGATGCAAAGCTCTCCATGACCATCGACGAGCTGGATCTGTCTGTCCGTAGCTTCAACTGCCTGAAGCGGGCCAACATCAACACCGTTGCCGACCTGATCGACAAGACCGGTGAGGATATGATGCGGGTCCGGAACATGGGCAAGAAGTCCCTGGACGAAGTACAGAAGAAGCTGGAAATGATGGGTCTGTCCCTGGCCAGCGAAGAATCTGGCAGCAACAACTAATCGCTTAAAGAGGAGGAAACGCACATGTTTGGCACTCGTAAGCTGGGCAAGACCAGCGCACAGAGAAAGGCCCTGCTGCGTCAGCAGGTAACCGATCTGCTGGAGAACGGCAAAATGGAAACCACTTTCTACCGTGCGAAGGAAGTGCAGCCCGTGGTTGAGAAGATGATCACCCTGGGTAAGAAGGGCGACCTGGCCGCTTACCGCAAGGCGCTGTCTTTCATCACCAAGGAAGATGTTGCCCACAAGCTGTTCAAGGAGATCGCTCCCAAGTACGCTGAGCGCAACGGTGGCTACACCAGAGTGACCCGCACCGGCCCCCGCCGTGGCGACGCAGCCGAGATGGCTGTCATCGAGCTGGTGTAATGCACGAAAAATCATGCCTGTCACGTTTGTGGCAGGCATTTTTCGTCTTAAATTGACAATTGACAATTTGGAGGGGAGTTTGCAGTTGACAGTTTACAGTTGACAGTTATTTTTGCACCCAATGCTGTCAAGTGCCCCCCTGGGAACAAAAACCGGACGTTCTTTGAATACGTCGATAGAAAAAGCAGACCTCCCAGCGAAACCGTAGGGAACGGCCTATGTGCCGTTCCGGGGACGCTGCAAATACAACTCCGTGCGAATAAATGGTATTACGCCAGTAGGGGTGGTGCTCCGCGCAGAGAATTAAAAACCAATGATTGCCGGGAGCAATCACACATTCAATTATCGGCTACTAGCCGCCCGCCACGTTCCGAATATAACTTGTGCGGTTGAAAGGAACTACGCAATGTAGCGGCGATGATCCATCGCCATACAACGTAACGAATACCACCTGTGTAGTTGAACGGAACTACCCCCTGACATGTATGTAGGGACGGCGATCATGCCCGCCCGTTGGGAATACAACTCCCTATGATGAAAAAGACTCCACCCTTCAGCGAAACCGTAGGGAACGGCCTATGTGCCGTTCCGTACCTGAAAGGACGGAACTGTTCCTGAAAATATTGGATACGTTCCTCGTTATGTCATTCCGACCGTAGCGCAAGCGGAGCGGAGGAATCCACCACGTTGGATAAAGAACCAACACAAGGAAAAGCTTGCCACTTGAGTGGATTCCTCGGCTCTGTTTCACTCGCTCGGAATGACATAATCGGTAGGTGGATCCGTTTTGACCACATGGGTTGTATTTGCAACGTTTTATGGCGATGAATCATCGCCGCTACATTGCGTAGTTCCGTTTATTCGCACGGGTTATAATCGGGACGTTTCCGGAACGGCACATAGGCCGTTCCCTACGGTTTCGCTGAGGTGTTCCCGCATATGACCTGGGCGGGGTGGAAGTACGGACGTTTTGAGAACGTTCTACTTCTGTGTCCGCCGCTTCATTTATTCCCGCCAAGGCTCAAAATCCAGGGTAAAAAACCATTTCAGAAAAATTCTGACAAATTTTGAAATTTCCCTTGACAAATCCGGGTTTTCGTTATATAATACCCAAGCATTCGGCGGAGACGCTGCTATAGCTCAGTCGGTAGAGCGCATCCTTGGTAAGGATGAGGTCGCCAGTTCAAATCTGGCTAGCAGCTCCACTTTTTTAATCAATCGAACGCTTCATATGCTGCTATAGCTCAGCCGGTAGAGCGCATCCTTGGTAAGGATGAGGTCGCCAGTTCAAATCTGGCTAGCAGCTCCACTAGAACGTCCGGCCAATCGGCTGGGCGTTTTTGTTTTGCGCACGTCGGACTGGCGACCTCATCCCCTTGCGCGAAGCGCAAATTCAAAAAGAGGTCAGTAGGGTTCCCGAAAAGCAAGGCTTTTTGGGAAGCCGGTAGCCAGTTCAAATCTGGCTAGCAGCTCCACCAGAACGTCCGGCCAATCGGCTGGGCGTTTTTGTTTTGCGCACGTCGGACTGGCGACGGCATTCCTTGTGTGAAGCGCAAATTCAAAAAGAGGTCCGTTGGGTTCTATTATTATTTTGCGTCCGGCTTTTGAGCCGGGCGTTTTTTGTTGTGCAGCCGATTTGCTTTTTCCGTCGCTTCGTGGTATTGTGAAAAATAATTTGTGTCTTTGAAAAAAACTGTGACCGAATGGTCGTGGATTCCGTCTATAGAAGTGAAACCCAGAATTGACAGGAGGGAAAAATAGTGGAGGACAGCAAAATTATGGAACTGTACTGGCGCAGAGAGGAACAGGCCATTGAGGAGACCAGACTCGCCTATGGGGGAAAACTGCTCCCTTTGTCGGAGCGCATTCTGCGAAACCGTCAGGATGCGGAGGAAAATGTAAGCGATACATATTTGCGGGCCTGGCAGACCATTCCGCCGGAGAGACCCAGGTATTTTCTGGCGTTTTTGCAGCGGATTTGCCGGAATCTGGCCTTTGACCGGCTGGATTGGAGGCAGGCGGAAAAGCGTAACGGGCAGCTGGTGGCCCTGACGGCGGAATTGGAACAGTGCATTCCGGATACCCGGCAGGAGCTTCAAATGGAAAGCCGACAAATCAGAGCC
Source organism: uncultured Oscillospiraceae bacterium (assembly GCA_934589525.1). GTDB lineage: Bacteria > Bacillota > Clostridia > Oscillospirales > Oscillospiraceae > Faecousia. The sequence goes on along the minus strand of CAKTOB010000002.1, from coordinate 113,282 downwards.
CTGTTGGAGGCCTTTCTCCGGGAGCTCCCAAAGCAAAGCCGCATTTTGTTTTTGCGTCGGTATTTGTATGGAGATTCCATCAGCGAAATCTCCCAGCGGTACGGTCTGGGGGAGAGCAAGGTGAAAATGCAGCTGCTGAGAACCCGCAACCGGCTTTACACCTTTTTGGAACAGGAGGGGATGGCGCTATGACAGGAATGGAATTGCTTGTAGAGCTGGGCACCATTGACGAAGGCTTTTACCACGAAGCCGATGGCCGGGGCCGGGGAGCGTATCGGCCGGTGCTGATCGCAGCGGTGGTGGCTGTGCTGCTGCTGTTGGCAGGCTGCGGGTATGCGGTGCTGTCCGGAACGGCTTGGTTCCAGGCCTATTTCGCCCGGGAGCAGAATCAGCCCCTGACCCAGGGACAGATGGAGCTGATCGCCAACAGCACCAAAGAAATCGGGGGAAGTGTAACCGTCAACGGCTATACGGTGACCCTGGAATCCGCCATTGCGGAGCCGAAAACCGCCTATATCAAACTCCGCATCACCGGGGAAAAGCCCTTCTCCGGGAAATCCGTAGCTTTACAACCCAGAAAGGTGCCGGGAGAAGACCGGCTGGAGAGCGCCTTCTTCCCCAAAGGCGCCTCTCCCACGGACGCAAGCCCCTTTGGCACCAGCACCTGGGTTTTCGATGACCCGGTGGGAAAGGAAGTTTCGGTTCTTATTCGCATGAATCAGAAAACGAGCCCGGATGCCGTGTCCTTTGAGGCAGGAGTTCCCTATATCCTTCATCTGACAGACCTGACCCAATGGGATGGAGGGGGAGGAACCATCCTTGCGGAGGGCCCCTGGGACTTTGAAATCGTTTTTGACCACCTGAACGACGGACAGCTGGAGCTGATTTCCCAGCCTGTGACCGTCAGTGCCAATGGGGCCAGCCTGACCCTGACCTCCTTCAAACTGGGAACCATGGGGGCAGAGGCAGCCTTCCAGCCGGTGGACTCATCGGACATGCGGACCATGGGGGTGTTGGCCCTCTCCCAGGTGGTATTGAAGGACGGCTCCACGGTGGCCCTACGGCCCACCTCCTTTGACCCCCAGGGCCATGGGAGCCTGGGGCTGGTCAGCCCCGTTGATTTGAAAGAGGTCTCCTATGTAGAGCTGCGGGATGGGACACAGTTGTTGGCTCCGCAGTATTAGTAAAATAGAAAAAGCCGGGCTGTCGCAACAAGAAAATTGCGGCAGCCCGGCGCGTTTTATTCTGCGCAGTCCGAAGACAGGGGTGGGTGAGACTTGCGGTAGCGGTGGAACACCAGGCAGGAGCGCGTTGCAGTGCACAGGGACAGCAGGACAGAAATCTGAAACCGGCGGGAGTGCCGCAAAAGAAAGGCTTGTAAAGTTTTTCCTTTTGCGATAAAATAAGGTATATATTAACGGTTCTTCCCGGTGGGAAGGGAAAAGGAGCGCGCATGAAGGATTCCTATGTCATATCCCCCAGAGCCTCCCGGCGGCTGGATCTGGCCAAGCTCTGGTTTGCCTTTATGGTGGTGTTTATCCATTCCTGCCAGGAGGGGGTCAATATGGCCGGAGGCAGCGTAGCCTTTGAGACCCCAAGGTGGCTGGAGACGCTGAAGCTTCTGGGCTCGGAGGTGATCCCCCGCTGTGCGGTACCGGGATTTTTTCTGATCGCCGGGGTGCTGCTGTTCCGGAAGCCCTTTACCTGGAAGGACAATATGAAGAAGAAGTGCCGCACTCTGGCGGTGCCCTATGTGCTGCTCAACACCTTGTGGATCCTTTTTTACATCCTCTGCCAGTCCATCCCTGCCACGGCGGCTTTCTTTTCCAAGGAGCGGATCCTGGATTGGGGCCTGGGGGAGTGGCTGGACGGCTATTTTGGTACCCGGTCCGGGGGGCCCATGGTGTACCATCTGTGGTTTTTGCGGGACCTGTTCATCATGAACCTGATGGCACCAATCGTTGGCTGGCTGACAAAAAAGGCCCCAAAACTGACGGCCATGGCCGTTTTGATCCTGTATCTGCTGCCCAAAACCCGGTATTTGACCCTTACCACCGAGGCCATCTGCTTTTTCACTCTGGGGGCCAGCGTGGTACAACTGGACCTGCATTTGGACAGCGTCAAGAGAAAGTGGCCGCTGTCCATGGCCTACTGGGTACTGGTGCTGATAACGGCACTGACAAAAAATCCGCTGCTGCAAAAGCTGTGCGTTCTTGCAGGTGTGGCCTTTTGGCTGGTCTGCGCCACGGATTTTGAGCCGGGGCGGTTCCTTCGCTGGCTTATGCCCTTCTCCCTGGATATTTATCTGTTCCACCAGATGACCATGATCGTTTTCTTTAAGTTGGTGAACAAGCTGGTGCCGCCTACGACCCTGGCCCAGTTGCTGGAATACCTGGGGATGCCCTTTGTGATGTTTGCCTTCTGCATCGGCCTTTCTGTGTTTCTCCGGCGGTTCCTGCCGAAGACCTACGGCCTTTTGACGGGGTCACGGCAAAAGGTCTGCAAAGTCTAAATCCTTTTCCGCTGCGGCCCCCTGGCTGCGGCGGATTTTTGCACTTGTAAATTGGTGGATTTTGCGGTAGAATAGGGAAAAATTAAGGAGCGGCGGCACCCGGAAGGGGGAGAAGCCGGAACACTCCACAAGTAAGGGGGTATCCTGTGGATAAAAACAATGAATCCCGGCTCAGCAATACCTTCCGGAATTTCCGCTTCGGAGCGGCGGCCCAGCTGGTGGTGACGCTCTTGGGCTTTGTGTCCCGTACCGTATTTATGCGGGTGCTGGGAGAAGAATACCTGGGTGTCAACGGCCTGTATACCAGCATTCTGGACGTGCTATCCCTGACGGAGCTGGGGCTTGCGGATGTGGTGGTGTTCTCCCTCTACAAGCCTCTGGCCCAGGGGGATACCAAACGGCTGACAGCCCTCATGGGCTACTATAAAACCATCTACCGGATCATCGCCCTGACGGTGGGTTCTATCGGCCTGGCCCTGGTGCCCTTCCTGCGGGTGCTGGTGAAATCCGAGATCGACAGCTTCCATCTGGTGCTGTATTATCTCATGTTCCTGGCAAACTCCGTTTGCTCCTACCTTCTGGTTTACAAATCCAGCATCATCCAGGCGGACCAGAAGCGGTATTTGATTTCCAAATACACCATGCTCTTCAAGCTGCTGACCACGGCGGCCCAGATCGTCCTGCTGCTGACCACCCGGAATTTTACGGTGTACCTGACGGTGCAGATCACCATGACCGTGGCCAACAACTTCTATGTCTCCCGCAAGGCCGATGCTCTGTACCCCTTTATCCGGGAAAAGGCGGAGCTGCCCCGGGAGGAAAAGAAGTCCATTTTCCGGGACGTGCGGCATATGTTCTCCTATAAAGCCGGGGGACAGCTGCTGAACGGCACGGATAACCTCTATATTTCCTCCATGATCAGCACCGCCACCGTGGGCATTCTGGACAACTATTCCATGATCCAGACCATGGTGGTCACGGGCTTTACCAATACCGTCAACCAGGCGGTGCTGGGCTCCATCGGCAATCTGAACGCCGTGGGCACGAAGGAGCAGAAGCACCGGGTCTTTGACGCCTACTCCCTGGCCTTTACCTGGCTCACCACCTTCTGCACCTTGTCTCTTTTGGCGCTGTACAACCCCTTTATTCGCCTTTGGGCCGGGGAAGACTGGCTGCTGCCCATGTCTACCGTCAGCGTCATCTGCCTGAACTTCTTCCTGCCCAATGTCCTGACCCCGGTGTGGAGCTACCGGAACACCACGGGCCTGTTCCGGGAGACCAAGAACATCCTGCTCTACGCCGCGGGCATCAACCTGGTGCTGTCCTATTTCCTGGGGGTTCGGTTCGGCCTTACCGGCATTCTGGCGGCCACCTCTGTGTCAAGGCTCGCCACTTCCTTCTGGTTTGAGCCCTATCTTCTGCACAAGCGGATCTTTGAATGCTCCAGCCTGCCCTATTTCCTGCGGCAGGGCATCCATTTGGGCATCGTGGCCCTCTCCTATGGGATCATCCTGGTGCTGTCCAATATGGCGGGCCTGGGGCTCTGGGGAGATTTTTTGATGCGGGGCGTTTTGTGCCTGCTGGTGCCCAACGGACTCATGCTGCTGGTAAACCGGAAGACCGAGGCCTTCCGCTATTTGTATGAAAAGGTACTGGCAAGAATTTCCCAGCGCCGTTTTGAATAAGCTCAAATCTTTGGAGGCGCAATGACAGCAAAAGACCAACGGGAGCGGATGCTCCAAAAATATGCGGGGGATATTCTCTCTTCCCGGGGCATGGACCAGGAAAAGCGGTTTTATCAGCACGGCACCGTGACGGTGTATGACCACAGTGTGGCGGTGGCCCTGATGTGCCTGCGGCTGGCGGCCCTGTTCCGGCTGCGGACAGATACCCGGACCCTGGTACGGGGGGCCCTGCTCCACGATTACTTTTTGTATGACTGGCATGTAAAGGTCAAGGGCCGCCCTCTTCACGGCTTCTGGCATGCCCGCCTGGCCATGGCCAACGCCCAAAGAGACTTTGGCCTGAACCCGGTGGAGCGGAATATGATCCTCTCCCACATGTTCCCCATGAACCGGACCCTGCCCCGGTACCGGGAAAGCGTGCTGCTGTGTACCGCCGACAAGGTCTGCGCCGCCCGGGAAACCTTCTCAGGGTTCATCCACCGATAAAAAAGCACCCCCGGTTTCGCTTTGAAACCGGGGGTGAAAGTTTCTCTCAAAAGCTTAGCAACGTTTACAGGCCTGTGCTTGAGAAAGAAGTTTAATCAGCAAGAGCTTTCTTAACAGGTTATTCGTGATGTAAAACAAAAGCAACCATTTTCATAAGAGGTTACCATTTCTCCGGAGTACTTGTCAATGCACTTATGTACATTTTTCAGACCGTAACCATGATTTCTATTGCGTTTTCTGGTTGCGTGGCCCTCAGTACAAGTGTTTTCAATTTTGTAGAACAGCGTTTTTTGATGTTGACGGAGCTGCAAATGGATCCGCCGTTCTCCATCTGGGACAGATAATGCTCCCTCAATTGCATTATCCAGCGTGTTTCCCAGGAGAATATAGCAATCGACAGCGGAAATTTGGAGTTGTTCCGGAACACTTACAGAGAAAGAAAAAGCAATGCCTTCTTGTTGTGTTCGCTCTTTATACTCGTTCAGAATCGCACTTATGACACTGTTTCCAACATCAACAACATTTCCAATGTTTTCGTAAAGCCCTTTCGTCTCAGATAGCAGCTCATGGGCCTGCTCGGAGCTATTCTCACGAACCAGTTCGTTCATTGCAGCCATTCGTTTGCTGATGTCATGAAAGAGCGCACGGGTTTCGTTTTGCTCATTTTGCAACTGACGATAATAGAGTTCCTGCATTTTATAGTGGTGTTCAGCTATTTCTATTTCCCGGCGTGTGTCAGCTGATAACTTGGCCTGTTGCGCATAGAAAACCAAGACAATGTTCATATATAACAAGGCCATAGAAGCGAATAAAAAGGGAAGATGAAGTTCATCCCCGGAAATTTGGAGGTATTGACAAAACGACAAGCCCAGGAGAATACTGATAATATATCCCGGCGAAAGAATCAGAATCAAGGAAAAAGTAATTGCGTTTGATTTGTTTCTGACAAAGCTTAGTACGATGGAGATTACGGCAAGGAGGATGATATGTGTTGTAGCAATATACACACAGCGGGAAACGCCCTCGGACATTATCAGACTGCCATCTATGTGAAAAAGAGATGCCAATAAAAAGACTCCGACATCGATCAGCATGTAGATTGCGCAAAAGGCGATCCCAATAAATAACGCTTGCGTTCCTTTTGAAACATAGAAGAAGAAAATTAGAAGAATTATTCCAAGACAGCAAAAGGCGATACGCAGGATGGCAGCATTGCCGACAAAAGATAGAATCAAAAGACCGATTCCGTACCCGATATACGCAAGCAATAATCCAATGGGGGAACATTTCTTTTCGGAGAAGATACCCTGGACAAAAATATGGATAATGCAAACCTCAGATATGACACCGATGATTTCTGATAGAAGATACATTTGCTGTCACCTCTCCAAGAAATGAAAAAAAGCCGCATTGAATTCTTTGTATCTGTGTCTGCTAATGGGGATTATTGCACCATTAGCCATTTGAATCTCATTTTTTGAAGCGGAGAGTACATGCTCAAAATTTACCAAAACACTTTTGTGCGGGAGGGAGAAATAACCCTGCGGAAGTTTGTTTTGGATGTCTCTCAAGGTGCTTCGTACACGGTATTCAGATGAATATGTATGGATAGTTGCATAATGCCCGTACATCTCGATGTAGAGAATCTTTCGCAGCGGAAGAACTACTGTTTTATCGTCAGATGTAAAGTAGAGCCGATGTGCGGTTGCTTCTTGCACAGAGGCATCTAAGGCTTCTTCCAATAAAGTCTTGTCCAGCGGTTTTTGCAAGTATCGCAGAGCGATACCATAGCCTTTTAGCGTGTAGGCACTGCTCTTAGTTACAAAAATAATCACTGGTGGAGATGAAGAAGTGACTGCAATCTGTTTGGCAACATCATAGCCGTTCGGTGCTTCCATCTCAATATCGAGCAGTAAAATGTCAAATGCACTGGTATCTGATTCGTTTAATAATGCGCTGGCTTGCGTAAAAGGAACAATATCAAATGAATTGTTTTTATCGTACCTCTCTATCATTCCAATCGTGTTGGAAAGATCTACCGAATCATCATCACATACGGCAATGCGAAGTATGCTCATTTTAGCTGTCACCTGCTTCTTTTTATTATCCATTGTCATTATACAGGAATAGGAGATGGATAACAAGGGGCTAAACTGAGGGAAATGTTCAGCCTGTCCGCAAGACCTTTTTGCTGTGTGTTCCCTTCCTAAATCTGTTCTAAATCTGTTGCATATGCTGTTCAAATCAGCTTACTTCAATTCATGATGCTGTAGCCTTCTTATTATCCAAAGCGTGTGCTTTCTTGAGGATAGATGACCAGATATGCCGCTATACGTACCATTCATGCCAAGCATCTTGAATGAAATACAAAATCTATATATACTGTTGTCAGAGGAAAATGATGGAGGGAATTGTATTTATAACATTGCTGTATGGATTTGCAAGAGATTAAAGGAGAACCAAATAATCCCAGCAGAATCCGAGAAAACATATATATATGGATTCGAATTGTTAATTTCAAGTGTTGTTGGTATCTTCTGGCTAATATTACTTTCAGCGTTGAGTGAATTTCAATATGCGTGGTTACCGTATTTGATAGGCTTTATCCCATTACGGATAACAGGAGGAGGATACCATGCAAAAACACATTTTACGTGTATCTTTATGTTTTCTGCTGTATTTCTAGTTCTGCTTTATTCTGGAAAAATAATTGCCTTGATGCGAAATATACACATTATCATGGCGATTACTTCGTTTGCGGTAATGTATTTCTTTGCGCCAGTAGAGACAAAGAATAAACCACTGTCCAGACAATTGCGCCAAAGAAATCGAAAAAGATGCCTTGTAATTTCATGGTGTGCTATCGCTTTTTCGGCGGCACTTGTGATGATGAAAGTAAATAATACGATTTATGTCATGATGTATTTCATGGGTGTTTTTGCAGCTGATATTTCAATATTAGCTGTTGTGATAATGAGAAAAATAATGCATACCATGTAATTATTTAAAAAGATGACAAATATAGAAAAGAGGTATTTCTTATGAGCAAAAAAAGCAGAAACCTGATTCAAAAAATCATGAGTTGTGCAGCAAGTTTAGCACTGATGCTGGCAATAAACAGCGTTTCAAATACATGCTGTTTTTTATCCTACCAGCCCGATATTCCAGAAGAATTACTTTAGGCCTATGAATCAAGGCCTTGCAATGTTTTCCAGGTATGAATTGCCTGATCAGCGGTTCATATATGCCCTGGATTTCCAGAACGGTGCGCATCTGGAGGTCGGTGAAAACTTGTCGCAGGCTATCAGTGACAAAGGGCACGGGTTGATAGTTATTACTTCTAAAAACAAAGGAGGATTATTATGAAAAAACTGTTATCTTTCTGCCTTGTTGTATGTATAATGCTTTCTACGATTCCACTAACAACATTTGCAGCTGATGTCTGTAGCAATGAAGAAAATGAACTACTCCAGTTGGCGTGTGAAACTTTCCCTGAATTTGCAGATTCCATACTCCATCCTGTTGTGCCCAATCCTTTTACACGCGCATCAAGTAATCCAGCCATCGTATATACTGAAGCACGCAAAGCATCTGAAAATATATGCGTAATCTACTCTCAGTATGAAGATGGAACTGTATTTTTGACATCTGTAGAGGGGGATGGATTAGAGGTTTCAAATTCTCGAAGTGACTTGCTTGATGAATTAGATAAACCACCTGCGACAGAAATAACGAGAGATTATGTTGTTACCGGACAAAAAACGGAGCAACATACATTAAATATTAAAGGGACACATCCAGGTGTAAATGGATATTTTCAAATTAGTAATTTTACTTACACAATTGTATACAATGGCTATGATTATATTAATAAGACAGGGGAAATTAACTGCTACAACGACTGGAAAGGATGTAGCCTATATGGAACGCCTGTTTACAAAGAAACGAGCTCTAATCTAGCATATGCAGTTTTCCGTGCGACTTATCAATTTGGACCGGGAGCATACTATTCGCGGCAAACAGAGCTTTATATTGATGTTGGGAAAGACTGTATGACGTTCTCCCATGTAAACTTTCTATGATAAAAGAAAAGGACTTACACTGTAAAAATATAGGTCATTGTTTTTCCGTGCTATGCAGCTTTCTACTGCTGACACTCATTATTTTTTCCGGCTGTCAAAGTAACCCTGCTGCTGTTACCGAGGGACAGACGGGCAAACTGCACATTCAAGTTGAAGTGTCACAGGAGTCCTTGAATATTCTTCCGTCACAGATGAATGGGCAATATAACGGAACCATCAGTTATGAGGGCGTTTCAAATGTCTGTATCGAGTTAAACGGCAAGTCCGTTCCGTTGGAGCAGGCTGTTATGGGAGGGCTATGCTCCATTGAGGAAGTCACAGCCTGGGCCAGGGAGGATGCCCGAAAGGAAAATTGTGTAGAAGGGCAATGTACATACAATGGCCTGACGAAATTCACTTATACGTATCCCGACTACATGCTGGTTGTGATTCACGATGTTTATGAAGTTCCGGACGGAAACGAATACGCCATCAATCGCTTTATTGTAACAACGCCGAAGAAGCTGAAACCAACTCCAATTGGCTACAGTGACCTGGAAACAGGTGCATACCTAGACCTGGAAGATTGGGGAGTTACATTTGTGCCGTTGGAAGCAACGGACCAGGGAATTACTCTGAAAACCGTTCAGCATGACGGCCAGAACTTTGGCAGCTTGTATCTTACAGATTTTTACCTGGTTGCGGAACCGGAACAGAGGTTTCTGGAGGAATCCCAGGTGTATGGCCTTTCGATTCCTATTGAAATGGATGGCTCCGGGGAATTCTGGCTTGCTTGGAACGATTTTATTCCGGGTGGAGACTACACGCTGGTGGTGCGGTTGGAGGAGCGATACAATAAGGAGGACATGCCCTCTTTGATGCGCAATTATCACGATACACAGCAATATTTGATTCCAATTTCCATTTCATAGCTTCACAAAGAGGAACAGAGTCAGCTGCAGCATCAAGTAGGCATACAAAATGCCCCCGGTTTCGCAAAAACCGGGGGTGTTCATTTGGGGTTACTCCAGCACCAGCTGGCCGTCCCGGTAGTCTACCGTGACAGTGGAGCCGGTGGTGATGCGGCCCTCCAAGAGGCGACGGCTCAGCATGGTCTCTACCGTGTGCTGCACATACCGGCGCAGAGGACGGGCACCGAACTCGGGGTCGTAGGCCTCGTCCACGATGTGGCTCTTGGCGGCCTCGGTGAGACGGCAGGTGATCTGCTGGTCTGCCAGACGGCTGTTGAGCTTATCGATTTGCAGGTCGATGATCCTCGTGATGTTGTCCTTGGTCAAGGGCTTGTAGAATACGATCTCATCCAGACGGTTCAGGAACTCGGGGCGGAAGTTCTGCCGCAGCAGCATCAATACCCGTTCCCGGGCGGCGGGGTCAATTTCGCCGTTGGCGCCGATGCCGCCCAGCAGCTCCTGGGAGCCCAGGTTGGAGGTCAGGATCAGGATGGTGTTCTTAAAGTCCACGGTGCGGCCCTGGGAGTCGGTGATCCGGCCATCGTCCAGCACCTGCAGCAGGATGTTGAATACATCCGGGTGGGCCTTTTCCACCTCATCAAAGAGGACCACGCTGTAGGGCTTCCGGCGGACGGCTTCTGTCAACTGACCGCCCTCTTCATAGCCCACGTATCCGGGAGGCGCGCCAATGAGCCGGGACACGGAGAACTTCTCCATATACTCGGACATGTCGATCCGCACCAGATTGTTTTCGTCGTCAAACAGTGCCTCGGCCAAGGCCTTTGCCAGCTCTGTTTTACCCACACCCGTGGGGCCCAGGAACAGGAAGGAGCCGATGGGCCGGTTGGGGTCCTGAATGCCCGCACGGCTGCGCTGAATGGCCTCGGTGACGGAGCGGACGGCTTCGTCCTGACCGATGACACGCTTGTGAAGAATGCTTTCCAGGTTCAATAGCTTCTCCCGCTCGCCCTGAACCAGACGGCTTACGGGGATGCCGGTCCAGCGTTCCACGATCCGGGCAATTTCCTCGTCCGTGACCTTATCCCGCAGAAGGGCACCGTCGCTGTCCTTTTGGATCAAACGCTCCTGCTCCTCCAAAGCCTTCTTGGCCTGGGGCAGCTTGCCGTATTTCAGCTCCGCGGCCTTGCCCAGATCATAGCTCTGCTCCGCCGCTTCAATTTGACGGTTCAGGTCTTCGATCTGCTCCCGCAGCTGCTGGGTCTTGCCGATGGCGTTCTTTTCATTCTCCCACTGGGCCTTCTTGGCGTTGAAGCTGTCCTGCTCCTCCGCCAGCTCCTTCTGGATTTGGGCCAGACGGCTCTTGGAAAGCTCATCTTCCTCCTTCTTCAGGGATTCCTCCTCGATTTGCAGCTGGATGATGTGGCGGTTGATGGTGTCCAGCTCCGTGGGCATGGAGTCCATTTCGGTACGGATTTGGGCGCAGGCCTCATCCACCAGGTCAATGGCCTTGTCCGGCAGGAACCGGTCGGTGATATACCGGTGGGAGAGGGTAGCGGCGGCAATAATGGCCGGGTCCGTGATTTTGACACCGTGGAACACTTCATAGCGCTCCTTCAGGCCTCTGAGGATGGCGATGGTATCTTCCACCGTGGGCTCATTGACCATGACGGGCTGGAACCGACGCTCCAGGGCCGGGTCTTTTTCAATATACTGCCGGTATTCGTCCAGGGTGGTGGCACCGATGCAGTGCAGCTCACCCCGGGCCAGCATGGGCTTTAAGAGGTTGCCAGCATCCATGCTGCCCTCGGTTTTACCGGCACCGACAATGGTGTGCAGCTCATCGATGAACAGCAGGATTTGGCCCTCCGACTGTTTGACCTCGTTCAAAACGGCCTTTAACCGCTCTTCAAATTCGCCACGGTACTTGGCACCGGCCACCAGCGCACCCATATCCAGGGAGAAAATGCTCTTATCCTGCAAGGACTTGGGTACTTCTTTGGCTACGATCCGCTGGGCCAGACCCTCTACAATGGCGGTCTTACCAACGCCAGGCTCACCAATGAGAACAGGGTTGTTCTTGGTCTTCCGGGAGAGGATCCGAACCACGTTCCGGATCTCCTCGTCACGGCCGATCACCGGGTCCATTTTCTGGTCCCGGGCCTTTTTCACCAGGTCCGTGCCGTATTTTTGCAGGGCCTCATAGGTGCCCTCGGGGCTGTCGGTGGTAACACGCTGGTTGCCCCGGACGGCCTGCAAGGCCTTGAGAACCGCTTCTTTTGTAATGCGGTAGTCCGAGAAGATCCGGGCCACTCCATCCTGGGCCGTTTCCAGAAGACCCAGGAACAGATGCTCCACGGAGACAAAGTCATCCTTCATGGTCTTGGCCTGGTTTTCGGCGGCAGTAAAGGCCCGGTCCATATCGGCGCTGATGTAGAACCGATCGGCCTCCCGGCTGCCGGTGACGGAGGGCACCTTGCCAAGCTCGCTCTTTGCGGCGGCTTCCAGACTTTCCACCGTCACATCCATTTTCTTCAGCAGCTGAGGGATCAGCCCGCCGTCCTGCTCCAATAGGGCAAGCAGCAGGTGGATTTGCTCCATTTGCTGATTATTGTTCTGGATCGCCAGATCCTTGGCGTTCTGGACAGCCTCCATGGACTTTTGCGTATAGTTCTGAAAATTCATAGCTATCCTTCTTTCATGGCTTAGCACTCTCGCTCAAAGAGTGCTAAATTTTTATTTGCCTATACTATACCCCAATTCTCCCAAAAGTCAAGTGCGGCCCCGAGAAAATCACAAAATGTTTACAACTGTAAATGTTGCACAAAAAGGAAATGGAATATTTGACATGCTTAATATATATTTAACAAAATAAAGCTTGCAATTTCCGCGAATTGCGGTATAATAGCCTTGCAAGTGCAAGATCGGTCCCCGCAAGGGGGCCGGGAAGTAATTTTTCTTACCTCTCTTTTCTCTGGGAATGCCCCACATGGTCCGGTCAACCGTGTGGGGTATTTCTAATGCCCAAAACACGCCGGGAAAACGGTGGGCTTTTGGGGGAGGGGGCCTCCGGGAAGGGCAGAAGATCAATCTGTACAAAACGGTTTGCGCATGCTAACCGTGACTTTGGAGAAATTCTACAATCTTTGGTCCGGACCGTAAAAAGCCGTTGACAAGGAAGAAAAACAGGAGTATCATGTTTGCAGTTAGCGAGAGCTAATTAAAAATTAGCCCGAAAGTTAGCGCAAGCTAATGAAGAACCTGATAGGAAAAGAGGGGGAAACAATGATGCCGCTGACCTTAGCCAGTGAAGATACCGTCAACATCATCCGACGGGTGGGCGGAAGCCCGGAAGTCAAGAAGCACCTGGAAAATCTGGGCTTTGTAGCAGGCGGAAGCGTCCGGATCGTCAGCCGCTTGGGCGGAAATGTCATCGTCAATGTGAAAGAGTCCCGGGTCGCCATCAGTGAGGAAATGGCCCGAAAAATCATGGTTTGACCACCATAAAGGAGGAAATAGAATGAAGACTTTAAGAGAAATTCCCGTGGGCGGCACCGCCAAGGTGGTGAAGATCCACGGAGAGGGCGCCGTCCGCCGGAGGATCATGGACATGGGCCTGACCAAGGGCGTGGATGTGACCGTCCGCAAGGTGGCCCCTCTGGGAGACCCCATTCAGCTGAATGTCCGGGGCTATGAGCTGAGCATCCGCAAGGCCGATGCCCAGATGGTGGAAGTAGAGTAAGGAGCGCACGATTATGGAAAAGAAAACCATCCGGATCGCCCTGGCGGGCAATCCAAACTGTGGTAAAACCACCCTGTTCAATGCCCTGACGGGCTCCAATCAGTTCGTGGGCAACTGGCCCGGCGTGACGGTGGAGAAAAAAGAGGGCGGCCTTAAAAAGCATGACGACGTGATCATTACGGACCTGCCGGGCATTTATTCCCTGTCCCCCTACACCCTGGAAGAGGTGGTGGCCCGGAACTACCTGATTGGCGAACGGCCCGATGCCATTCTGAACATCATTGACGGCACCAACCTGGAGCGGAACCTGTACCTCACCACCCAGCTGACGGAGCTGGGCATCCCCGTGGTGGTGGCCATCAACATGATGGACCTGGTGAAGAAAAACGGAGACAAGATCAATGTCCCGGAGCTGAGCCGCCAGCTGGGCTGCCAGGTGCTGGAAATCTCCGCCCTGAAGGGCACCGGTATTCAGGAGGCGGCGGAAGCGGCCATTCTGGCGGCCCAGGGACCCAAGACCGTGCCCATGCACACCTTCTCCGGCCCGGTGGAGCATGCCATTGCCCATATTGAGGAGGCGGTGCTCCACGATCTGCCCGAGGAGCAGCAGCGCTGGTATGCCATTAAGATTTTCGAGCGGGACGACAAGGTCCTCTCTCAGCTGAACATTCCCCAGGAGACCTTGGACCATATTGAAGCCGACATTCAGGCGGCGGAGCAGGAGGCCGATGACGATGCCGAGTCCATCATCACCGGGGAGCGCTATGTGTACATCGCCGGGGTCATCAAGAGCTGCTACAAGAAAAAGAAGGCCGGAAGCCTGACCACTTCTGACAAAATCGATAAGATCGTCACCAACCGCTTCCTGGGCCTGCCCATTTTCGCTCTGGTCATGTTCCTGGTATACTACATCGCCATGGTCACGGTAGGTGCTTCTGCCACGGACTGGGCCAATGACGGCCTCTTTGGTGACGGCTACCATCTCTTTGGCATTGGCTCTGCCGCCTACGAAGAGGCAGCGGATGCCTACGGTGACACGGACCAGATCATTGCCGCCCTGGTTTCCCAGTACGGTGACGAGACCATGGAAGCCGCGCTGGACGCGGAAAGCGAGGATTACGATGAGACTGCCGCTCAGGAAGCCATCGAGACCCTGCGCACCCTGGTTCCTGCCGGTGCTTCTGTTGAATATGAGGTAGAGGATGAGGAAACCCTGGCCGTTACCAATGAAGAAGCGGACTACGCTGCCATCCAGGATGCCCTCAATGCCTACGGCACCCAGCCGGATCCTGCGGAATTTGGCGTGTGGGTCCCCGGTGTGCCGGTGCTGGTAGGAAACTTCCTGGAAAGCGTTCACTGTGCCGATTGGCTGGCGGGCCTCATCAATGACGGCATTCTGGCGGGTGTCGGCGCGGTGCTGGGCTTTGTGCCCCAGATGCTGGTGCTGTTCTTCCTGCTGGCAATTCTGGAGGCCTGCGGCTATATGTCCCGTATCGCCTTTGTTCTGGACCGGATTTTCCGCCGCTTCGGCCTCTCCGGCAAGTCCTTCATCCCCATGCTGGTGGGCGTGGGCTGCGGTGTCCCCGGCATTATGGCCTCCCGTACCATTGAAAACGAGCGGGACCGCCGCATGACCATTATGACCACTACCTTCATCCCCTGCGGTGCCAAGGTGCCCTTTATCGCCATGATCGCCGGTGCCATCTTCGGCGGCAGCCCCTGGGTCTCCACCGGTGCCTACTTCATCGGCATGGCCGCCATTGTGGTCTCTGGTGTCATCCTGAAAAAGACCCGGATGTTCTCCGGCGACCCGGCCCCCTTCGTCATGGAGCTGCCCCCTTATCACATCCCCACCCTGGGCAATGTCCTGCGCTCCACCTGGGAGCGTGGCTGGTCCTTCATTAAGAAGGCCGGTACCATCATCCTGCTCTCCACCATTTTGGTGTGGTTCACCTCTTACTTTGGCTTCACGGAAGAGGGCTTCCGGATGCTGGGGGAGGACGAACTGAACCTGTCCATCCTGGCCCGGATCGGCAGCCTGATCTCCTGGATCTTCATCCCCCTGGGCTGGGGCGAGTGGCAGGCCGCCGTGGCTTCCATTACGGGTCTTGTGGCCAAGGAAAACATCGTTGGCACCATGGGCATCCTGTACGGTGCTTCCGGCAATGTCTATGCCACCCTTGCGTCCACCTTTACCCCCGTTACCGGCATGTCCTTCCTGGTGTTTAACCTGCTCTGCGCCCCCTGCTTTGCGGCCATCGGTGCCATCAAGCGGGAGATGAACAACAGCAAGTGGACCTGGTTTGCCATTGGTTATCAGTGCGGCTTTGCCTACTGCGTCAGCCTGATGATCAATCAGTTCGGCAATCTCTTCACCGGTAATGTGAACATCATCGGCCTGATCGCCGCCCTGGCGGTGCTGGTATTCATGGTTTATATGCTGGTCCGTCCCTACAAGGAAGCGAACAAGCTGACCACGAAGCTGGCATAAAAGGAGAAGACTATGGGAACTGTACTGGTCCTGACCCTTCTGGTCCTGGCGGTAGGGTTCATCATCCGAAGCCTGGTCCGGGACCGCAAACAGGGAAAACACACCTGCGGCGGCAACTGCGCAAACTGCCACGGAGGGTGTGGACACAACTAAAGCAATAACAGAAATGGAACCTCCGTGGGGACGAGTAAAAACGTCCCTACGGAGGTTTTTAAATTGACAATTGAGAATTGACAATTGACAATTCTGGATTTCGAAAGAGGTTCTATTTATCCCCACAGATTATATATCCCACACGGCACGTTTTCACATTTTTTGATACGCAAACCATTGATTGACACGCTGAATACAGGGGTATACGAAACAAATGTATTGTAGGGGCGGCAATCTGCCGCCCGCCACGTTGCAAGTACAGCCTGTGTGGTTAAACGGGACCACTCCCCGACATGCCATCCCGACCGAAAGAATGGAGCGGAGGAATCCACTCAAGTTGCAAAAATATCCTACGCAGGGTAAAGAATGCAACTTGAGTAGATCCCTCCGCTCGTTTCACTCGGTCGGGATGACATGTTGGGGGTGGTTTCATTCAACCGCACAGGTTGTATTCGAAACGTGGCATGGCGATAAATCATCGCCGCTACATCTGTTCCGTATATTGTGTTATACCATTCACCGAAACAGGTTATATTCGATACGTGGCGGGCGGCAGGTTGCCGCCCCTACGCCAACGTGCAACGTTTTTTGTATTTTACGGATGCGAAACGATGATAGATACGTTGAAAATGGGGAAATTCGGAACAAATATATTGTAGGGGCGGCAATCTTGCCGCCCGCCACGTTGGATGTATAACCTGTGGGGGTGAATGGTACCACCAAAAATATGGTACCCCCACTGTAGCGGCGGAAATCTGCCGTCACCCGGCTCCTTATGAAAAAATTAAAGCCCTCCCGACCTTGTGAAATTCTACAATCCAGTATATAATAGCAGAAAAACCGACAGAAAGAGGACAGGCTATGGATTTCAAAGTGTTGGCGGTGGGCGACGTGGTGGGGGCGCCCGGTATGGATCGGGTGGCCCGGAGTCTGCGGCAGCTGAAAAGGAAGACCGGGGTGGATTTTGTGGTGGTCAACGGGGAAAACGCCAGCGTGGTGGGCATTACTCCGGACCAGGCGGAGGAAATTCTGGATGCCGGGGCGGATGTGGTGACCCTGGGGAATCACAGCTTCGGCAAGCGGGAGATCGTGGACTATCTGGAGGATACCACCCGGGTCCTGCGGCCGGCCAATCTGGCCCCCCAGGCACCGGGCCGGGGCTGGGGCGTGTATGAGACCCGGGCCGGGGATGTGGCGGTTATTGATCTGATCGGCCGGTGCAATATGGACTACACCCCGGACAACCCCTTTTTGCTTGTGGAAAAACTGTTAAAAACCATTGAGGCCAAGTGGGTTTTCGTGGAGTTCCACGCGGAAGCCACCTCGGAAAAGCTGGCCATGGGGTACCTGCTGGACGGACGGATCAGCGCTCTGTGGGGCACCCATACCCATGTTCCCACAGCGGATGCCCGGGTGCTGCCCAAGGGGACGGGCTATGTTACGGACCTGGGCATGACCGGGCCCCAGGAATCGGTGCTGGGCATTCGGCCGGAGCTCTCCATTGCAAGATTCCGGGGGGACCTGACCGAGCGTTACCGCTGGGCAGAGGGCCCCACCAAGCTGGAAGGGGTGCTCTTCACCCTGGACGGCGCTACGGGAAAATGCCTGAAGGCGGAAAGGGTGGACCAATGGGACTAAAGGTATTGCATTCCGGGGACCTGCACTTGGATTCCCCTTTTTCTGGGTTTCCGGAGGACCAGCGGCAGCGGTTGCGGGAGGCTCAAAAAGCGCTGCCCGAGGAGCTGACCCGGCTGTGCAGGGAGCAAAAAGCGGATTTGGTGCTGTTGGCGGGGGACGTGTTTGACGGGCCCTATCAGAAAAAGACCGCGGCGCTCTTGGCAGACTGCCTGGAGGACTGCGGGGTTCCGGTGTTTATCACCCCGGGAAATCACGATTATGACGGCCTGGATTCCCCCTGGCAGCGGGAGACTTGGCCGGAAAACGTCCATATTTTCAGAGGAAATATGAGTTATGTGGACCTGGAAAACCTGGAGGCCCGGGTTTACGGCGGGGGCTACCGCTCCATGGACTGTCCGGGGCTGCTGGAAGGCTTTCAGGCGGAGCCGGGGCCCAGGTTTTTGCTGGGTGTCCTCCACGGGGATGCCTTAAACGGCAAAAGCCCTTACTGCCCCGTAACGGCGGAGCAGGTGGCCGCATCAGGCCTTCAATATCTGGCCCTGGGCCATACCCACAAGGGGGGCAGCTTTACGGCGGGGGCCACCCTTTGCGCCTGGCCCGGCTGCCCCATGGGCAGAGGCTGGGATGAGACCGGCCGAAAGGGGATGCTGCTGGCAGAGCTGACGGACCGGGTAACGCTTCATACCCTGCAGGTCCGGCTGCCGGCCTTCCTGGAGGAGACGGTGGATATTTCTGACGGTGCCGCGGAGGCCCTGGGGCGCATCCTGCCCCCGGTGGACAGCGGCGACTACTACCGGGTGACGCTGACGGGCCGGGGCAGCCCGGATATTCCGGGGCTGCGGAAGCAATTTTCCCATCTGCCCTTTTTGGAGCTGCGGGACCGGACCAGAGCGCCCCTAGACCCCTGGGCCCTGGCCGGGGAGGACAGCCTGCCCGGTGTCTGCCTGGGGCTTCTAAAACAGCGGTATGAACAGGCCCAAACCCAAGAGGACGGGGAACAGGCCCGTCTGGCGGCGGAGCTGGTGGCAAGGCTCCTGGAGGGAGAGGAGGTGGTTCTGCCGTGAGAATTGAAACCATGACGGCCACCTTCGGAAAGCTGGAGGGGGAGACGCTGACCTTGCGGCCCGGTCTCAATGTGATCACCGGGGAGAACGAGTGGGGGAAAAGCACCTGGTGCGCTTTCCTCTTGGCCATGCTCTACGGCATGGATACCAGAAGCAAATCCACCAAGACCGCATTGTCTCCCAAGGAGCACTATGCCCCCTGGTCCGGAAGCCCCATGGCGGGACGGATGGAACTGGAGTGGCAGGGCCGCCGCATCACCCTGGAGCGGACCACCAAGGGCCGGATCCCCCTGGGGGAATTCAGAGCCTATGAAACGGAGACCAACTTGCCGGTTTCGGAGCTGACGGCGGAAAACTGCGGCCAGATGCTTCTGGGGGCAGAGCGGGAGGTATTTTGCCGGGCGGGCTTTATCCGGCAGGAGGATCTGCCCGTGACCAAAAACGAAGCCCTCCGGGCCCGGCTCAACGCCCTGGTCACCACCGGGGACGACTCCGGCGAGGGGGCAAAGCTTGCCCAAAAGCTGAAGGAACTGAAAAACAAATGCCGCTACAACCAGTCCGGTCTTCTGCCCCAGGCGGAAAAACGGCTGGCGGAGCTGGAAGAGGAGCTGGAGCGGCAGGAAAGCCTGGAAACCCAGATCCAGGCGTTGGATGCCCAGCGGGTGGAAGCAGAAGGGTATCTGCGGGCCCTTCAAAACCACCAGGCGGCCCTGGACCAGGCAAAAGCCCATCAGGATGCCCGGCAGGTGGAAAACGCCCGGCGGGACGCGGAACGACGGCAGCGGGAATACGAAAAAATGGAGGCCATCTGCGGGGAGTTGCCCACCCGGCAGGAGGCGGAAAACCGCCTGCGGGATTTGGAAGCCCACCTAAGAGCCCGCCGGGAGGCGGAAGGGGACCGGCGGGGGGAGAATCTGCCTCCGGAGCCCCCCAAGGAGCCGGAGATTTTCCTGGGTCTCACGGCCCGGGAGGCCATGGACCGGGCCCAGGCCGACGGGAAGGCCTATAAGGCCATCGTGGGCAAGGGCTTTTGGAGCCTGGTGATCCTGGCGGGCCTTTCCATGGCAGTCGGCATCGGGGTGCTGCTGGCCTTTGGAAATCTGGTTCCGGCCCTGGCGGCCTTTGGCCTGGGAGCGCTGCTGCTGGGGGCCTCCCTCCTGGTGGGCGGAAAGGAAAAGGAACGGCAAAAGGCCCTGGCCATTCCCTACGGCGGCGGAACGCCGGACCAGTGGGAGGCCAAGGCCAGAGCCTATGGAGATGCCTTGGAGCGGTATTCCCGGGAACAGCGGGAATGGCTCCACCGGCAGACGGAGCTGGAGCAGCAGCTCCAAGGGCTGGAAGACCAGCGGGCATTCCTCTGCGAAGGACATAGCCCGGAGGAAATGGAGGAGCTGTGCCGTCAGGTCCTGCAAAGCTGGGACCGGCTGGCGGTCCTGGGGGATCAGAAAAATCTGGCCCAAAGCCACCTGGAGGAGCTCTCCGCCATGGCTGCACCCATGATGCATACAGAAATTGCCGACGGTCTCACCCTATCCCGGGAGGAGACGGAAAAAGCGCTCAAGAGCATCCACGGCAGCCTCTTGACACTGAATCAGGCGCTGGGCGGGAAAAAGGAACGGCTGGATGCCCTGGGCAGCCGGGAGACCCTGGAGAGGGCCTGGCAGGAAGAAAACCGCCGGGTGCAGACTCTGCGGCAGTATGAGGCGGCCCTGACCCTGGCCCAGGAGACCCTGACCCAGGCGGCCCAGAGCTTGCAGCGGCGGTTTGCACCGAAAATTTCCGCCCTGGCCCAGGCCTATATGGCGAAAATGACCGAGGGCCGCTATGACCGGGTGACCTTGACCGAGGACCTGGCCCTGGAAGCCGGGGCGGCCGGGGAGACGGGCCTGCGGGACATCCTCTGGCGCAGCAACGGCACGGTGGACCAGCTGTATCTCTCCCTCCGGCTGGCGGTGGCCCAGACCCTGACTCCGGAAGCGCCCCTCATTTTAGATGATGCCCTGGTCCGCTTTGACGACCGGCGGCTCAAGCGGGCCCTGGAGGTTTTGGAGGAGCTGGGAGAAGAAAAGCAGATATTGCTCTTTACCTGCCAAACAAGAGAGCGGGAAGCCCTTTCCGGGAGCTCAGCCTTTTTTGAACCAATGATAAAGCCGGTAAAGCCCATAGCCCATGGAGGCTCCCAGCAGATTTAAAAGAAGATCGTCCACATCGCAGATGCCCACGGTGAATACCACCTGGAGGATCTCCACGCAGCTGACGCTGACCAGCACCGACAAAACCGTCATGAGGAAGCTCCGGAGGGCCGGAAACAGGGCAGGCAGAAACCAGCCCAGGGGGATGAACAGCACCACATTCCCCAGAAGATTGTGCAGGGCAATGCGGACCAGGTAGGGCCGCACCGGGGGAATCAGCAGCCGTGCAAACCGCCGGATGGTCCGCAAGGGCACCAGATTCAGGTGGGTCTGCAAATACGCGGAAAAGGAAAGCTCCCGGGGATTGGGGGTCCTGCCAAAGAGCAGATAGAGCAGGACAACGGCGTAAATTACAAAAAGGACGGCTTTTTTCCGGCGGCCCTGTTCCAAGGGGACCCCTCCCTTCCCGAAAAATCCAAACCATTATAGCAGATGTGCCCCGGAAAGACAAGTCGGTTTTTTGAACAGAAAACCGGCTGCTTTCCCGGGAAAAAGGAGAAAAAACCATGATCCAGCCAATTTGCAAAGACCGATTCTTCCTAAGCCGCCCCTCCAGACCGGCAACGCCCGAAGATGAGCCCATCGCCCGGGACCTGGTGGACACCCTGCTTGCCCATCGGGCGGAGTGCGTGGGCATGGCGGCCAACATGATCGGCCAGGCCGTGGGGATCATCGTGCTGGAGGATGAGGGGAAGCCCCTGGTCCTGCGAAACCCGGAAATCCTGAAAGCCCAGGACCCCTATGAAGCCGAAGAGGGCTGCCTGAGCCTGGAGGGCACCCGGAAAACCCAGCGCTACCGGTCCATCAAGGTCCGCTACCAGAATGAAAACTACCAGTGGCGCATCAAAACCTTCCGGGACTTTCCCGCCCAGATCATCCAGCACGAATGCGACCATCTGGAAGGAATACTGATCTAAGGAAACTCTGAATAAATCGTCTGCGGCTGAGCGGCGAATCTTTCGCCGTCAGCTCTTGCCGATTTAATCAGAGCTTCCTTAAAAAAGCAATGCCCACCCCTTTGTTGGGACTTGACAAGGGGTGGGCGTTGTGCTAGTATATAATTAACAATTAAGTTAAATGTGAAATGAGGAGGGAAGTACCATGGGCTTGCAGCAAACCATGAAGGCGCTGGCAGACCCCACCCGGCGGGAGATTCTGAAGCTTTTAAAAGACGGCAAGAAAAGCGCCGGGGAGATCGGGGAGCATTTTTCCGTTTCCGGCGCGGCCATTTCCAGGCACCTGTCCGTATTAAAAGAGGCGGACCTGGTCTATGACAGCCGGGAGGGGAAGTACATCTATTATGAGCTCAACGCCTCTGTCCTGGAAGAAGCGCTGCTGTGGATCACAAATCTGAAATCAGGCACTTAAACACTGGCTTTTGTGGAGGAATCAAGTATGTATAACAAAAAAACCAAACTATTTTGCTATCTTCTGACCCTGCTGCCCCTGCCCTTAGGGCTTCTTCTTGGCAGAGGCGGGCAGATTCCCGGGGCGGCGCTGGGAACCCCCGTTCTCATGGCCCTGACCCTGTGGTTCTGCATGTATCTGACGGAAAAAACGGAAAAGGACCCCAATAAGAACCGGAAAATCAACAATGTGGTGATTTGGATGATCCCTGGATTGTCCAATGTGACCTTCTGGATGTCCTACCGGCTCTTTACCCAGGGGGCGGCGGTTTCCGTCACCCGGTACTTGGGGCTGCTCTTTGGCATTATGTTTTTGGTGCTGGGCAACTATATGCCCAAATGCCGGATGAACAGCACCGTGGGCATCCGGGTCAAATGGACCTTCGCCAGTGAGAAAAACTGGAACGCCACCCACCGGATGGCGGGGCCTGTGTGGATGGTCTGCGGCGGAGTGATGCTTCTATTGAGCTTTCTGCCCCAGGAAACGGCCATGCCCTGGCTGATGCTGGTGCTGGTGGTGGGCAGCATCATTCCGGTATGCTACTCCTATTGGTTCTATCGGCGGCAGCTGGCCCGGGGAGAGACGCTGCGCAAGGCCCAGAAAGCCAATCCAAAGGTGACGAAAGCCGCCACCTGGGCCGTTGTTTTTGTGCTGGTGCTGACGGCGGTGCTGCTCTTTACCGGCTCCGTTCAGGTCCGCTTTGAAGAGACCCAGCTGGAAGTGCGCACCAGCTACTATGGCCGGGCGGCCCTTCCCTACAGCGACATTGCAAGCGTGGAGCTGCGGGAGGAAAACGTCCCCGGCACCCGCACCTGGGGCCTGGGCTCCTTCCGGCTGCTGGCGGGGTATTTTGAAAACCAGGAATTTGGCCCCTATGTCCGCTTTACCTATTATAATCCCCACAGCGCCATTGTGCTGCACACCACCAAAGGCCAGGTCTTGGTGCTCAGTGGGAAAAATCTGGACAAGACCCGGGAAATCTATGAGGGAATTCTGGCCCGGGTTCCGGAGCTGAACAAGTGAATTTTTGGAAAACCCCCGGGAATCTTCTTGACTACCGGGGGCTTTTCCTCTATAATATTCAAAGCTGTGGAAATTTTCATCTAAGAAAGGATTTTGAATATGGCTAAGGAATATAAAATCACAAGCCTGCGTCTGGCGGACCTGGAAAAGGAACTGAATTACCTGAAGACCACCCGGGAGCGGGAGGTTGCCGCCATGATCGCGGAAGCCCGGTCCTACGGTGACTTGTCCGAAAACTCCGAATACGATGCCGCCAAGAACGAGCAGGGCAAGCTCTATGGCCGCATTGCGGAAATCGAAGATATTCTCTCCCACGCCGTCATCATTGAGGACGAGAACGAAGCCACCGGCCGGGTGGGCCTGGGCTGCACCGTGGTGGTTGAGGACGAGAACGGCAAGCGCTTTGAGTACCGCATCACCGGTTCCCAGGAAGCCAACCCCATGGAGAACAAGCTCTCTGACGACTCCCCCTTTGGCCGCGGCATCGTGGGCAAGGCAGCGGGAGAGGACTTTACCGTCAACGCCCCCGCCGGTTCCTTCCGCATGAAGGTCATCAGCGTCTCTCGTGAGGGCTAAGCCATGGCAAAGTTTGTACCTCAGGCAGAAATGCCTCTATCCGATCAGGTGAAGGTCCGCCGGGACAAGCTGGAAGCCCTCCGGGCCGAAGGCCGGGACCCCTATGTGCAGACCAAGTATGAAGTGACCTCCTCCGCCAAGGAAATCAAGGAAAATTACGAGACCCTGGAAGGCAAGACCGTGACCCTGGCGGGCCGTCTTATGAGCAAGCGGGGCATGGGCAAGGTGTCCTTCTGCGATTTGCAGGACAACACCGGCAGGATCCAGCTTTATGTCCGGTTTGATGCCATGGACGAGGAGGATTTTGCCCGTTTTAAGAAAAATGACATTGGCGACATCGTAGGTGTCGAGGGTGACGTGTTCAAGACCGAGCGGGGGGAAATCTCCCTGCGGGTCCACAAGGCCACCCTGCTCAGCAAGAGCCTGCTGCCCCTGCCCGAAAAGTTCCACGGCCTGACCGACCGGGAGACCCGCTACCGTCAGCGCTATGTGGATTTGATCGTGAATCCCGAGGTCAAGGACACCTTCGTCAAGCGCAGCCTCATCCTGCGGGAGCTGCGGCACTTCCTGGACAGCAAGGGCTTCCTGGAAGTGGATACCCCCATCCTGACCCCCTTTGAGATCGGTGCCTCCGCCCGGCCCTTCTATACCCACCACAATACTTTGGATATTGACATGGTGCTGCGCATCGAAACAGAGCTCTACCTGAAGCGGCTCATCGTTGGCGGCATGGACCGGGTCTACGAAGTAGGCCGCATCTTCCGCAACGAGGGCATGGACCCCACCCACAACCCGGAGTTTACCTCCATTGAGCTCTATCAGGCCTATACGGATTTCCGGGGCATGATGGACCTGGTGGAAGAGATGATGAAGACCGTGGCCATGAAGGTCTGCGGCACCCTGCAAATCACCTACCAGGGCAAGGAAATCGACCTGTCCCATTGGGAGAGAATGACCATGGTGGAGGCGGTCAAGAAGTACTCCGGCGTGGACTTTGCCGCTGTGTCCTCTGATGAAGAGGCCATCGCCCTGGCCAAGGCCCACAAGGTGGAGCTGCCGGAGATCCCCACCAAGGGTGCCATTCTGGCAGAGTTCTTCGATGCCTTCGTAGAGGAGAACCTGATCCAGCCCACCTTTATTTACGATTACCCCGTGGAAAACAGCCCCCTGGCCAAGCGGAAAGCCGACGACCCCGCCTTTACCGAGCGTTTTGAGTATTTCATCAACGCCACGGAGTTTGGCAACGCCTTCTCTGAGCTCAATGACCCCATCGACCAGAAGGGCCGGTTCGAAAAGCAGGTGGCGGAGCGGCTGAAGCTGGACCCCGCCTCCAAGGCCCAGGTGGATTACGATTACGTCACCGCCCTGGAATACGGTCTGCCCCCCACGGGCGGCCTGGGCTTCGGCGTGGACCGTCTGGTCATGCTGCTGACGGACTCCGCCTCCATCCGGGATGTGCTGCTCTTCCCCACCATGAAGCCCACGGACCTGCCCAAGGCGGAGAAGACCGAGGAAAAGGCCGAGGAAAAGGCCGAGGCAGCCACCGTGGCGGCCCCTGCGGCGGAGGAGAAGATCGACTTCTCCAAGGTGGAGATCGAGCCTTTGTTCACAGACTACGTGGACTTTGAAACCTTCGCCAAGTCCGACTACCGGGCGGTGAAGGTCAAGGCCTGCGAGGCCGTGAAGAAGTCCAAGAAGCTTCTGAAATTCCTCCTGGACGACGGCTCCGGCAAGGACCGGGTGATCCTCTCCGGCATTCACGAATATTACGAGCCGGAAGAGCTGGTCGGCAAGACCTGCATCGCCATCACCAACCTGCCCCCCAGAAAGATGATGGGCATCGACTCCGAGGGCATGCTGATCTCCGCTGTCCACCACGAGGAAGGCCAGGAGCGGCTGCACCTGCTGATGGTGGATGACCACATTCCCGCGGGCGCGAAGATGTATTAAGAAACAGGCGTTTCGCCCCATAGATGCTTGAGGCCCCTGCCCGAAAGGGCGGGGGCTTTTTAAAACCATAGGAGGAGACCATATGAAAGAAAAAACGATGCTCCATTTCCCTGATGGGAGCCAGTTGGACCCGGCGGTGGTGCTTTATATCACCATGAAGCGGAACTATGCGGAGTTCCATCTGGCCGGGGGGAAGGTTCAGGAGGTTCGGGTGACCATGGCCCAGTTGGAGGAGCAGCTGGGGCCGGATTTTTTGAAGATCCATCGCAGCACCCTGGTCTCCGTCCGGGCCATTCATGATGTGACGGATACGGTGAACCTGAGCAACGGCGAGACACTGAACTATGTTTCCAACAAAAAAAGCTATCTTCAGTCGGAGCTTCGGAACCGGAAGAAGGCTCTGCTTCGCTCCATGCCGGAGGAAAACGGCCTGACCACCCGGGAGGATTACCATTCCTATTTCCGGGTGTTTGACACCATGCCCTTTGCCTTTACGGATATTGAAATGGTGTTTGACGAGCAAAACAACGCCGTAGACTGGATTTTCCGCTACGGAAATCCGGCCCTGGCCCAGCTGGAAAAGCTGCCCCTGGAAACCATGATCGGCGCGTCCTTCGGAAGCCTTTTTTCCAATATGGATTCCAAATGGCTAAGGTCTTACGAGCGTTCCGCCCTGTTCGGGGAGACCCTGGAAATCGTTGATTATTCCCCGGAGATCGACACCTATATCAAGGTCATCAGCTTCCCCACCTTCCCCGGCCACTGCGGCTGTATCCTCTTTGACATCAGCACCGTCCGCTTTGGCAACACCCCGTCCCAGGCAGAAAAAGCCATGATCCTCTACCTGAGCCGCCTGGCCCAGTAATATGTAGGGGCGGCAACCTTGCCGCCCCTACGTCAAGGTACGTTGTTTTTGGCATTTTATAGAACGCAAATCAAGGATGGAAACGTCAAAAATGTGGAAATACAAAACAAATGTATTGTAGGGGTGGTGCTTCGCGCAGCGAATCAAAATCAATTGATTGCCGGGGGCAATCACACCATAATTCCACCGGCAACCTGCCGCCCGCCACGTTTCGATAATTGAACTGTATCGAACAAATGGTATCACAATGGACGAATCCAGTGTAGCGGCGGCAATCTGCCGCCATCCGGCCCCCCGGGGCCGGAATCGTGGTACATTTGAATTTGTAACGACCAAACCCAAAAACGTATGTCGTTCCGACCGAGCAAAGCGAGCGGAGGAATCCACCACGTTGTTCAATGAACCAACACAAGGTAAAACTTGCTGCTTGAGAAGATTCCTCGACTCGCTGCGCTCCCTCGGAATGACATGTCGGGTGGGTGGTTCCGTACAACCGCACAGGTTGAATTTGCAACGTTTTATGGCGATGGATCATCGCCGCTACATTGTGTGGTTCCGTTCAACCGTACAGGTTATATTCGAAACGTGGCGGGCGGCAGATTGCCGCCCCTACGTCAATGTACAGCGTTTTTAGCATTTTTTAGAACGCAAATCGGTAATAGAATCGGTAAAATGTGGAAATACGAAACAAATGTATTGTAGGGGTGGTGCTCCGCGCAGCGAATCAAAATCAATTGATTGCCGGGGGCAATCACACCATAATTCCATCGGCAATCTGCCGCCCGCTGCGTTTAGGTTTTTGAGCCGTATCGGCCAATGGGTATTCCGCTGGACAATGTGGGTGCTGCGGCTGCAATTTTGGGACGAATCGATATTTTGGGGACGAAAAACGGCTTTTTGGAGAATGTTCGACTATTCGTCCCTCTAAAATGCGATTCGTCCCAAAACGCTTGAAAAAGGGAAGGGTTTGTGGTATTTTATTAGGCAGAAAGCTGCGGCCCCCGGGTGGGGGCGCGAAAGGAGCTGCTGTTTATGAGAAAAGTATCGGAAACCCTGCGCAGAATTTGCGCGCTGGCGCTGTGCCTGTGCATGATGGGGCAGTCTATGCCTCTGGCGGGGTTTGCGGAGGAGGGGACGGAGGTCGTGACCGAGGCCGCCCAGGTCCCTGAATCTATGGGAGACGCCGGAGACCCGGCCAATGCCGGTGGCCCGGCCAATGCCGGAGACCCGGCCAATACCGTAGACACGGCCAATACCGGTGACCCGGCCAATACCGGCGACCCGGCCAATGTTGGTGACCCGGCCAATGCCGGAGACCCGGCCAATACCGGTGACCCGGCCAATACCGGCGACCCGGCCAACGCCGGTGCCACGACCAACAACGGAGACCCGGCCAACGCCGGAACCACGGGCACCACCGGAGCCACGGGCACCAGCGGGGGCACGGAGCCTTCTGACCCCTCCGAGCCCACGAAGCCTACCGAGGCCACGGAGCCCACGGAGCCCACCAAGCCCACCGAGCCCACCCAGGCAACGGAGCCCGCGGAGGAGCTGTGCCCCATGGGGCCCAGGGGGCGGCGTGCCCGCGGTGCCGGGATGTTGAAATCGTGCAGGGGCTGATCGATGGGCTGCCCGGGGCGGGGGAGATCACCCGGGAGAATGGGGTTTTGGTGAAGCTCCAGCTGGAGACGATCACGGAAAGCTTTGCCCTGCTGCCCCAGGAGGATCAGGCCCTGGTGGACCTGGCCCCTTATCAGGCGGCGGGGGCGGCGCTGGCGGCGCTGGAAGCGGCCCAGGTGGGGAAAACCGTCACCGCCTGGACCTGGGTGCAGCCGGAGGAGGAGGAAGACCGGATTCTGGACCCGGTGACCGGGGAGGTGTATCTCTCCGCCACCCAGGAGGAGCCCATTGCCATGGAGCTTCTGACCGGCGCCCTGCCCAGGGCCATTCTGGCCACGGTGGAGGGGGCGGAGGAGACCCTTCCTCTGGGCCCCTGGACCTGCGAAGGCTACCCCGCCGGGGGCGCCTTCACCGGGGACTATACCTTTGTGACCACCCTGCCGGAGGGCTATACCCTGGCAGAGGGCGTAGCGGCGCTGGAAGTAAAGGTGCGCTTTGACGAGCCGGAGACGTTGGCGGAGGGCCCTGTCAGCAGCGAGACGGATCTTATAAATGCGATAAATACGCTCCAATCTGGCGGCACCATCCAACTGGGGGAGAGCATCGATATTAAAAAAGGAATTACAATCAACAAGGACATGACTCTGGATTTGGGTGGACACACCCTCACCTACAGTGGCCGCGACGGTAATTATAAGGGGGACCCATATGGTGTGTTTACGCTCGATTCTGGAGAATTTACAGTGAGGAACGGCACATTAAAAAAGGAGGGAAGTCAACAATATCTCCGATGTTTTAATGTGAACAATGGCACACTGACCATTGAAGGAGTCACCATTAATGGCTTTTCCTGCGTAAAAGGTGGCGGAGCGATTTCTATTAAACAAAATGGAATATGCAACATGAACAGCGGTACCATTTCCGGCAACAGTGCATGGGGTAAAGAGGGTGGCGGCGTGTATGTGCGTGGCATCTTCAACATGAATGGCGGCGCCATTTCCAAAAACAATGTATCAAGTGGCAGTGGTGGCGGCGTGTATGTGTATAACTCTGGCACCTTCACCATGACTGGCGGTGCCATTTCCGGAAACCAAGCGCAATCAGGCGGCGGCGTGTATGTGAATAGTAATGGCACCTTCACTATGACCGGCGGCACCATTTCCGGCAACACGGCAAATTGCGATGGCGGCGGCGTGTATGTATATGGGGGCAGCTTCACCATGGAGAGCGGCACCATTTCCGACAACACGGCAAACGAAAATGGCGGCGGCGTGTATGTGTATCAAAATGGCAGCTTCAACATGACCGGCGGCACCGTTTCCGGCAACACGGCAAACGCCGGTGGCGGTGTCTACATGTATAGCGGCAGCTTCACCATGACCGGCGGCAGCATCACCGGCAACAGTGCTGGGGCAGATGGCAAAGGTGTGTATATGGGCGGAACCTCTGTAAGCTGCCAGTTGTCCGGAGGGGCGAAAATCGCGGAGAATACAGGCAGCGGTAAAGGCAACCTATATATAAATGGCCAGAACGCTGATCATCGGTCGATCACAAAGCTCACGACAGGCGCACATCTGGATATTTACTTCAGCAGACCAGAAGACATGAGAGTTGCGACCGGCGACCAGGAGAGCCTCCAATACCTGACGCTCGAGAATGAAGGATACAAATTCATCCTGAAAAACACCAACGAGCTCTGGCTGAAACAGAATCGGATGGAGATCATCAAATCTCCGACCGCTAAAACGGACCTCATATATGACGGCACACGACAGGTGCTGGTCGATGCCGGGCAGGCCGGAGAGGGCGGCACGATGTATTATGGCGTAAGCACTGACGGTAGCAAACCCTACGCATACCTTCCGGACCTTCCCCAAAAGACCAACGCCGGGACCTATACCGTCTGGTACTATGCGAAGGGCGTCGGGGACAAAGCAGACAGCGACATGCAGAATCTGAATGTGACGATTGCGCCCAAACCCCTGACCGTCACCGGCACCACCGTGAAGGAGAAGACTTATGACGGCACCGTTGAGGCGGAGATCGACAAACCCGGTCAGCTGGACGGTGTGTGCCGGAAGGATGCGAATCAGGTGACCCTTGTCCAGGGCGAAGGACACTTCGAAAACAAGAATGCGGGCAAGCAGACCGTTATCTTCTCCGGTTTCACTCTGACGGGAGACCGGGCGAAGAACTATACCCTCACCCAGCCGAGCTCAATCACGGCAAGCATAGCAAAAAAGGAACTCCAGGGTGTGCTTACCGTAAAGGACATCACCTATGGTGAATCCATCAAAAGCAGCGTTACCTGGTCCTCCGGTTGGGAGCCTGTGGGAACGGAAGAGGTTGCCGTGAAGCTGGAATACGAGGGCACAGACGGAACGGTTTATGATCGCACCGAAACAGCGCCCACCAATGCAGGTACATATACCGCCATGCCTTTTATTACCGACAGTAACTATTCCCTTCAAATGGACAGTGTGAAGTTCACCATTGCGCCGAAGAGCGTGACAAACCCCATCATCCAGGTTGTGCCCGGCAGCACCTACGACGGCACTGCCCAGGAGCCGGAGGTTACCGTCACGGATGAGGACGGCAGGGTGATCCCCGCAAGCGAGTACACGGTTTCCTATTCCAACAACACCAAGGCGGGCGTGGATACCGCCATCGTGACCGTCTCGGACAAGGACGGCGGCAACTACATCGTTTCCGGCACCGAGAAGTTCTCCATCGCCAAGGCGGAAGCGCCGCGGCTGTACGATGTGACACACGAGCAGAAGTACACCGTGACCGCAGAGCAGACAGTGTCCTTGGCAGATATTGGGATGCCTGCGAATGCGGGAACGCTGACCTATACCAAGAAGCCTGTGATCACGACGAGCCCCATGACCGTCGACTGGAGTGTGGATCCTCACGGTAAGGTGACCTTCACCATCACCGGCGGCCAACCCGGAAACATCGTGATACTGCCCGTGACCGTTGGCTCTGACAACTATGCCGACGCTGAGGCGCAGATTGTCATCACCCTGACTGACCGGGATACACCCACCCTGGAGGCCAATGACATCACCGTGACATACAGCGGCGAACCCGTCTCCCCCGCCCAAATCACCGGCACGGCAACCTTCGGCGAAGCGGAAGTTCCGGGCACGTGGAGCTGGAAGGATGACCCGGCCCCCAGGAATGTCAGCGACAGCGGCAAAAAGACCGTGGTCTTTACGCCGGAGGACCTGGTCAATTACAACCCTGTGGAGACGGAAGTCCAGCTTACCATCGCCCCGAAGAACATCTCGGATGCCGCTGTCACCCTGGGGGACAGCCTGACCTACAACGGTCAGGAACAGACCCAGAGCGTCACCTCTGTGAAGGTGGACGGCCTGGATGTGGAGTATACTGTCACCGGCGACAAGGGCACCAATGCCGGGAGCTACAAGATGACCTTTACCGGCACCGGCAACTTTACCGGCACAAAGGAAGCGCCCTGGAGCATTGCCAAGAAAGACATCACGGATGCAACCGTTACCCTGGAAAAGCCCATCCAGATCTACACCGGCCAGGTGCTGACCAATGCCGTTACCGGTGTAAAGATTGACGGTCTGACCCTGGGCAAGGGTGACTATACCGTTTCCGGTAACAAGGAAGCCACCGATGTGGGAACCTACTTCCTGACGGTCACCGCCAAGGACAGCAGCAACTTTACCGGCTCCGCCTCCGCCACTTGGCAAATCCAGGCGGCAACGGACAACAAGTGGACAACGACTCCCACCGTCACCGGCTGCACCTACGGAGAGACACCCACCGTCACCATGGGCGCGGCGAAATTTGGTACCGCTGCGGTGGAATACTTTACCCAGGACGGCAATAACAACTTGGGAACTGACATCCCCACCAATGCGGGCAGCTACAAGGCAGTCTTTACCGTGGAGGGAACCGACAACTACAACGGTTTGAGCGAGACCGTGGACTTCACCATCAGCAAGAAACCGCTGACCGTTACCGCCGAGAACAAAACCGTTACCTACGGCGATGTTGCCCCCGATTACACCGTTACCTACGAGGGGTTTGTGGAAGGCGAAAACGAAAGCAAGCTGGGCGGACCCCTGACCTTTACCTGTGAATACGCTCCGGGCAAGGATGTGGGCAGCTATGACATCACGCCCAAGGGCCTAAGTTCCGACAACTACAAAATTGATTATAAGACCGGCACGCTGACTGTGGGGAAGAGAGAAATCCAAATCCAATGGAGCGGCGCGGCCCTGACCTACAACGGCAAGAATCAGGCTCCGGTGGCAACCGTTGCAAATCCATTCGGTACGGATGTCTTGACACTGGAAGTTACCGGCGGAGCAGTGGACGCCGGTAGACATACGGCCACCATCCAACGCATTATCGGGGACAAGGCAGGCAACTACACCCTGCCGCCGAACCACTCCACGGTCTTCTTCATTGACAAGGCGACCCCCACCGTTACCCCGCCCAGTGCCAACACCCTGACCTATAACGGCACGGCCCAGACCTTGGCCAAGGACGGCAGCACCGACGGTGGAACGCTGGTCTACAGCTTGGAGGAAAACGGCACCTACAGCGAAGAGGTCCCCACCGGCACCCAGGCGGGCGGCTACACCGTCTGGTACAAGGTCGAGGGCAACAGCAATTACAACGGTACCCAAGCCCAGGGCGTGGTTGTAACCATTGCCCCGAGGAATATTTCCGATGCCGACGTTACCTTGGGGGCGGACCTGACCTACAACGGTGAGGTACTGACCAAGGAAGTCAAAACTGTCACCGTAGAGGGCCTGAATGTGACTTATAAGGTCACCGGCAACACCGGCAAGGATGCCAAGGACTACACCATGACCCTGCGCGGCACCGGCAACTTCACCGGCAAGACGAAGGCAAACTGGAGCATTGCCCAAAAGAGCATTCAGGGCGCCACCGTCAGCCTGGGCGACAAGCTGATTTACAGCGGCGAAGACCAGACCCAAAACATCGCTTCCGTTACCGTCAGCGGCGTGACCGGGGAAGTGACCTATAAGGTCACCGGCAACACCGGCAAGGATGCAACGGACTACACCATGACCCTGCAGGGCACCGGCAACTTTACCGGCGAGACAACCATGGATTGGAGCATTGCCAAGAAAGACGTGACCGTCCAGGACGTTGCCGTGGCAAGCAAGGTCTACGACGGCACCGACAATGCAACGATCACCGACAATGGCCATCTTTCCGCCAACTTTGACGGCGAGAACCTGACCTTCCATGTGGGCACCGCTGCCTATGACGACAAGAACGCAGGCGCCGACAAGACCGTCACCTTCACCGGATTCAGCCTGGAGGGCCCGGCGGCAAAGAACTATCAGCTTACCGGCCAGCCCGGGGATATTACGGCAAGCATTACCCCCAAGCCCGTTGCCCTGACCGTGACGGCGAAGGACAAGACCTATGACGGCACGCTGACCGCCAAGCTCGATACCGTGACCCACAGCGGGTTTGTAAAGGGCGACGACGTTCAGCTGGTCAACGGCACCCCCAGCTTTGTTTCCAAGGACAAGGGGGAAAAGGTCCGGCTGACCTTCACCCCCTTTACCCTCACCGGCACGGATGCCGGAAACTATGCTTTGACCCAGCCCACCGGCGTGACGGCCCGTATTTCCCCCAGGCCCGTCACCGTCTCCGGTATCACCGCCCAGAATAAGACCTATGACGGCAACACCCAGGTGACCTTTGGCTACGAAAATGCGCGGCTGGAGGGCAACGTGGACGGCGACAAGCTCACCGTCACCGCGGAAGGCTCTTTTGAGGATGCCAACGTGGGCGACAAGCAGGTTTACATCACCGGCCTGACCCTGGGCGGCGCGGAACAGGGCAACTATGTTCTGGCGGCACAGGGCCAGCAGACCACCGCCACCGCTGCCATTACGGCCAATGACCGCTATCTGGATTTGAGCGGCGTGGACCTTGGAGGAGACCCGGCGACGGCTTGGATCGACGGCGAGAAGCAGCCCATTAATACGGACGGCGGCAGCCATATGCTGCTGCCGGAGAATGCCGAAGTCCTGACTACCAATACCTACGGAAAGAATGCCGACGGGAAGGACTACCCCACAGGCATGAAGGTCTATCGAATCGAGGAGAAGGATACCGGCGCGGTTCTGACGGAAATCCCGGAACTCGAGAATCTTCTGATCTACGCCGGCTGCTCCATCCGCCTCACCGGTACCAAGGGCATCCGCATGATCACCGGTGTCAACGAGGCCGCAAGAAAAGCCCTTATCAGCAAAGCCGGTCTTGCGGGATATACTCTGGAGGAGTACGGCACTGTGGTCATGCGGGGCGTCGGCACCCCCACCCTGGAAAACAGCAACAGCCACAACTTCGCCTACAAAAAGGGCAAGGCTGACCCTGTTTTCGGAAGAGCGGGGGGAACGGTCCAGTATACCAATGTCCTGGTGGGCTTCAGCCTGGAGGACTGCAAGGATGAGCTGACCATGCGGCCCTACATCATCCTGAAGGATATTGCCACCGGCGAAACCGTCACCTTCTACGGCGGCTGCGTCAGCCGGTCCATCGGCTATATCGCAAAACAGAACGAGAATACCTATCAGCCCGGCACCGCCGGATACAAGTACATCCATGAAATCATCGATGCCGTCTACGGCAAGACGGAGCAGGGAGGAGAAACCAAATGAAAAAATACATGGCCTTGCTTCTGGCCCTGTGCCTGCTGACGGCAGGCTGCGGAAAAGAGCAGGAGGCCCCCGAGTCTCCCGCCTCCACGGCCCCCACCACCCAGGCACCGGAGACCACCGCCCCGGAACCCACCGTCCCGGAAACCACCGCCCCCAAAACCACGGAATCCTTTGTCATGGGAGACCGCATCCCGGTGATCCGCCTCCTTCTGGAGCAGGGGACGACCCTGGAGGTCACGGGCTATGAGGAAACCTACGCCAAGGTTACGGCGGGGACGGAGGAGGGGCTTGTAGAGGCAGACTTCCTCCGGTTCCCGGACGAGGCCTTTGAGCGCCGCACCGCCTACGCCCTGTGGAACGCAGGGCTCTACCCGGACTTTTCCTGCCTGGGAGAACCCCTGACCCATTTGGCCACCAATACCAAGCTGGAAGTGCTGGAAGAGCTGGAAAAATCCTTGTATGTCCGGGCGGGGGAGCAGACCGGCTTCGTGCCCCTGGCCCAGCAGAGCAGATACCCCTATCAGCCCCCGGCGGACAGCGGCTCCGGTGACTCCGGCGGCTCCGGCACCCAGGACGGCGGCGACATCACCCTGATGCACCCCGGCGTGCTGCGGCTTTTGGCGGACACGGTGAAAACCGGTGAAGCGAAGGTCAAGGTCCCCGGCGTGCCCCTGGTGCTAAGGTTCTGTGACTTTGGAGACAGGGTTTCCGTGCTGGAGCCCGGCACCGCCCCGGAGATCCCGGGCTATACCGCCATCCTGGAATCCGACGGCACCACCGCCTACATCCCCACCGCCTGGCTGGAAAGTGCCCAGAATTTCACCCCCTGGGAGGGCTACGCCGGGAACAACTGCAAGCTCTACGAGGACTATCTGATTTCCGGCAAGGAGGTAAAAACCTTGTATACCAACAAGCCCCTGACCGTCCTCTGGGACACGGGTCTCACCGCCCTGGTGCAGGTGGACGGGGAACGGTTCTACGCCGCCTCCTCTACTTTGCTAGAGACTCCCCTGGTCATTACCCCCGCCCCGGAAAGCGACAGCTCCGGCGGCGGCAGCAGCGACCTGTGGACACCACCGGTGCTGTAAATGCCAAAACCCATGATCCCCCCGGCCCAAAAACCGGGGGGATCATGCTTTGCTTCGCTGCGCGAAGCGCCACCCCTACGTCAAGGTACATCTTTTTTTGATATTTACGGACGCAAAACGATGATAAACACGCTGAAAATGTGGTATTTCGAAACAAATGTATTGTAGGGGCGGCAACCTGCCGCCCGCTGCGTTGCGACCACCGAGCCGTATCAACAAAACGGTATCCCTCCGGATGTGCCGGTGGTGTGGTACCGTTCAACCGCACAGGTTATATTCGAAACGTGGCGGGCGGCAGGTTGCCGCCCCTACGACAAAATTGTTCATAAATACCGTAAAATTGGCGTATCTATTGCTGTATTGTGCCCTGAAAACACAAAAAACGTGGTACGTTCCCTACGGTTTCGCTGGTGGGTTGTACTGTTCAATCGCACGGGTTGTATCCGTTACGTTGCATGGCGATGAATCATCGCCGCTACATTGCGTGGTTCCGTTCAACCAAACAGGTTATATTCGGGACGTGGCGGGCGGCAGATTGCCGCCCCTACGTCAATGTACAGCGTTTTTGATATTTTATAGAACGAAAATCGGAAATAGAAACGCCAAAAATATGGAAATACGAAACAAATGTATTGTAGGGGCGGCAATCTGCCGCCCGCTGCGTTTAGGTTATTGAGCCGTATCGGTCAAAGTGTATCACAATGGACGAATACGGTGTAGCGGCGGCAATCTGCCGATGGAATTATTGTGTGATTGCCACCGGCAATCATTGCTTTTTGATTCGCTGCGCGGAGCACCACCATCCGGCCCCGGGGGCCGGAATCGTGGTACGTTTGAATTTGTAACAACCAAACCCCAAAACGTGGTACGTTGACATGGGGATGGAATACCGATATAATATCAGTAAGATCATAGACTTCGGGCCCCCGACGGAGGCGTTGGGGCCCGGGAGGGAGGAGAAGATGAACATGGACAGCCAAGAATATGATGCCGTGACCGGAAAGCCCATCGATCAGAGCTATCTTGAAAAGGGGTTGCCGCCTTTTTTGGCGGAATCCATTGAACAAATGGTTCTTGCGTGGAAAAGAAAGGAAACGGAAGGATACACTGACTGGGACTGCGACTACTGCAATCTGCAAAGCGACATCAATATTGCCGAGGTGGAGAACCTGATCACGCCGGACCAGGCCTGGTATCTGCGTGAAAAATATCTTTACTTGGAAAGGCCGGGTGAGCTGGATTGATCGACTTTACAGGACTTCCTGTCCGCAAAAAGACATACGCCGGAGCCAACGGAAACAAACACCGGGCCCTTCGGAGTTACAGCGGGAGGGGATGATCGTGCGTTCGCTTCACATCATGATCAAACCGGCCAGCGGGCTGTGCAATATGCGCTGCCGGTACTGCTTTTATGCGGATGAAACCAGCAAGCGGCAGGTGCCCAGCTACGGCATGATGTCCCGGGAGACCCTGGCTGGGGTGCTGGAGCATGGGCTGGAGGCGGTGATCCGGGAATGCACCATTGCCTTTCAGGGGGGCGAGCCCACCCTGGCGGGGCTGGATTTTTTCCGGGAGGCGGTGGTCCTGGCAAGGGAAAAAAACAAGAACAATGTGCGGCTCCACTTTGCCCTGCAAACAAACGGGCTGCTGCTCAATGAAGACTGGGGGGCCTTTCTGGCGGAAAACCACTTTCTGGTGGGAGTCTCCCTGGACGGCACCAAGGAGGTCCACGACCGGAACCGGCTGGACGGGGCAGGGAAGGGGACCTTCGGCCGGGTGGTCCACGCCATTGAAATTCTGGAGCGGTGTGGGGTGGAATACAACATCCTGACGGTGATCACCAAAAACACCGTCCGTTCCTACGGGGCCATCCACAGCTTTTTCACAAAAAAGGGCTTCCGCTACCAGCAGTTCATCCCCTGCCTGGACCCCATGGGGGAGGTCCGGGGGGGGCAGGAGTGGTCGCTGACCCCGGAGCTCTTTGAAAAATACTTAAAAACCGCCTTTGATCTGTGGTATCGGGAGGCCATGGCGGGGAACAAGCAGTACCATGGGTATTTTGATAACCTGCTGTGCATGCTCAACGGCCAGCTGCCCCAGGCCTGCGGGATGATGGGCCACTGCTCCATGCAGTATGTGGTGGAGGCCGACGGCAGCGTCTATCCCTGCGACTTTTACATGCTGGACCGCTACCGGCTGGGGAATCTGGCCCTGGAATCCATTGAAACGGTGGACCGCCGCCGCAGGGAGCTGGGCTTTCTGGAGGAGAGCGTTCCCGCCGCCCCGGAATGCGGAAGCTGCCGGTGGTACCCCCTGTGCCGGGGCGGCTGCCGCCGGGACCGGGATTATTTTGAACAGGGGCTGGGGCTTAATTACTTTTGCCCGGCCTATAAGGCCTTTTTTGAGTACGCCTATGACAGGCTTTGCACGCTGTACAGGGCAATGACCCGATAAAATGTTCCCGCCGCCTTCGGTTAAAAGCCGGAGGCGGCGTTTTTGGTTGTGGGGAATGTAAAAAAGTGAACACCGCTTTGTAGCAACTTGCACATTTGAAGGGGCCCAAAAAACAAAAAATCAGTAAAAAAGACAAAATAGTGAAAGAGGGGCCTTTTGCATGTAAAGAAACCTTAAAAATTGTAAAATTAATCTCTAATATTCTATGCTACAATAGGCACAACCGATACGGAAAGCGTATCAACAACAGAAAATTCTTTTTAGGAGGAAACAAAATGAAAAAGTATTTGGCCCTGATCCTGGCTCTGGTTCTGGCCCTGTCTCTGGTTGCCTGCGGTGGCAACTCCGGCTCCAACGCCAAGGCCGACGGCAAGTCCGGCTCCGGCGAGCTGCCCACGCTGCGTGTGGCCGCCATGCCCTTTATCACCAGCCTGCCCACCTACTACATCCAGCAGAACAACCTGGGTGAAAAGTACGGCTTCCAGATGGACGTGACCATGTTTGCCACCGGCGCGCCGATGAACGAGGCCCTGGCCGCCGACCTGTGGGACGTGGGCGCCATGGGTGCCGCTGCCGTTACCGGCGTTGCCAACTACGATGAGATGATCATCGGCGAGGTTCTGGAGAGTGCCGACGGCCTGGGCGTCTTCGTCAGACCCGACAGCCCCATCGCCACCGACGAGGGCTACAACCCCTCTTACCCCACCGTGAAGGGCAGCCCCGACACCGTGAAGGGCATCACCATCCTGACCCCCGTAGGCACCGCCCAGCACATGACCGTGCTCAAGTGGCTGGAAAAGCTGGGCCTGGAGTCCACCGATGTGAGCATCGTCAACATGGACAGCGTCCAGGCCTTCCAGGCCCTGCAGGCCGGCCAGTGTGATGCCGTTTCCCTGAACGTTCCCACCTTCTTTGATGCCCTGAACGCCGGTATGGTCCAGGTGGGCAGTCTGTCCGAAATGGGCACCAGCTATGTGGACATGGTGGTTGCCAACCGCAAGGCTGTGGAGGGCAAGCCCGAGCTGGTGCAGGCCTACATGGATGCCCTGACCGAGGCCTGCGAGGCCATTCAGAACGACCAGGAGATGGCCGCCGACCTGTTTGTACAGTTCCTGAAGGAAAACGGCTCCGAGACCAGCCGTGAGAACTGCGTATCCGACCTGCAGCGTGCCCGGTTCATCACCCGTGCCGACTGGAAGGACCGCCAGATCGGCAGATTTGCCAAGGAGCTGGGCGAGTTCTATGTTGGCCAGGGCCAGCTGGAGCCCAACGTCATCGACAAGTTCGAGACCAACGTGGTCGATACCTTCGTAAAGGCCTATAAGTAAGCGATTTCCATTTCCCTCCTTCGGGCATCGGCCCGGAATGTGTTGTTGAGGGCGGAGGGGCGACGGCTCCTCCGCCCACAGCAAAAGGAACATTAAGAAAGGCACGGTGAAACCTGTGAAGCAGTTCTTGAAGAAACAGAAATACCACCTGATCTCCATCTGTTCATTCCTGTTTGTCCTGCTGGTCTGGGAGCTTTGTACCGATGTGCTGCATTTGATCAGCCCGATGATGCTTCCCAGTCCGGCCAAAATTTTCAGCACCCTGGTTTACAAGCTCAAGGGCGGCACCAACCCCGACGGCGCCACGCTGTTCCAGAACATCTGGGCCAGCCTGAAAATCGCCCTGGGCGGCTATGCGGTGGGCGTGCTCATCGGCGTGCCCCTGGGCGTGGGCATGGCCTGGAGCCGCCGGTTTGAGCTCTTTACCAAGCCCCTGTTTGACATCATCCGCCCCATCCCCGCCCTGGCCTGGATCCCTCTGATGATCCTGTGGCTGGGCATCGGCTATGCCTCCAAGGTGGGCATCATCTTCTTTGCCGCCTTTATCAGCGCCACGGTCAACAGCTATGTCGGCATCAAGCGCACCAGCCAGGTCCACCTGTGGGTGGGCAAGACCTTCGGCGCATCCAACCGGCAGCTGCTGTTTAAGGTGGCCATTCCCACGGCCCTGCCCATGATCTTTACCGGCCTTCGTCTGGCCCTGGGCTCCTCCTGGGTGGCCCTGGTGGCCGCCGAGCTGCTGGCCGCTACCAAGGGTCTGGGCTACATGATCCAGATGGCCCGGATGCTGGGCCGTCCCGACGTGATCATCGTGGGTATGCTGACCATCGGCTTTATCGGCCTGGCCCTGAACTACATTCTGGAAGCCCTGCAAAAGCGATTTGTGAAAGGAGGAAAGAAGCGGTGATCGACAATACCAAGGACAGCCGCTTTTCTCAGAAGCAGCTGGTTGTGATCTACACCATTCTCTCCCTCATGACCCTTTTGGTGGTCTGGGAGCTGGTGGCCCGGTTTACCAGCGCCTCCATGTTTCTGCCCGCCGCCAGTACGGTGCTGGGGGCCTTCTTTAAAAGCTTTGTGGAGCCTGTGGGCAAATACACCATGCTGGCCCACATCGGCATCAGCCTTTACCGGGTGGGCGTGGCCTTCCTTCTGGCCACCGTTGCCGGTATCGCCTTGGGCATCGGTATGGGCTATTCCAAGATGCTGGAAGCCATTTTGAAGCCTATTTTTGAATTTGTCCGTCCCATCCCGCCTCTGGCCTGGATCCCACTGTCCATTCTGTGGTTCGGCCTGGGAGACCAGAGCAAGTTCTTCATCATCTTCCTGGGCTGCTTCACCTTCATCACCGTCAACACCTATGACGGCGCCAGAAACGTGGACCCGGAGCTCATGGGCGCGGCCCGGATGCTGGGTGCCAGCGAGCGGCAGGTGTTCTTCCGCATTGTGCTGCCCAGCTCTGTCCCCTATATTTTCGCCGGTTTGCAGATCGCCGTTACCGCCGGCTGGAGCGCCGTGGTGGGCGCGGAGATGGTCCGCTCCGATGAGGGCGTGGGCTGGATGATCGTCCGGGGCATGAACACCGGAAATACCCTGCAAATCATGGTCGGCATGGTGGCCATCGGCATCATCGGCTTCCTGCTGGCAACACTGACATCCGCACTGGAAAGGAGACTGTGTGCATGGAACGAGCAGAAGGGAATGTAAAGAACGCTCCTGTACTGGAATGCCGGGGTGTGGGCCGTACCTTTGAGAGCTACGAAAAGAACGGCGAGGCCAACGTGGTGTTGCAGGATGTGAATTTTGAAGTCAGAGAAAACGAGTTCCTGGTGCTCTTCGGCGCCGGACAGTGCGGCAAGACCACCCTGCTGAATATTCTGGCGGGCCTGGACAAGCCCACCGCCGGAGCGGTGTACACCCGGGGCCAGAAGGTCACCGGCCCCTCTCCCGAGCGGGGCGTGGTGTATCAGAAGACCAGCCTGTTCCCCTGGCTGACGGTGGAGGAGAACGTGGGCTTCGGCCCCAGCGTCCGCCATCTGCCCAAGCAGGAGCAGCAGGAGCGCATCCGCAAGTATCTGGACCTGGTGGGTCTGACGGGCTTTGAAAAGAGCTATCCCAGCCAGCTCTCCGGCGGTATGCGCCAGAGAGTGGGCATCGCCCGGGCCTACGCCAATCAGCCGGACATCATGCTCATGGACGAGCCCTTCGGCCACCTGGATGCCCAGACCCGGTATATGATGGAAGAGGAGCTGCAGCGCATCTGGCAGAAGGAAAAGCGCACCGTGGTCTTCGTGACCAACAACATCGAGGAAGCCCTGTTCCTGGCAGACCGGATCATCCTGCTGACCAACTGCCCCACCCATATCAAGCAGGAGTACACCATCACCATGCCCCACCCCAGAGACTATGTGGACCCGGAGTTCCTGCGCCTGCGCAAGGAGATCACGGACAACATGGACCCCAGTCTGTAAGAAAGGAGAATCGCTATGGCACAGGAAATGCCCAAGGTACAGGTAAAGCACCTGACCAAAAAATTCGGAGATCTGTTGGTGCTCAACGACATCTCCTTTGATGTTGCCAAGGGA
Source organism: uncultured Oscillospiraceae bacterium (assembly GCA_934589525.1). Lineage (GTDB taxonomy): Bacteria > Bacillota > Clostridia > Oscillospirales > Oscillospiraceae > Faecousia. The sequence continues at coordinate 70,744 of CAKTOB010000002.1, read as the reverse complement.
GAGTTTCTCTGCATCGTGGGCCCGACGGGCTGCGGCAAGACCACCTTCCTCAATAGCCTGACCAAGCTCTATAAGCCCACCGCCGGTGAAATTCTGCTGGACGGCCAGCCGGTAGACCTTAAAAAGCACAACATCGCCTATATTTTCCAGGAGTATTCCACCATGCCCTGGCTGACGGTGGAAGAAAACGTAGGCTTCGGCCTGGACATCAAGGGCGTGGAAAAAGCCAAGGCCAAGGCCCTGGTTGACGAGTATCTGGACATCGTGGGCCTGACCAAGTATCGCCACTATTATCCGGACCAGCTCTCGGCCAGTATGCTCCAGCGGGTGGTCATCGCCCGGGCCTTTGCCACCCAGCCGGATCTGCTGCTGATGGATGAGCCCTACGGCCAGCTGGACATTCAGCTGCGCTACCACCTGGAAGATGAGCTTATCAGCCTCTGGCAGCGCACCGGCACCACGGTGCTGTTTATCACCCACAACATTGAGGAGGCCGTGTACATGGGCCAGCGGATCATGGTCCTGACCAACAAGCCCACCTCCATCAAGTGCAGCATCGACAACGACCTGCCCCGTCCCCGGGACATCGCCAGCCCCGACTTCGTGGACCTGCGCAACAAGGTCACGGATCTCATCAAGTGGTGGTAATTTTTCCGCAACCTCACGTTATGAAACGCAAAGCCGCAGCAGGCCGTTTATCGCGGCTTGCCGCGGCTTTACTATTTTAAGAAAATGTGCTATTATGAACCGTAAACAGGAGGTAACAACAGTGAAACGTCCCAATATTGTGTTCCTTTTATCGGACGATCAGGGCTGGTGGTCCCTGGGCTGTACCGGAAACCGGGAGATCATCACCCCCAATATCGACCGCCTGGCCGCCCAGGGAATGCGCTTTGACAATTTCTTCTGCGCCTCTCCCGTCTGCTCCCCCGCCCGGGCCAGCCTGCTGACCGGCTGCATCCCCAGCCAGCACGGCATTCACGATTGGCTCCGGGACGATAATGACCGGCAGGCCGCCATTGAATATCTGGCGGGGCAGTACTCCTATACCAGAGCCCTTTCCGATGCGGGTTACGACTGCGCCCTCTCCGGCAAGTGGCACATGGGTGCCTCCCAAAAGCCCCAGCAGGGCTTCTCCCACTGGTACTGCCACAAAAGCGGCGGCGGCCCCTACTACGGCGCCCCCATCTATAAAGACGGCAAGCTCTATAAGGAGGAGCGCTACGTCACCGATGCCATCACCGATGACGCTCTGGAATATCTGGACAGCCGGGCAGGGAAGGAGGACCCCTTCCTCCTGTATGTGGGCTATACGGCCCCCCATGCCCCCTGGCTCAACAACCATCCCAAGGAGTATACGGACCTTTACAAGGACTGCCCCTTTGAGTCCGTCCCCCATCTGCCCCGGAATCCGGACAGCATCTACCTGACGGACGAGGTAGCCAAGGATGAGCGCAGCAATCTCATCGGCTATTTTGCCGCGGTGACGGCCATGGATGCCGCCATCGGAAGGATCTTGGACAAGCTGGACCAGCTGGACATGACCCGGGACACCCTGGTGGTCTTTACGGCGGACAACGGCTTCAGCTGCGGCCACCACGGATTCTGGGGCAAGGGCAACGCCACCTTCCCCATCAATATGTTTGAGGAGAGCGTGAAGGTGCCCTTCATCGCCCGGCAGCCCGGCCGGATTCCGGCGGGGACGGTGTGCGATGCCCTGGTCTCTGCCTACGACTTTATGCCCACGCTCCTGGAATATGTGGGCGTGCCCGCAGCGGATGACCGGCCCCGCCCCGGTGTTTCCTTTGCCCCGGCCCTGCGGGGGGAGGACTTCCGGCAGCATGAGGAAGTGGTGGTGCTGGACGAATACGGCCCCAACCGGATGATCCGGGGCCGCCGCTACAAGTATATCACCCGCTATCCCTACGGCCCCAACGAGCTCTATGATCTTCAGGAGGACCCCGGCGAGACCCGGAATCTTCTGAAAGAGGAACAGTGGCAGGCCCTGGGCGGGGAAATGAAGCTGCGGCTGGAAAAATGGTTCGCCCGCTATGTGGACCCCCAGATCGACGGGGCCAAGGAGCCGGTCTTCGGCTCCGGCCAGATCGGACTGGCGGGCACCTGGGGAGACGGCAGCCCCGCCCACAGCTGTGACGACTATATCAAAGAAAACCCCAATTACGCCCCCTATCGAATGCGTTAAATGAAGGAGAAAGGACAGAAAACCGTGAAGACATTCCTGGAGAAACTGAAAAATCGGGTACAATGCATCAAAATTCAGGTGTTTCTGTCCTATGTTCTGGTGTTGTGCCTGGCCTTTGTGCTGCTGGGCTTCAGCGTGGCGCTGACGGCCCGGCAGATGATGACCAAGCAGATCGGCGCGTCCCGCCTGGATTTGCTGCGGCAGATCAGTGAGCGGACCAACACCATCAAAACCAGCGCCACCACCCTGGTGGGCCTGTATCGCTACGAGATCGCGGAGCTGCCTGGGTTCCCGGAAGATGTGGAGCTGGATATGGACGCTTTCTTGACGGGGGAAAAGTATAAATACAGCAGTGTATTCAGTCCCATCGGCATGGACCATGACCCCTTGATCGCCGGGGCCCGGGGCGTTTATTCTTCCCTGCTGCCCCAGGAGCGGCCGCCCTATCTGGAATCCCAGCTGTGGTATCGCAGGCTCCGCCGAAAACTGCTGGATGCCCCGGAAGGAACGGTGCTCTTCAGCAGCACCTTCCCCACGGCGGACGGCACCCGCTATCAGTTCGCGGTGGGCCAGGCGGCGGGACAGGGGGAGGAGGACTGTATCCTTATGGTACTGATGGACGAGAGAATATTGCAGCGCCTCTATGAGCCGGTCCTGGCCGACGGCAGCGAAATCTACATCTACGACCAGCAGGGCTATATCGTCTCTCACCCCAACAAGAAGCTGCTGGGCAAGCAGTTTGTAGACCCCCAGGCCATGGCGGAGCTCTACGGCACCAACTGTGCCACCATGATCCGGAAGCAGAGGAAGGCCTTTCTGCTGACCACCTATCTGGACGAGAACACCGGCTGGACCATCGTGGAGGAGATCCCCGCGGAGATGATCTTCGGGGAGCTGAACCGGATGTACACGATCATTGCCGGGGTGCTGGCCGGCTGCCTGGTGCTGAGCCTGGGGGCGGCCCTGGCCCAGGCCCAGAAAATCGCCAAGCCCTTAATGGGCCTGAGCCGTGCCATGGATGCCTTCGGAGGCAGAAACTTCACCCCGGTTTCCGTCCATACGGGGACCCGGGAAATCGACCTGCTCAGCCAGAGCTTCAACCACATGGCCGGGGAGATCACCAGCCTCATGGAGGCGGTAACGGAGCAGGAGCGACAGAAGCGGCTGGCGGAAATGAATTTCCTCCGGGCCCAGATCAACCCCCATTTTCTTTACAACATGCTCTTTTCCATCCGCTGCACGGTGGAGATGGGGAAAAGCGACCAGGCGGTGCAGATGATCCAGGCCTTTACGGACCTTCTGCGGACGACCCTCCGGACCACGGAGGAAGCCATCCCGCTGGAGGCAGAATTTGAAAACACCCGGAAATATCTGGTGGTGCAGAAGCTGCGCTATGGGGACAAGGTCCATTTTGAAATGGATCTGGCCCCGGAGACGGTCAACTGCCAGGTGCCCCCGCTGATTTTACAGCCCCTGGTGGAAAACGCCATTTTCCACGGGCTGGAGGCCCGGGAGGATTCGGGCCTGGTGGTGGTCTCCTCCGCCCTGGATGGGGAGGACCTGCTGCTGACGGTGGCGGATGACGGCGCGGGCATGACCCCGGAGGTGCTGCGGCGGGTCACGGCGGACATGCAGGCCCTGCAGGACGGCCGGGAGAAGCAAAGCGACTCCATCGGCCTTGCCAATGTGAACAACCGCCTGCGGCTGAATTACGGCCCGGGCTACGGTGCGACCATTGAGAGCACGCCGGATATGGGTACCACCATCACCCTGCGGCTGCCTGCCCGGCGGCCGCAGGAGAATCGGGAGGGGGAGCAAATATGCGAGTAATGATCGTGGACGATGAAAAACTGATTTGTGAGTGGCTGGAATTTTGCATCAGCTCCAATCCCGCCTGCACCCTGGTGGGCGTGGCCCACAACGGCAAGGAGGGGCTGGAGCTCTACCGCCAGCAGGAGCCGGACCTGGTGCTGACGGACATTAAAATGCCGGTAATGGATGGCCTGGAGCTGCTCCATGCCATCCGCCAGCAGTCCGGCACCACCAAGGTGGTATTGCTCACGGCCTTTGCGGACTTTGAAATGGCCCGGAACGCCCTGCGGGAGGGGGCGGACGAGTATCTGCTGAAAACGGAGATGAACAACGAGGTGCTGCAGCAGATGCTCTCCCGGATGATGCTGTTCTGCGGGGCGGCCGAGGGAGGCGAGGGAGACAGTCTGACCAATACGGCCCAGGCCCACGCCATTGTGGGCAAAATCCTGCGGCAGCGGGAGCCCCTGCAGGAGCGGGACCTGGAGGAGCTGCGCCAGTGCGGTCTGCGTTGGCGGGACAACGGCCTGTTTGCCCTGGCCGTATGGAAGCAGAGCCTGATGAACGGCGGGCTGCATTTTCCCAAGCAGTCCCCGGCCAGACATGTGGCGGGCTTTGACTACTCCGAGCGGATCTACATGGTGGTGGGCAATCTCCCCCGGGCCTTGAGTCCTACGGAAAAGGACCGGCAGCTGGCGCTCTATGCCCGGCAGGTCCAGGAGCTGAACGGCTGCATGGTGGGCAGCAGCAGTGTCACGGATAAAATGTCCCAGATCCCGGCCATGGCCCGGCAGGCGGCCTTCTCCCTCAGCGGCGGCTTTTATTTGGGAGAGCAGCGGCTGTATCAGCCGGAGGTGCCCCTGGAGACCCTGGACATCCGGGTCAGGACCTGGCGGGAGCGGCTCAGCGCCATCCGGGTACAGCTGTACCAGCAGACCGGAGTGACCCGGCAGCAAATCTTAGAGGAGTTCTTGCAGGACACCGCCCGGCAGCGCATCGGGGAGGTAGACGCGGTCACAAAATTCTGCGCCGACTGCTATGACCTGCTCTACGCCCAGGCCATGTCTATGGGCCTGGAGGCGGAGAAGCCCGAGCAGGTCCGGCAGCGTCTGGCGGCCAGTGTGTCCATGGGGGAGACGGTGCAGCCGGTGCTGGAGCTGGCGGCCCTCTGCGCCCGGCAGGCCCGGCCCACCCACACCAGCTCCAAGGCGGTACGTCTGGCCATGCGCAACATCCAGGAAAGCTACGCCCAGCCCTTGAGCCTGGAGCAGGTGGCGGCGGAGGTCCATCTGACACCGGAATATTTCTCCCGCATCTTTAAAGAAGAGGTGGGGGTCACCTTCGTTAACTACCTGACGGATGTGCGCCTGCGCCATTCCGTGCAGATGCTGGAAACCACCGCCCTGCGGGTGCAGGATGTGGCCCAGGCGGTGGGGTACTCCAACGTCAGCTATTTTTCAACGATTTTCAAGAAAAAGTACGGTATGAGCCCCTATGAATACCGGCACCGCAGCGAGTGAGAGGAGCGGTCTATGAAAGCGATCATGGTGATGTACGATTCTCTGAATCGGCACTTTTTAGAGCCCTACGGCTGTGACTGGACGAAAACCCCTAATTTTTCCCGGCTGGCCAAAAGGGCTGTGACCTTTGACAACTGCTATGTGGGCAGCATGCCCTGTATGCCCGCCCGGCGGGAGCTGCACACCGGCAGATACAATTTTCTCCACCGCAGCTGGGGCCCATTGGAGCCCTTTGACGATTCCATGCCGGAGCTGCTGAGCAGGGCCGGAGTCCATACTCATCTGGTCAGTGACCACTACCACTATTGGGAGGACGGCGGGGCCACCTATCACCAGCGCTACACCACCTGGGACTGCGTCCGGGGCCAGGAGGGGGATGCCTGGGCGCCCCTGGTGGGCTTTGACAAAATACCGGAAAACGCCAATGTGTGCGGTGCCCCCCAGGACAACTGGGTGGGCCAGGATTTTGCCAACCGGTCACTTATGCCGGAGGAGGCAAGCCAAAGCCAGAGCAGGACCTTTCAGGGGGGACTGGACTTTTTGGAGAAAAACCACGGGAAGGACAACTGGTTTTTGCAATTGGAGACCTTTGACCCCCACGAGCCCTTCTATGTGCAGCGGGAATACAAGGACCTGTTTCCGGATTCTTACCGGGGCCCACTGCTGGACTGGCCGGACTATCGGCCGGTGAACGACGGGGATACGCCGGAGCTCATTGACCATGTGCGCCGGGAGTATGCGGCGCTGCTTTCCATGTGCGACCGGAATCTGGGCCGGGTGCTGGATGCCATGGACCGGTATGACCTTTGGAAGGACACCCTTCTGATCGTCAATACGGACCACGGCTTCCTGCTGGGAGAGCATGGCCAGTGGGCCAAGTGCCACTGCCCCTTCTATGAGGAGGTCTGCCACACGCCGCTGTTTATTTACGACCCCCGCGATTGCCAGGGGGGCCAGCGAAGAAGCGCCCTTGTGCAGACCGTGGACCTTCCGGCAACGCTTCTGGAGTTTTTCGGCCTGGAGCTGCCGCCGGATATGCAGGGAAAGCCCCTGGGGAGAACCGTCGCGGACGACACCCCGGTGCGGCAGGCGGCGCTCTTCGGCCTGTACGGCGGCCAGATCGGCTGCACCGACGGCCGGTTTGTGTACCTGCGCAGCCCGGACTGCCCGAAAAAGCCCAAATACGAGTATACCCTCATGCCCACCTGTCATACGGCGGCCCGCCGGGCCTTTATGCCGGAGGACATGCTCCGGGGGGCCACGCTTCACGGTGGCTTCTCCTTTACCAAGGGCATGCCGGTGCTGAAGCTGAAAAACGAAAAGAATGTGTCCCAGAGCCATTATCCCACGGTGCTCTACGACCTGGCCCGGGACCCTGGGGAAGAGGAACCCTTGGAAGACCCGGACATCCGGCAGCGGATGGAGGAGACCATGGTGCTCCTGATGCACCAAAACGACTGCCCGGAAGAGGTTTTTGAACGATACTTCGGCACCCGTGCCGTGTAGGAAAGAGAAAGGATCGGGTATGAAAAAGAAACATGTATTGTGGAAGCTTTTTATTTCCACCTTGTACCTCAGCGCCTTCACCTTTGGAGGCGGCTATGTGATCGTAACGCTGATGAAGGAGAAGTTCGTGGATCAGCTGCACTGGATCGAAGAAGACGAAATGCTGGACCTCATCGCCATTGCCCAGTCCGCCCCCGGAGCCATTGCGGTCAACGGCTCCATTGTGGTGGGCTACAAGCTGGCAGGGCTCCTGGGGGCCCTGACTGCCATTCTCGCCACCATCATCCCGCCCTTTGTGATCATCTCCGTGATCTCCTATTTTTACGAGCTGTTCCGGGATAATTTTGTGGTCAGCACCCTGCTTTCCGGTATGCAGGCCGGTGTGGCCGCGGTGATCGGCTCCGTGGTATGGGACATGGGCGGAGGCGTATTGAAGCAGAAAAGCGCCCTTTCCGTGGCCATTATGCTATTGGCCTTTATCGCCGTGTGCATTTACCGGGTGAACGTGATCATCGTCATTCTGGTCTGCATCGCCCTGGGCATTCTGCGGACCGTACTGGCAGGGAGGAAGAACGGATGATTTATTTGCAGCTGTTTCTAAGCTTTTTGCAGATCGGGGCCTTGAGCTTCGGCGGCGGCTACGCGGCCATGCCTCTGATCGAAGCCCAGATCGTCACCACCCACAATTGGCTGTCCATGACCGAGTTTGCCAACCTGGTGACCATTGCGGAAATGACCCCCGGCCCCATTGCCGTCAATGCGGCCACCTTTGTGGGCACCAAAATCGGCGGCGTGGCAGGGGCCCTGGTGGCAACCGCCGGGTGTATCCTCCCGGCCTGCATCCTGGTGACATTGATCGCCAAGCTGTATCTTAAATACCGGAATCTCAGCGTGCTGCAAAGCGTTCTGGCCTCCCTGCGTCCGGCGGTTGTGGCTATGATCGCCTCGGCGGGCATCACCATCTTAATGAACGCCTTCTGGGGCGGCCGCAGGGTCATACTGTCCGGCACCAACTGGGTCATGGTGGCCATCTTCGCCGGAAGCTTCCTGCTCCTGCGCAAAACCAAGCTCAGCCCCATCGCCGTGATGGTCCTGGCAGGCGTGGCAAATCTGGCAGTATCGCTGCTGGGACGGTGAGAAAAAATTGACAATTGACAATGGACAATTGACAATTTTAGTTGACAGTTGACAGTTCCAAATAGAATATGGGAACGCTAAATGTTGCATAAATAACAGACATAAGGGCGTTACGCCTGTAGGGGCGGCTACTAGCCGCCCGCCACGTTGCAATGATTGAGCCGTATCGACCAAACGGTATTACATTCAAAAACGGGTGTAGCGGCGGCAATCTGCCGCCCGCTGCGTTCCGACGATTGAGCCGTATCAATCAAACGGTATTACAATGGATGATGCACTGTAGCGGCGGCAATCTGCCGCCATCCGGCGGAAGCCGGAATCGTGGTACATTCAAATCTGTAACGACTAAGCCCAGAAACGTATGTCATTCCGACCGTAGCGTAGTGGAGGAATCCACCCAAGTTGCAGAAATAACCTACCTAAGGTAAAAACTGCTACTTGGGAAGATCCCTCCACTCCATTTCATTTCGGTCGGGATGACATATCGGTAGGTATTCCGTTTTTTCTGCACAGGTTGTATTTGCGGCGTTGCATGGCGATGAATCATCGCCGCTACATTGCGTGGTTTCATTCAACCATACAGGTTGTATTCGAAACGTGGCGGGCGGCTAGTACCCATGTTTCTCTTGACATAGTAGCCGCCCCTACGGGGTGGTACCGTTTTGTCCGCGCAGGTTGTGTTCGAAACGCTCCCGGAACGGCACATAGGCCGTTCCCTACAGTTTCGCTGATGGGTGTATTTTTGAACCAACGTATTTCAAAAGCGGAAATGTTCGTTGTGCAATAATTGTCAATTGTCAATTGTTAATTGTCAATTTTTATGCTGTTCCTTACGGTTTCGCTGAGAGGCGGGGACATAGGCCGATGTTCCCGCAACCCAGAACGTCGTCTTGTTCGTCAACAACGCCAGCGGGCGTTTTGTCGAAAAAAGGTGCAATATTTTGTGCAAGCCTACAATATTCACAAAAAGACCGTTTCTTTCTTGCATTCGTTTGATGAATGTGCTACACTATGCTTGGGAAAATAATACAAGTGAATTATTGCCCGGAGTGGTGAGCATGGGGACAAGCGGACAAATCGTGCCGCCTGGTTGCCATGCTCTTTTTATGCCTTTTGAGGTCAACGACCGGGAAAAAGTGGAAACATTCCGGCGGGGCGTTCCCCCGGAAGACGGAAAGAGAGAGGCGGAAGAGGATTGGAACAGAGACTTTACGATGCCCTGCAGCGAAACCCCATCATTGCGGCGGTCCGGGATGACGCGGGGCTGGCGGAGTGCTTGCAGGCGGATGTGCAGACGGTGTTTGTGCTTTACGGCGATATTTGCGGCATCGGAGGGATCGTGGAGCGGATCAAAAATGCGGGGAAAATCGCCATCGTCCATGCAGACCTCATTACGGGCCTTGCCACCAAGGAGATCTCCGTGGATTTTCTCCACAACACCACCCGGGCCGACGGCATTATTTCCACCCGGGCCAATATGATCCAGCGGGCCAAGGAGCTGCAGATGATCGGCATTCTGCGGGTCTTCCTCATTGACTCCATGGCCCTGGACGCGGCCTTCAGCGTCCGGAATTTAAAGCCCGACGCCATTGACATTCTGCCCGGTTTGATGCCCACCATGATCGGCAAGATCCGGCAGATCACCGGCCTTCCGGTGCTTACCGGCGGGCTCATCACAGAAAAACGAGAAGTCATGCAGGCACTGGAGGCGGGGGCCCTGGCCATCTCCAGTACTGCCCCCAACGTCTGGCAGATGTAAGGAGGATGGGTCATGTGCAGCGATACCAAGGGAAGAATTGCCGAGGCCGTTGAGGAAATGATGCTTGTAAAGCCCGTGAGCAAGATCACCATCGGGAGCATCATGGAGCAGACGCAGATGAAGCGTCAAACCTTTTACTACCATTATCAGGATATTTACAGCGTGTTGGAGTGGATCGTGGAGTGCCAGCTCTGCGTGCCGCTGCAATATGACGAGACCATGGAGCCGGAGGCGTGGTGCCATCAGGCCCTGGAGCTTCTGCGGGCCAAGCAGCCCCTGCTGCGGCAGCTCTCCCCGGCCCTGGGGCGGGAAAAGCTGTATCAGCTTACCGGCGGCATTTTGCGGCCCCAGCTGGCCCGGTACCTGCCGGAAACGGAGGAGCCCGAGACCTTTGATCTGGCCCTGGACATGCTCTGCTACGCCGTGTTCTGCACCCTGGACAGTCTGGTGGTCAGCCGGACCCCCCTCAATGTGGATGCCTGCGCCAAATACCTGCGGGCGCTGTTTTCCACCATGCAGAAGGCAGGGTGATTTTTTGGCGGGCACTTCTATGTTGCCTTTGGGCACATAGGATGTTGTGTGCAGAAGTGCTATATTTTAAGAGCAAGTGCAAAAATTTTTGTCGGTTTTGACAACTTAAAGATATTGTCTAATGACGGCAGCCCCATTTCTTGTTATAATGTGTATTGTGGATAGCACCTGAGGGTGAAAAATTTTTAATTTGCAAGAAAGATAAGGAGGACGTATTTATGGCAAAGTACATCATGGCCCTGGACGCCGGTACCACTTCGAACCGCTGCATTCTTTTCAACGAGAGAGGCGAAATGTGCAGCGTCTCCCAGCGGGAGTTCCCCCAATACTTTCCGAAGCCCGGCTGGGTAGAACATGACGCAAATGAGATCTGGGCCACGCAGCTGGGCGTGGCTGTGGAGGCCATGCAGAAGGTGGGCGCCACCGCGGCAGACATCGCCGCCATCGGCATCACCAACCAGCGTGAGACCGCCATCGTTTGGGATAAGGTCACTGGCGAGCCCATTCACCACGCCATCGTCTGGCAGTGCCGCCGTACCAGTGAGTACTGCGACTCCCTGAAGGCCAAGGGCCTGACCGATTCCTTCCGGGCCAAGACCGGCCTGGTCATTGACGCTTACTTCTCCGGTACCAAGGTCCATTGGCTGCTGGAAAACGTTCCCGGCGCACGGGAGCGGGCAGAGCGGGGCGAGCTGCTCTTCGGTACCGTCGAAACCTGGCTGATTTGGAAGCTCACCGGCGGCAAGGTCCACGTCACCGACTATTCCAACGCCTCCCGGACCATGCTCTTCAACATCAACACCTTGCAGTGGGATGACGACATCCTGAAGGAACTGAATATTCCTCGCTGCATGCTTCCCACTCCCATGCCCTCCAGCTGTGTTTACGGCGAGACCGATCCCTCCCTGCTGGGCGGACCCATCAAGATCGCCGGTGCTGCCGGTGACCAGCAGGCGGCCCTCTTCGGCCAGGCTTGCTACCATCCCGGTGAAGCCAAGAACACCTACGGCACCGGTGCCTTCCTGCTGATGAACACCGGCGAAAAGCCTGTCTTCTCTCAGAACGGCCTGGTCACCACCATCGCCTGGGGCCTCAACGGCAAGGTGGAATACGCTCTGGAAGGCTCCGTATTCGTAGCCGGTGCCGCCATTCAGTGGCTGCGGGATGAGCTGAAGATCATCGAGTCCGCTCCTGACTCCGAGTACTATGCCGGCAAGGTCAAGGATACCAACGGCTGCTATGTGGTTCCCGCCTTCACCGGTCTGGGCGCCCCCCACTGGGATCAGTACGCCCGCGGCACCATCGTGGGCATCACCCGCGGTGTCAACAAGAATCACATCATCCGTGCCACCATGGAATCTCTGGCCTACCAGGTCAATGACATCCTGGTCGCCATGCAGGCGGACTCCGGCATCAAGCTGGCTGCCCTGAACGTGGACGGCGGCGCTTCCGCCAACAACCTGCTCATGCAGATGCAGTCCGACATTTCCGGCGCTCCTGTCCAGCGTCCCACCTGCGTTGAAACCACCGCCATGGGCGCTGCCTACCTGGCCGGTCTGGCCGTGGGCTACTGGGCCAACAAGGAAGACGTGGTCCGCAACCGTGCCATCGATCGGGTCTTCCATCCCGAGATCACCGCCGAAGAGCGGGCCGAGAAGGTCAAGGGCTGGAACAAGGCCGTGAAGTGTGCTTACGGCTGGGCCAAGGACTAAATCGCAGGATTTGTAAAAATCCATCGGGTATGACAGCCTATTAGGCTTTGACATTTTGATAGGGAGGAAAAACCATGTTCTTAAAGTATTTGTGTGAATTTCTCGGCACGATGCTGCTGATTCTGTTGGGCGACGGCGTTGTCGCAAACGTCACTTTGAACAAGTCCGGCATGAAGGGCGCCGGTTCCATCCAGATCACCCTGGCCTGGGGCCTTGCGGTCATGCTGCCTGCCTTCATCTTCGGTGAAGCCTCCGGCGCTAGCTTCAACCCCGCGCTGACCATCGCGCTGGCCGTCGGCGGCATGTTCGATTGGGCGCTGGTTCCCGGCTACATCATCGCTCAGATCCTGGGCGGCATGGTTGGCGGTATCCTGGTCTACGTCATGTTCAAGGATCAGTTCGACGCCACCGACGATCCCGGCACCAAGCTGGGCGTGTTCTCCACCGGTCCTTCCATCCCCAACACCGGCCGGAACATCCTGCAGGAAGCCATTGCCACCTTCGTTCTGGTATTCGCCATCTGCGGCCTGAATCAGGTTCCCGAGCTGAATGCCGGTGTTGGCAAGCTGTTGGTATTCGGCATCATCGTCTCCATCGGTATGTCTCTCGGCGGCCTGACCGGTTACGCTCTGAACCCCGCCCGTGACCTGGGACCCCGTCTGGCCCACGCCATCCTGCCCATCAAGGGCAAGGGCGACAGCAACTTCAAGTACGGCCTGGTGGTGCCCATCTTTGGACCCATCATCGGCGGTATCGTTGCAGTCCTGCTGTACAACGCCATTCCCTGGTAACATCTTAAATTCAGCACTATTGAATATTCTCTGCTCTAAGTGAACGTGTCGGGCAGTCCAGCTTCCTACCGGAAGGTTTACTTGGGCTGCCCGACTTTCCTGAGTGGATAAGGAGGAATCTTCTTGTACGATATTATTGTGATCGGCGCCGGTGTTACCGGCTGCGCCGTTGCCCGGTACCTGTCCCGGTATGAAGGCCGGATGCTGGTACTGGACAAAGAGGAGGATGTGTGCTGCGGTACTTCCAAGGCCAACAGCGCCATCATCCATGCGGGCTTTGACGCTGCCAACGGCACGTTGATGGCCAAAATGAACCTGGAAGGCAACCTGATGATGCCGAAGCTTGCCAAGGACCTGGATTTTGATTTCCAGATGAATGGCTCCCTGGTTGTATGTATGTCTGAGGATGACCTGCCAAAACTCCAGGCTCTGTATGAAAACGGCGTGAAAAACGGTGTCAAACAGTTGGAAATCGTGGATGCCAAGCGGCTGCACGAGCTGGAGCCCAACGTGTCCAAGAAGGCCGTGGCCGCCCTTTGGGCACCCACCGGCGGCATTGTGTGCCCCTTTAATCTGACCATCGCACTGGCTGAAAACGCCTATGACAACGGCGTGGAATTTCAGTTTAACACCCAGGTAAAGGGCTTTACCTGGAAGGACGGCTACTGGGTCGTCCATACGGACAAGGGGGATTTGGAGACCCGTTATGTGGTAAACGCCGCCGGTGTCTATGCCGACGTGCTGCACAACATGGTTTCCACCCGGAAGCTGCACATTACCCCCCGGCGGGGGGACTACTGCCTGCTGGACAAGAGCACCGGCGGCTTCGTCTCCCATACCATCTTCCAGCTGCCCGGCAAGCTGGGCAAGGGCGTTCTGGTGAGCCCCACGGTCCACGGCAACACCATCGTCGGCCCCACGGCCATTGACGTAGAAGATCGGGAGGGTACCAATACCACCGCCGAAGGCCTGGACGACCTGATCGCCAAGGCCGGTGCCACCGTGGAAAATCTGCCCATCCGGCAGACCATTACCAGCTTCGCCGGTCTCCGGGCCCATGAGGACCACCATGAGTTCGTCATCGGCCCCGCGGAGGGTGCCCAGCAGTTTATCGACTGCGCCGGAATCGAGTCCCCGGGCCTGTCCTCCTCCCCCGCCATCGGTCTGCATGTGGCAGAGCTCATGCGGGATTTGATGGATTTGAAGGAAAAGGAAGACTACATCCCCACCCGCAAGGGCGTTCTGGACCCCAAGAAGCTTTCCAAGGAAGACTATCAGGCCCTGATCCGTGAAAACCCCGCCTACGGCCAAATCATCTGCCGCTGCGAGCAGGTCACGGAAGGGGAGATCCTGGATTCCATCCACCGGTCCCTGGGTGCCAAGAGCCTGGACGGCGTGAAGCGCCGCACCCGGGCGGGTATGGGCCGCTGCCAAGCGGGCTTCTGCAGTCCCCGGGTCATGGAGATCCTGGCACGGGAAATGCAGGTTTCCCAGAGTGAGATCACCAAGTGCGGCGGTCAGTCCAAGCTGATCACCGGGGTCAATAAAGACACCATCGGGGAGGTGCAGCAGTAATGAAATATGACATCGTTGTCATCGGCGGCGGCCCCGCCGGTCTGTCTGCCGCCATTGCGGCCTATGATGCCGGCTGCCGCAGCATCCTCATTCTGGAGCGGGACGTGCAGCTGGGCGGCATCCTGAACCAGTGCATCCACAATGGCTTCGGCCTGCATACCTTTGGCGAAGAGCTGACGGGCCCGGAGTATGCCTCCCGTTACATTGCCCAGGCCATGGACCGGGGCATTGAATACAAACTCAATACCATGGTGCTGTCCATCAGCCAGGACAAGCACATCACCGCCGTGAACCGGGAAGAGGGCCTGATCGAGATCGACGCCAAGGCCATCCTGCTGACTATGGGCTGCCGGGAGCGCAGCCGGGGCGCGCTGAACATTCCGGGCTACCGTCCCGCGGGCATTTACTCCGCCGGTACGGCCCAGCGGCTTGTCAACATGGAGGGATACATGCCCGGCCGCCGGGTGGTGATTCTGGGCAGCGGCGACATTGGCCTCATTATGGCCCGCCGTATGACCCTGGAAGGGGCCAAGGTCCTGGTGGTAGCGGAGCTCATGCCCTACTCCGGCGGCCTGAAGCGGAACATCGTCCAGTGCCTCAATGACTTTGACATTCCTTTGAAGCTCAGCCATACCGTGGTGGATATTGAGGGCAAGGAGCGGGTCACCGGCGTGACCATTGCCGAAGTGGGCCCGGATCGGAAGCCCATTCCCGGCACGGAAATTCACTATGACTGCGATACCCTGCTGCTCTCCTGCGGCCTGATCCCGGAAAACGAACTGTCCCGGGGCATGGGCGTGGAGATCTCGCCCGTTACCAACGGCCCCGTTGTGGACGAGAGCCTGCAAACCAGCATCCCCGGCGTTTTTGCCGCAGGCAACGTCCTCCACGTTCACGATTTGGTGGACTACGTTTCCGAGGAAGCCGCTGCTGCGGGCCGTGCTGCCGTCCGGTACCTTGCCCAGGGTGAGGCCGCTTCCCGGCATGAAATTCCCGTCACCTTTGAAGGCGGCATCCGCTATACCGTCCCCGCCAGCATTGACACGGCCCTTGTCCAGGATGACCTGGTCATCCGTTTCCGGGTCGGCGGCGTGATGAAAAAGCGGGTGGTAAAGCTTTATCTGGGCGAAGAAGTCGTCCTGTCCCGCAAGCGGCCCGTCATGGCCCCCGGCGAGATGGAAGAGCTGAAGCTCACCCGGGAAATGCTGGCCGCCCATCCGGAGCTGAACCGGATCCATATTACAGTTGAGGAGGCATAACGATGGCAAAACGTGAATTGACCTGCATCGGCTGCCCTCTGGGCTGTTCCATTACCGTGACCATGGAAAACGGTGAGATCCAAGAGGTCACCGGCTACACCTGCAAGCGTGGCCACGACTACGCAAGAAAAGAGGTCACCAATCCCACCCGGATCGTTACCAGCACCGTGCGCCTGACAGGAAGCCGCAACGGCGAGGCGGTCGTCAGCTGCAAAACCGCCCAGGATATTCCCAAGGGCAAGATCTTTGACATTGTCTCCGCCCTGAAGGGTGTCACCGCCCAGGCCCCCGTCCACATCGGTGACGTGCTCCTGTCCAACGTGGCAGGAACCGGCGTAGACATCGTCGCCACCAAAAACATTCCCTAACCCTCCTTCCTTATCTTCTCTACGCAGCCCCGGGCGCACCGCTTTTGGTGCGCCCGGGGTCACTTTTGCAGCTGCTTTCATTCCCAACGTGATGGATCACCGCCTTCCGGACAACCCGCAAATCAGACAACCGGAGGCTTTTGACCCCCCGGTTGAAAAAATAAACCTTTCAGCGATACCGTAGGGAACGGCCTATGTGCCGTTCCGGGGGACGTGGCGAAAATAACCCATGTGGATGAATGGTACCACGTACCGGTGTGTCTGTAGGGGCGGCAAATCTGCCGCCCGCCACGTTCCGGATACAACCTGTATGGTTGAACGGTACCACGCGATGTAGCGGCGATGATTCATCGCCATGCAACGTAACGAATACAACCTGTATGGTTGTATGAAATCACCTATCGACATGTCATCCCTCGACTCGCTGCCGCTCCCTCGGAATGACAGGTTGGGGGGTGGTTCCGTTTTGTCTGCACGGGTTGTATTCGGGGCGTTCCGGGACGTTACAGGTACTGAAAATCGTATCAGAAGGGATGCTTGGTACCGGATGCGGCAAATTCTGTAGGCGTGAAGCCGGTGTACTTTTTGAAAGTGGACGCAAAATACTGTGAGCTGGAAAAGCCGAGTAGCTCCGCAATATCGTTTATGTGCATTTCTTTGGAGGAAATATAGCTAAAGGCTTTGTCAACTTTGGCGATACTGATATAGGTGTTCACGGTTATATTGACGTTTTCTTTGAATACTTGAGAAAGATATCGAGAGGAAACATGACATGCCTGCGCAACGTCCTTCAAAGAGAGCTTTTGCTCCAAATGTGTGCTGATGTAGTTTATGGCGTGGATGGTGAGCTCGTTTCCTATGGTAAAGATGTGGCGGTAAGAATCAGAAATATTCCGTGATAGAAGCAAAGCAAGTTCAATAATATATGCGTTCGTCAGGATGCGGGCGTACTGTGCTTCTGTCTGGGAGGCTTCACGACAAATCCGCTGCATGCAGTTTAGAATTTCGTCATTCGTTGGACGAACAAGGTAGGCACTCCGTTTATCAACAATCTGGGCAACAAACGGAAGAGCATTGACGGTGCTTGGGTCAATATTGTAAAAACAGTTTGGCCAGATATGTATTTGCAGGAAACGGCAGGGTATTGCGGAGGTTACAGAAAAACTGTGGATCGTGTGGGGAAAGATGACCACTAATTCACCTGATTTTACAGGCAGGGGAAGATTGTTGCATTTCAGATTGCAGCTTCCTTCCTGAATCAACAGAATTTCAACAGTTTCGTGACAGTGCGCAAAGAAAACATAGCCGGGCGCAAATTCCTGCTTACATGCGTTATGGATCAGCAGAGAGGTGCTGGATCGGACGATTGCTTCAATAGGGCTATACGACATAAACAGGCCTCCTTTTATTGAACAGTATAAGCCTTTCGTGGATAATGTGCAAGCAGAAAGAAGTGAAATGATTTCGTTCATGGCACTAATGGAGTTATGGATAGCCATGTTGAACAAAAGTGGAATGTAAAACGGTATGATTGAAACGGCAAGGAGAGTTCCGTATTTTATACATCCTATCAAAAGAAAGCCCAATCGTGGAGAGATTTTTTGAGAGAGAAATGCTATTATAAAACCGTACATTATGCAGGAGCGCTTTGTGAAAAGCAATGGTTGGGACGACTGCAAACAAAGCCGGAAGGATCGCCGGTGAAACAGGGAATCGCCCAACGAACAGACAGTATTTCGCCAATGACCATAAGAAATATAAAAAGGAGTAATGAAAATGACACCAAGAGAGAATCTATTAAATTTGCTGCGTAAAAAGGGCTGTGCATGGGTCCCTTGTGAGCTGTTTTTATGTCCCAGTCTGGAAAGAAGCTTCCATGAGAGGTTTGGGACAGAAGAAAGCTACCAGGACTATTTCTCTGTTCCTATGCGCCGGATTTCTGAATTGGTTCCGGATAACGATGACCGGAGCAGATTCTTGAGGTTTCACAACGAGAAAAACCATATTCAGGTTTCAGAACTGGATGAATGGGGAATCGGACATCGGGCAACCCCAACCTCTATGCATATGACTCAGATGTTTTGTCCGCTGCGGGATGTTGAGGATATTGAAGTCTTGAAGGAATACCCTCTGCCGACCTATTCCCTGAAGAACAATGAAAAATTACAGGGGGAAGTACAGGCGCTTCATGAGCGGGGATTGGCTGCCATCGGAAATATGCAGTGTACGATTTGGGAAACTGCTTGGTATATCCGTGGAATGGAGCCGCTGATGATGGACATGCTCGGAGACGAGGATCTGGCAGAGGTGATTTTTGATAAGGTTACGGAAATGTCCTTGCAGAGGGCAAAGCTGTATGCACACGCTGGTGTGGATTTTCTTTATTTGGGCGATGATGTGGGAACGCAGAGCCGCCTGATGATGCGGGAAGAAACCTATGTCGAATGGCTGAAGCCCCGGCTGACGAAAATTATCCGTGAAGCAAAAGCAATCAAGCCGGACCTGCTGATATTCTACCATTCCTGCGGCTATATTGAACCGATAATTCCCCATCTGATCGATGCGGGCGTGGATATTCTGAATCCGATCCAGCCTGAAAGCATGGACTTTGAAACGGTGTTCAAAAAATACGGAGACAAGTTGGCGTTCCACGGCACCATTGGCACGCAAAGCACAATGCCTTTTGGAACACCGGAGGAAGTAAAAGCGGCAGTTCACAAAAATTTGGACATCGCCGGTCCGACCGGGGGCCTGCTGGTGGCACCGACGCATTTGCTGGAGCCGGAGGTGCCTTGGGAGAATATAATTGCGTATGTAGAGGCATGCAAGGAGCACCGTTTCTGAGGGCTTGATTTTCGAAAGTATGTTTCACACAAGAGATTCGTTTCCATATGATCCGGAAAATCATACAAATGGAGGCATTTGAACCGCTCCGGTTGAAAAAACAACCGTGTCAGCGAAACCGTAGGGAACGGCCTATGTGCCGTTCCCTACGGTTTCGCTGGTAGGTGGATTCTTTCATCCACACAGGCTATCATTGCAACGTGGCGGGCGGCTAATAGCCGATGAATAAATGTGTGATTGCCACCGGCAATCAATAGATTTTGATTCGCTGCGCGGAGCACCACCCCTACAGGTGTAGTACCATTCAACAACATGGTTATATTCGTAACGTAAGCGGAACGGCACACAGGCCGTTCCCTACGGTGACACTGAGATCATTAAAAAATCCCCGCCTGGATACGGTTTTTGGTCGTATCCAGGCGGGGATCTTTAAAATGTCGGTGTTGCTTACAGCGCTTCCCACTCCACATCGATGATCCGGTCTTTTTTGCTTTCCCGGATGGCTTTGGAGATGCAGAACACGGAATAGAAGTTCTGGATGCTGCCGATGACCAGGCAGATGCCTACGGCCATCATCAGGGCGGCGGCACCGTTAAAGGGGTTGAACAGCAGGTAGAACCCGAGGACCGCGTCCAGAATGCCCAGAATCAAAGAGGCGGTGCTGTTGCGCAGGCCGAAGCGGCGCATTTCCACGGCGATTTGGATGTCCAGGACGCTGCCGAAGAGGATGTAGATGCCTGCAGCCATGGGCAGAATGGTCATGGCATCCTGGGGGTGCAGCAGAAGCAGGAGTCCCGCCAGAATGTAGAGGATGCCGGCTCCCAAGTCAAAGCGGAAAAACAGCCCCACAAAACCCATCCGGAAGTACCGCACCAGCTTGTAAACACCGGTGGCGGCACAGAGAATACCCAATATCACACAGACGGTCATGGCGGAAATATCCGGCCACACCAGCATTACAACGCCCAGCACCAGCATACACAGGCTGACTGCCATGGCACCTACCTGAAACCGTTTCCAAAGCTCTTTCATAAAGCGCCCTCCTTTTCTTTTATGTCCCAACTATACCACGGTTTTGCCCCACCGCCCATAGACAGAGTTCACCTTTTGATAAAGAAAGCATTGAAAATTTGCCTTTGCAATAGGCGCTTTATTCCCCGGATTCCTCCGTCATAATGGAAAGCAGCTTCCTTAGAAGCACCCCCAGCTGGGCTGCCTCCTCCGGGGGCAGAGCCACGCAGGCGCACATCTGCTTGGGGACCTCCAAAGCCTCATCCCGCAGGGTCAGGCCCTGGGGGGTCAGGCAGATCAGCAGGTTCCGTTCATCCTCCGGGTCTCGGCGGCGGGTCAGGTATTGCTTATGTTCCAGCTTTTTAAGCAGGGGGGTCAGGGTGCCGGAGTCCAGATACAGGTGGGCCCCCAGCTCCTTGGCGCTGAGGCATCGGTGTTCCCACAGCACCAGCATGGCAATATACTGGGTGTAGGTCAGATCCAGCCGGTCCAAAAAGGGCTTGTACCGCCGGACCACCTCTTTGGCGCAGGCATAAAGGGGGAAGCACAGCTGGTTTTCCAGCTTCAGTTCCTGATAGTGTTCCTCAGACATACTGTTCCAGGAATTTGTGAAGGGAGGGCTGGGGCTGGAAGCCGATGGTTCTGCCCACTTCCTGGCCGTTTTTCAGCACCACCAGGCAGGGAATGCTGGAAACCCGATATTCCTGGGCAAGGACAAAGTTGTCGTCCACGTCAATGCCGTAAAATCCCACATTGGGCATGTCCTGGGACTCGGCTTCCAGCACCGGGGCCAGCATCTTACAGGGGCCGCACCACTGGGCGGAAAAATCCAGCACTGCCAGGTCACGGCTCAAAGCTTGGGTCAAATCGTTGTTGGTAATTTTGGTAATCATAATCATTTCTCCTTTTTATCTGCCAGATAGGCAACGGCGCTGAGGGCGGCCACGTTGCCCTGACCGGCGGCTTTTACATATTGATAGGGTGTCCCGGTAATGTCTCCGCATGCAAAGAGGCCGGGAAGATTGGTGTTCATTTGCAAATCTACTTCAATGTGGTTGCCCCGGGTTTGGATGCCGGGCACCAGCTTGTCCGGGGCCACCGCATCCCGCAGGACAAAGACCCCGTCCACCGGATATTCCCCCCGGTCTGTCCGAAGGGCCTGAACCTGTTGTTCGCCTACAATGGCCACAGGCTTTTCCCGGACCACCTGAACGGAATCGGGAAGCTCCAGCTGGTGTGGGGCGGCAGGGAAGTACAGCACCTTTTGGCAACTCTCCGCCAGAAAGGCCGCTTCCCGGCAGGAATGGCCGGAATAGCCCAGGACGGCCACGGTTTTGTCCCGATAAAAATGGGCATCACAGGTGGCGCAGTAGCTGACGCCCCGGCCCAACAGCGCCTCTTCCCCCGGCAGGGCCTTGGCAGTAACTACCCCCGCCGCCAGAATCACGGTGGTGGCCTCTACCATGTCGTCAGGGGTTTGCAGGACGAAATAGTCTCCCATGGCATAGACCGCGGTGATCTGCTTTTGTGTAATGGGAATGTCCAGGCTGTCCAGCTGCTCCCGAAAGGCCTGGGCCAGAGCGGGGCCGGAAATATTGGGAAGTCCGGGGTAATTGAGAATGGAATGGGCTTTTTCCAACTTTTCGCTTAAATGCCGGGAGCCGAAGAGGACGATCTTCTTCCCGCGAACCTTGGCGGTGATCGCCGCCGAAACCCCGCCGGGGCCGGTGCCCACAATGGCAATATCATAACGCTCCATAGGTGCTCCTTTCTTGAGTGCAATTTGATTTTGCTTAATTTAATTTTACACAATTGATTGAAAAAGTCAAGAGAAAAATTGTGAAATTCCTGTGAAAAAAACCGGAAACCCCCGGCTCTGTTTTTGGCGCAGAACCAGGGGTGTTCACGGGCGGCGGAGCCGTCAAGGGCCATGCCGCAGATATTGATGATTAGGCGTTCACCGCATCGATGAACTTCAGGAATCCGGCCTTGCCGTCTTCGGTGTGCTTGTAGACACCGGCATCCTCCAGAACCTGGGAGAAGACCTTGCCGGTCTCCTGCAGCAGGATATCCAGGGCGTTGTCGGAAGTGAAAGTGTACTGCTTCTTCAGCTGGTCCACCCAGTCGGCATGCTTGGCCTGAACCTCATCCGCCCGCAGGTCGCATCCTGCCACGATCTTGTCCGCCAGATCCGCCAGCTCGCCCTTCAGGCGGCTGGGCAGCACTGCCAGACCCATGACCTCAATGAGGCCGATGTTCTCTTTCTTGATGTGGTGCTTGTCCGCATGGGGGTGGAACACACCCAGGGGATGCTGGGCGGTGGTGATGTTGCAGCGCAGCACCAAATCCAGCTCGTACAGGTCCCCTCTGCGGCGGGCAATGGGGGTAATGGTATTGTGGGGCTCACCATCGGAGAAGGCCACAATGTCCCGGCCTTCGTCAGAATAGGCCCGCCAAACCGTCAGGATCTTGTCCGCCAGCTGGGCCAGCCGCTGGGGGTCCTTGCCGTCCAGACGGATGACGCTCATGGGCCACTTTACAAGGCCTGCCTGCACGTCCTCAAAACCCTGGAATACCACGGGAGTCTCCACAGGGGCAGTCTCCATGGCGAAGGTGTAGTGGCCGCCCTGGAAATGCTCGTGGCTCAGGATGGAGCCGCCGACGATGGGCAGGTCCGCGTTGGAGCCCACAAAATAGTGAGGGAACAGGGTCACAAAGTCCAGCAGCTTTTCAAAGGCGGAGCGGTCGATCTTCATGGGGATGTGCTGGCCGTTGAAGACGATGCAGTGCTCGTTGTAGTAGACGTAGGGGGAATACTGCAAATACCAGTCGGCCCCTGCAATGGTAATGGGGATGATCCGGTGGTTGGCCCGGGCGGGATGGTTCATCCGGCCGGCGTAGCCCTCATTCTCCCGGCACAGCTGGCACTTGGGATAGCCGGACTGGGGGGCATTCTTGGCGGCGGCAATGGCCTTGGGGTCCTTTTCGGGCTTGGAAAGGTTGATGGTGATGTCCATCTGGCCGTATTCGCTGTCATACTTCCAGCGCATGTCCTTGGCAATGCGGTAGCGGCGGATGTAATCGGTGTTCTCGCTTAACCAATAGTACCAGTCCGTGGCCGCCTGGGGGGACTGGGCGTATTTTTCCCGGAAGGTACGGATAACTTCCCGGGGCATGGGGGTCAGGGCACCCATGATGCGGGTGTCAAAAATATCCCGGGCAACAATGTTGTCCTCGCACAGACCCTGGGCGCAGGCATAGTCCAGCAGGCCCTTCAAAATCTCTTCCAGGTCCTCACTCTGGGGCTCCTGAGAGGGGGTATAGTCCTCCTTGTGCAGCAGGTCCAACAGGCGGTTGGTCAGGACCTGATGGTCCACGGGCTCCGCCAGACCCTTGTTCATGGCGTAGGATACCAGGGAATCGATATAGGTTTCAATTTGCATGATTTAAGCCTCCACTTCCATTTCTACGCCGCCCTGGGGACGGATGGACAGCACATGGCAGGCACCCTGACCCAGCACTGCGTCAATTCCGGCCTTGAAGTCTTCCAGAAGCTCAAAGGGCACAAAGGCCTGAACGGTTCCGGCGAAGCCGCCGCCGTGAACCCGGTAAGCACCCTGACCCCGGAGATAATGCTCGCACAGAGCCAGAGAAACGGCCACATCCTGATGCTCCACATAGCCTGCGGGAATGACGTTTTGCAGGTACATATAGGAGGAGTAACCGCTCTGCTTCACCAGCTCCAGGAACCGGGGGAAGTTGTTTTCCCGCAGTGCCGCCACCTGCAGCGGCACTCTGGCGTTCTCCTGATAGAAATGGATGGCCCGCAGCACCGCCCGATCCGGGCAGACTTTCCGCAGCTGGGGCAGGGCGGCATAGAAGTCCGCCTCGTCGATCTGGGTCAGAACTTCCTTGCCAAAGAAAGCGCAGACCTGCTTCAGCTCTCCGGGAATGGCGGCGTATTCATCGGTCAGGTCCGCATGGCTGGCCTGGCTGTCGATGATGCACAGGGCATGGCCGCAGGCAGAGAAATCGAAGTCCACAGGCTCGATGACAGGATGGTCCTTGTCGAAGAAGTCGATGGTTACGAGGTTCCCTACGGCAGAGGCGGTCTGGTCCATCAGGCCGCAGGGCTTGCCGAAGAAGACGTTTTCGGCATACTGGCCGATTTGGGCAATTTCCGGCTGGGAGACCTTGCCGCCGAAGAACAGCCCATTGACAATGGTGCCAATCAGCACCTCAAAGGCCGCAGAGGAGCTGAGGCCGGAGCCGGGGAGCACCGTGGACTCGCAGTAGGCATCAAAGCCCGTGACCTTGCAGCCCAGCGCCGCAAACCGGGCGCAGACGCCCCGAACCAGAGCAGGGGTGGCGTTGATCTCACTTTCCTGGGGCACCAGGGTGTCCAGGGAAACGGTGCACAGGGGATAGCCCTTGGAGAGAATGCGAACGGTGTTGGTGCCGTTGACCCGGACAGCCGCCTGGGTATCCAGGTTGACCGCCGCCGCCAGCACCCGGCCCCGCTGATGGTCCGTGTGGTTGCCGCCAATCTCCGTCCGCCCGGGAGCCGAGAAATACCGCTCCGGCGCCCCACCAAAGGCCGCGGCGAAGCCCCGGTCCAGAATTTCCTGTTGTGCCTTTGCCAGTTTCAGGCTTTGTAAAGACATATTGAAAACCTCCTGTTTTTTCCCCGGCATCCGCCGGTCTCCTTGATAAGCCTCATTATACATGATTCTATTGAAAAAAGGAAGCACGAAAAAGAAAATAAAGGAAATATAAAATTTTCTTGACTTTTAGCCCGATTATGATATAATACAGAAGCACTAAGTAAATATGGGGGTATAGCTCAGCTGGGAGAGCGCTTGAATGGCATTCAAGAGGTCAGCGGTTCGATCCCGCTTATCTCCACCAAGTCCTGAAATCGTAAGGTTTTAGGGCTTTTTTGCACATAACAAGCACTGAAATATTTCATTGTGCATACTTGCCTGAAAATCCAAGCTATTAGAAAAAGTGACAATTAAAACCTTTAATTCCCTTGAAAAAGTGACAAAGCGGTGGTATGATATCCTTGGAAAACGCACAGAATCGATGTGGAGGTACTGATGATGCTGAAACGAAAAATTGAAAAGGATATTATGCACTGGATCGACAGCAGCGACAAAGCTCTGCTGATCTATGGTGTCCGTCAGGCGGGGAAGACGTTTATCATCCGTGAGTGCCTGAGGGCGGCAGGTTGCGACTACATTGAGTTCAATCTGATCCGACAGCCGGAAATTGTGGGCATTTTGAGCGGTGCGGCAAGCATAGATGACCTGATCCTGAAGCTGTCGCTGTACAGTGATCAAAAAATCATCCCCGGAAAGACTTTCTTTTTCTTTGATGAAATTCAGAAATATAAGGAAATCGTTACAAAGATAAAGTTTCTCGTGGAGGATCAGCGGTTCCGATACATTCTGTCCGGTTCCCTGCTGGGCGTGGAAATCGTGAATTTGAAGTCTGCGCCGGTCGGCTATTTACAGACGCTCAATATGTACCCGCTGGATTTTGAGGAGTTCCTGCAAGTGTTCAATGTGGGCCAGCCTGTTTTGAAAATACTGCGGCAAGCTTTTTTCACAAAAACACCTGTAGATGAGATGATCCACGGTAAAATCATGGAAATGTTCAACCTCTATCTGATTATTGGCGGTATGCCTGCCGCAGTGGAAAAATACCGGACAACCGGCAACATTGACGATGTAATGGATGAACACAGAGCCATCATCGAGCAGTATAAGCTGGATTTTACGCAGTATGAGGAGGAAAACCGCAAACTGATCATTACACACATTTATGAGCTGATCCCGGCAGAATTGAATGAGAAGAACAAGCGGTTTATGATTGCGGACATCAGGAAAGGGCTGCGCTATGACAGGGTAGAAGACAGCTTCACATGGCTTTGGAAAGCCGGTGTCGCTTTGGGCGTGTTTAACACGACAGAACCCACAGTGCCACTGATGCTGAACGAAAAAAGTACGCTGTTCAAGCTGTTTTTGTCAGATGTGGGATTGCTCACCACCATATACGGAAAAGCCTGCAAATTGAAAATTGTCAGCAAGGAAAAGGATGTCAACAAAGGTGCCGTCTACGAGAATGTGGTGGCCCAGGAACTTCATGCCCATGGCTATCCCCTGTACTATTACAACAGCAAAAAAAAGGGCGAGCTGGATTTTGTCATTGAACACGCCGGACGGGTGCTTCCCATTGAAGTGAAAAGCGGAAAGGACTATGAAAAGCACTCGGCACTGGACAACGTGATGGCTGCCCGTGAATACGGAATCGAGGAAGCCTATGTTTTTACCAACGATAACATAAAGGTGAATGGAAAGCTGACATATTTTCCTATCTATATGATAATGTTCCTTCAAGATGAGCCAATCGGGTTTATCGACATTTCTGTAGATAAATTCAAGCTGTGAGCTATTGAAAAACCGGGAGCGTCACAACGGCAGCTGTGAATCTTCTTGCGGTATGTGAGAATCGTGAACATTTTCCACTTCCAAGCACCCGGCTGCACCCTAACTTTCAAAATATTGGGGTGCGTTTCCGTATTGCTTGGGAGAGCGCCCCAATGGCATTCAAGAGGTCAGCGGTTCGATCCCGCTTATCTCCACCAGGTCCTGAAATCGTAAGGTTTCAGGGCTTTTTCTTTTATGCGCTATCGCAAAATGGATGAAAGCAAGGCGGAAAGAAATATAGTGTCACTTCTGCCGGTTGGTTTCAATCGGCATTTTTAATTGTCAAGGTGCCACGGAATTATTCTTTTCGGATAGCCTTTTTTCAGCTTCCGTCACTATCCCGAAGAGATCGCCCACCTTTACAGCTGTACGACCTTCATGGTAGATATGTAAAATTCCGTCAAGAAATCGTTTCATATCTTCGATAGGTAATTCCATACCTTCCGAAAAATGGAGGGTGTTGAAGAGCAGCACAACCGTGACCTTTCGAAGTGGGAACAGCAGGTTAAGGAGAAAGAAAAGCCCAATAGACCGCCCGAAAAAGAAAGTGTCCGAGACAGGCTCAGGCAGTTACAGGCAGAGGGCAAACAGCAAAGAACACGAAAGAAGTCCCAAGACAGAGAAAGATAGTTTTGACACCGAAAACGACACCGTAGGGCAGTATCCTTGCCTTGCGGGATTACATATATCAGAATATAAGAAAGTCTCCTGCGAGACGAAAAATCTTGTAGGAGACTTCATATCCTATGTTTTCAGAGCAACTTTGATAATTCCACCAGTTTTATTGTTGATACCCAAATTATAAACATATATTTAATCATTTCTATATTTTTTCCTTAATTTTCGCAATTTCAAACCACAATAAACAATCAGATAACTATATAGCAGGGTCATGATTGCAAAAAACACGGTGAACACGGTTGTAAGTGGGTCATTGGTTTCTATGCTTCTTATAAAATTAGGAAGAACGCAGCATAGAAAGATTATTAAAATTGGAAGTAAACGAGTTTTTACCACATGGTCGATCATTTCTATTCTTGATTCATTATCGGAAAATATTTCGCCATCACGCTCGGAATCCATCTCTGTTGACGGTTTACGAAAATACAGCCATCCAACACAACGGCCAATATATTCCCAACCGTAATCCCTAAAAATTTGGAAATAGTTACTGGTTTCCGAATTATTTTTATAATCCAGTCGGTACGCTACTTCCGCTGGCGTACACTTTTCAAAAATATAGAAACAAGGGGGAATCATTTTTACCAGTTTCCAACCATTCATATGCTGATTATGCAACCAAATTTCTTCATCTTCATAATCTGCAATGGTAAAAAAGCGTATTACAGTTTTTTTGTTATTCATTTATTTCCTCTCCTTTGCTATTCTTATACAATCGCTCTATACGTTTAATTTCAAGATGTAAGATTTCTTTTCCAAGTTCGGTAATTCGATAAAGCTTTCTTTTTTCCTCTTCACTCTCAAAATCAATTAAGCCATCTTTTTCCATTTTAGAAAGCGTTCCATACATTGTTCCTGCACTAATGATTAACTCTCCACCTGTCATTTGCCTGACCTGTTGACTAATTCCGTAGCCATGCTGAGGTTGTTGGAGACAGAACAAAATGTAAAAACCGCTTTCTGTCATAGGTACATAAATCCTTTTTATTTTACTATTCATAGGCATCCTCACTATTCCACTTCGATATATCGAATCTCTATGTATACTATATCGAGGTTCGATGTAGTTGTCAAGAATTTTTTGAAATAAAAGGCGGCAGAGATTATCCCTGCCGCCTTTATCTAATTATACAAAAATTATCTCATTGTTCACAATCTCTTTTGCACAAACTTGTATGTTGTTCATCAATCCTATCCATTCCATTGACTGTTCCGCTTTTAACTGTTCTGTCACACCCTGCTTTTGAGCCATTTCCTCAATCAATCTATGGAACATTTGCTCCGCCTGTTGGTTAATATCTGCAAGATAGCGGTTAAGTGTTCCATCCATCAGCATTGTGGTGTAAACAATGTGCCTATGCTCCCTTAGGTACTGCTTGTGGCGTTGTCCCCATAAGCCGATAGGCTGTGTTTCTTCTTCGGAAAGTATCAGGCAAGGGATATAATAATCTCCCTGCAATTCATACCACAAGCCGTTGCTTTCATCAAAAATGTACTTGTCCATATAATAAATCCTCCAGTATATTATATTCGCACATATGTCACAGTTTCCTGATTACCACATTTTGTTATATTGTGTTGCGAGTTTTTCCTTCCCTTGATTTTTCCCTTATGAGGTCACGAGGGAAGCATAAACAATAGTGAAATCGTATAAAGGGATAAGGCGAGCACACTGCGAAAAATCCTTTATTTGCAAGGCTTTTGGAGGATTTTATTGATAACCTATAAACTCTGTTAAGAGGTCATAATTTGAGGAAATTCAAATTCCGATTTGTTGCTCAATTTTTGTATTCTTATACTGCAAATTATACCATAAAACTTGTAAACAATTCTACCGCAGCTTTGGACTATATGAGAAAAGTCCGAGCAGTTTCTGCCCGGACTGTTTCGGTAAGTATTCAAGAAGTCATGAAGCTGCGAGCATCATCGAAGTGGGCAGAAAAGTGATCGTATCATATCGGTTGCAACTTTTTTATAAATGCTATTGACAACGCAGTTTTGACTGTATATAATGATGATATACAGAATTAACAGAGGTGATGGCGTGAATATTTTGATTGACAATAAAAGCGGAACACCGATTTACGAGCAGATCTATTCTCAGATCAAAAGTCAGATTATCAGCGGCGCACTAAAACAGGACGAATTGCTGCCGTCGATACGAGGTCTTGCGAAGGATCTTCGTATAAGCTTTATTACGACAAAGCGCGCGTATGAAGAACTGGAACGGGAAGGCTTTATTTACACGTTGCCTGCGAAGGGGTGCTATGTGGCTCCTAAAAACACAGAACTGCTGCGAGAAGAAAATCTGAAAAAGATTGAAGAATATATTGATGAGATCGTCAAACTCGCTGTTTCCTGCAATCTAAGCAAACAGGAAATTATAGAAATGGTCAATTTCAGCCTGGAGGAACAATCATGAACGCACTTGAAATCAAGAACCTTACGAAATCATACCCCGACTTTACGCTGGACAATTTCAATCTGACACTGCCAAGCGGTTGTATTATGGGGCTTGTTGGCGAGAACGGTGCCGGCAAAAGCACCACTATCAAGCTCATTCTTGATATGATTCACAAAGACAGTGGCAGTGTTACCATCCTCGGAAAGGACAACGGGGACAATATGAAGCTTACAAAAGAGGATATCGGCGTTGTGCTGGACGAGGTGGGTATCCCTGAATGTTTAACCGTTGATCAGGTCGGAACCGTAATGAAGCATACCTTTCAAAATTGGAACGATGAAGAATTCTCCCGACTGGTACAGAAACTTGCGCTGCCGGACAAAAAGCAGTTCAAAGAATTCTCTCGTGGAATGAAGATGAAGCTGGGAATTGCCATTGCGATGTCTCATAACAGCAAGCTGCTGATTCTGGATGAAGCGACATCAGGGCTTGACCCGGTGGTTCGTGATGAAGTTGTTGAGATGTTTAACGAGTTCACAAGAGATGAAAGCCACTCGATTCTCATGTCTTCTCACATTGTCACGGATTTGGAAAAGCTTTGCGATTATATCGTGTTTTTGCATAAAGGGAAGCTTTTGCTGTGTGAAGAAAAAGATTTATTGCTGGAAGAATATGGCCTTGTTCATTGTTCCGTTGATGAATTTCAGACGATTCCATTCAATGCCGTTAAGTATAAAAAAGAAAATGCTTACGGAGTGGAAGCAATGGTGCTGAGAAATGCTGTTCCTTCCGATATTCGTATCAGCCCGATCAGCATCGAAGAACTGTTTGTATTTATGGTGAAGGAGGCCAAATAATATGAAGGGACTTCTATTGAAAGATTGGTATATGATGCAGAAGTATTGCAGAGCATACATTCTCATTACCGCTGTTTTTATTGGGTTATCCCTTGCAAATGGTGAGAATTTGTTCTTTACATTCTATCCCTGTATGCTGTGCGGTATGATCCCTGTTACTCTGCTTGGATATGATGAACGCAGCGGGTGGATGCGCTACAGCGGGACAATGCCCTATACAAAGGAACAAATCGTTTCTGAAAAATACATAATCGGAATACTTGTTCAACTAACGGTGCTGCTCGTTACGGGAATTGCACAAGTAACAAAAATGATGATTACTGGGTGTTTTGCTTTTGAAAAGTTCGCCGTCCTGATGCTGTTGATGTTGGTCGTATCCATGCTTGCGCCCTCCATATCGCTCCCGTTTATATTTAAACTGGGCGTGGAAAAGGGAAGGACTGCTTACTATGTGATGATCGGTTTTGTGTGCGGTGCAAGTGTTTTGGCATCCGGTTTCTTCAGGGGGCAGCTTGGGATAGAAATCAAACCCAATCTGGTGTTGGCAATACTTGCTGCTGCCGGAGTCGGAGGATATGCACTTTCTTGGCGTATGGCCATCGCTTTTTATAAAAAGCGTGAGATACAATAATAAACCTTCGCTAAATGAATCATTGTGCTGGCCTGCGTGATTTTCTCCGCCTTTGCATCCTCGCTCCCTGTGGAGATGATGGGGCTGTAAAAAATCGCCGCATAGGAGGATACCTCCTATGCGGCGTTCCTTGCGCTCATTTATTGAATAGGTCGCTGTGCGTTCCCGTTCTGGCGAACGTCAGGACAAGAACATCATCTTCAATGCGAGCTTGAAATCCTTTTTGAACAAGGTCGTGGTCTTGACCGTGTACTTCGTCTTTCTCATGCCTTCAGGTCTGCAAAATGCGAGTCGAGGGCTTGTTCCGTATCGGCTGGGCTCCGCTTGAATCTGACGGGGATATACCCGGAAGGTTCCCGGAACGGCACATAGGCCGTTCCCTGGGTGGTCGCCGGGGTGGGGGAGGGGACGGGGCGATTTTCAGCAAAAAACAGCTGCCAAACCCTCTCGAGTCTTGGCAGCTGTTCTTCTATTGAAATTAGTCGGTGACGTAGGGCAGCAGGGCGATCTGACGGGCGCGCTTGATGGCGGTGGTCAGGTCACGCTGGTGGGCTGCGCAGGTACCGGTGGTACGGCGGGGCAGGATCTTGCCGCGCTCGGACAGGTAACGGCGGAGCTTTGCGGTGTCCTTGTAGTCAATGCTGGTCACCTTATCCACGCAGAAAGCGCAGACCTTTCTACGCTTGCGGGGACGCATACGCTGTTCGTTAGCCATGGAAATAACCTCCTTCATAGTCTAGTAGAAAAGTTTCTCAGAAGGGCAGCTGGGCGTCGTCATCCTCCAGCATGGAGAAATCGGATGCGGGGGCGCTGGCGGGAGCGGCATAGGAATTGCCGTAGCTGGGATTGGAGGGGGCAGAGTAGCCGCCGCCGTAATTCCCGGAGGGGGCAGAATAGCTGCCGCCGTTGTAGCTTCCGGAGTTGGAAGCATCGTCCCGTTTGCTGTCGCCAAAATAGGCGTTGGCCACGACGACCTCCGCAGATGTGCGCTTGTTGCCTTCTTTGTCGGTCCAATCGCGCATTTCCAGACGACCGTCTACAACGATCATGCGGCCCTTGGAGAAATACTTGGAGATGAACTCTCCGGTCTGACGCCAAGCGACACAATCGATGAAATCGGCCTTCCGCTCGCCGCCGTCCTTGGGAGCGAAGTCCCGGTCAACGGCTACGCGAAAACTTGCCACAGCCACACCGCTACCAGTGCGACGCAGCTCCGGGTCACGGACCAGGCGACCCATAATGACAATGTGGTTGAGCATAAATTACTCCTCCACCGCAGTGGTCAGGCAGCGCAGGACGCCGTCGGTGATCTTCATCACACGCTCCAGCTCTGCGGGGAACTCGGGCTTGACTTCCATGTTCATGAGAACGTAGTAGCCTTCCATCAGATCATTGATGGGGTATGCCAGGCGACGCTTGCCCCACTCATCAATGCTGGACAGAGTACCCTCCGCCTCCACCATTGCCTTGAACTTTTCTACCAGAGCAGCGATGCCCTCTTCGCCCTGAGCAGGGTCGATGATGTAGAGCACCTCATACTTGCCGGTGATCTTAGCCATGTTGTTTGCACCTCCTTTTGGACTTTTGGCCCCCGACGCCGTCGGGAGCAAGGATCGTCTGCATCTTTGCAGACCGGTTTATTTTATCGGAAAAAGCAGGAAATGTCAAGAGCTATTTTTGAAAAAAGCAAAAGAAAATCGGAAAAAGCATCACTCAAAGCTTTTTCCGATGATCTTACAATTCCTTGTACATGCCGCAGGCATCGTCTTTTTTAACGGTTTCCGCCACCTGCAGCACTTCCACTGCCAAGGTCCTGTTTCCCAGGGCGATTTCCAGCCGGTCCCCCACTTTGACATCGTAGCTGGCCTTCACCACCCGGCCGTTGACGCTGATGCGGCCGTTGTCACAGGCCTCGTTGGCAACGGTACGCCGCTTGATCAGCCGGGATACCTTTAAATACTTGTCCAGTCTCATTGGCCACCCTTTGCCACGGTGTCCTTTAAAACCTTGCTGGGCTTGAAGGCGGGCACATGGGTTTCGGGGATCTGCATGGGGGCCTTGGTGTGGGGGTCACGGCCGACCCGGGCCATGCGAAGCTTGGTTTCAAAGATGCCGAAGCCGCTGAAGGATACCTTTTCCCCGGCGACCAGGGCGGCGGTAATGGTATCTAAAGCGGCATTGATGACCCGCTCCGTATCCCTTCTGGACAGCCCCGCTTTCTCGGAGACGGCGGCGATAAAATCGGGTTTATTCATGAAAAGTGCTTCCCTCTCTTTTCTTTGTTGTCGCTTATAAGATTAACATAATACCGTAAAAAATGCAAGTCCGGCAGAAAATAAATTTCTTAATTTTCCGGTGCCGCCGGGCTCCATTTCCCGGCCGCCAGCAGGTCCTCCTCATAGTCCGTCTGGTCGTTCAGCCGGTTATAATCGTAGGTGGTGTAGAAGTCATATTGGGCCTTTAGATTTTCTTCCAGGTTCTCCCAGGTGACGGCTCCGATGCCCTGGGACATGGCCGTGAGCATCCAGTCATTGATCCAGCCGGCGTAGTGGGTGATGTCTTTGTAGTTGTTCTGGTCTTCCAGCATGTCAAACTGGTTAAAGAAGGAGAACAGCCGGATGTTTTCCTGGGGCAGCAGGGTTTCGGCAATGATTTGCTGCAGCTCCGTCCACATGCCAACGCTGCCGGTGCCGTATTCCTGGGCCCACCAGCACAGGCCGTAGGGGGCGATGAAGACATAAAATTCCGTATCCGGGTGTTCCTGGGCCGGGGCCAGATAGTGCCGCTCCAGGTTTTCTTTGATATAGCGCCGCTCCTCCGGGGTAAAGTCGTTGGTCTGGGGTGTGGGCTCTACCCGGATGCCCTCCGGGGCCACGGTGTGGATGCCGTAGGTCCAGTAGGACTGCCAGTTGGAATAGGTGTCAAAATCCGTGATGCCGGAGCCGTGGTTATCCAGCACCCGGTCAAAAAGCACCTCCCGCCGCAGAAGGTAGTTGACGTCGTTAAAGGGGTTCCGGTCATAAAGATAACTGGGGGTGGCGGAGGGGGCGGCCCCCATGCGCTCCGGCTCTTTTAGAAGGGCATCGATGTCCAGGCTCCGCAGCACCATTTGAAGGTCCGGGTTGGCCTTCAGTGCGGCCCGGATCAGCATGGCGGTCTCCTTGGGGGTGGCCCCTAAGAAGGTGGTTTTGACGGTGTGGACTCCGAAAAGCTCGTCCATTTGAGAGGCCTTAAAATTGGAGGTCATGGAGCTGCCGGTGATCATGGCGTCGTAGGTAAAGTGCTTCACAATGCCGTCATTCTGGTAGCGCTCGGCGTTTAACGTATAGCTGTGGGCGGAGGTGTCTGGGGCGTGGTAGTGAAAATAGGGGTCTACCTTCCAGACCTGATAGCCCAGGGCACCCAGGATCACACAGGAGCCCGCCAGAAAGCCGAATAAAAACTGTTTTCCGTTCATTGCGATCCTCCTTTAGAACCAGGCGTATACAAAGGTGGTCTCGCCGCCCAGGCAGATCAGGGACCAGGTAAAGGCGACGACGGTGAGCACCAGGTCCGGGAAGGTCAGCTTTTTGTCCATGCGCCGGTAGTTATTCCGGCAGCCCAGGCACAGCCCCAGGCCGAGGAGGAGATAGAGGCTCAGGAAGACGCCCCGGACGTTGCTGAAGAGAAACCCCAGGGGCAGCTTGGATGACAGCAGGTTCAGCTCCTTCAGCTCAAAGCAAGCCAGGAGCCCGTCGCTTATCTGGGTGGACTGCATGGAGAAGAGGGTAAAGAGGGCACGGAGCCATTCATGGACGCTTCCTGCCCGGAACAGCAGCCACAGCACATTGAGGACTCCAAAGGTCACCAGCCACCGGAAGGGGGCGAAGAGGGCCTTCTGCCGCTGCTCCGTCAGGCGATCAAAGACCATGAGAAGGCCATTGAGAAGCCCCCAGAGAAGGAAGGTCAGCCCTGTACCGTGCCACAGGCCGCTGATCAAGAACACGATCATGGTATTCAGGCAGGTTCTAAGAAGCCCCTTCCGGCTGCCCCCCAGGGGGATATAGAGGTATTTGGTGAAGAATTTGGTCAGGGACATGTGCCACCGCTTCCAGAAATCCCGGATGTTCAGGCTCTGGTAGGGGGAATCAAAGTTGATTGGCAGGGTGATGTTCAGCATGTGTGAGATGCCCACGGCCATGTCAGTGTAGCCGGAAAAGTCAAAGTAGATCTCCAGGGTGTAGCACAGCATGCCAATAAGCCAGTCCATGGAGCTGGCTTCATTGGCAAAAACCCAGCGCACCGCCCCGGCGAACACATCCGCCAGCAGCATTTTTTTGAACAGGCCGAAGCTGAACATGCGCAGCCCCTGGGAGGCCCGGTCAAAGGAGAAGCGCTTCCGGGCCGGGTCGTGGAGCTGCTCCATAAAGTCTGCGGGCTCCATCAGGGGCCCCATGGTGAGCTTGGGGAAATAGAGGATGTAGCACAGGTAGTCCGTTAGCACGACCCCCTTCAGCTCCCCCCGGTACAGGCTCACCTGATAGGCGATCTGCTGGAAGGTAAAGAAGCTGATGCCCAGGGGGAGGACCAGATTTTGGAAGGTCCAGTCCTTTCCAAGCGCCGGCCCCACCGCCCCCAGCAGGGGATTCCAGTATTTATAGAAGGCCAAAAGCCCGATATTGAAGATCACCGGCAGGGCCAGGGCCCACTTTTTAGGCCGCTTGACCTGGAGCAGGGCGCACAGGTAATTGCCCCCCAGGCTGAGCCCCAAAACCCACAGGGTGCTTCCTGCGCCCCAGGCATAGAACACCAGGCACTCCAAAATCAGGGCGATCTTCCCCCAGAGAAGCCCCCGGCGGTTGGCAAGAAAATAGAGACCCACAGACAGGGGCAGGAAAAAGAGAATAAACACATAAGAGTTCAGCTGCATAGGCGGCTCCTTTATTGCTTCAAGTATTACGGTTATCCTAGCAGAAATCCGGGGGAAAAGCAAGAAAAAAGCGGCGGTTTGTAAAAAACCGCCGCCAATGGGGAACCGTCAGACACCCAGCAGGGGAGCTTCGGGTGGAGACGTCAGATCATTTGATGCTTTGTTGCAGCACGTCGCCGGTCTTGGTGTTCAGCACCAGGGTCACGGTGTTGACCCGCGTCATAACGCCGTCCTCGGCCACTTTCTTGGCCTTGGACTTGGACATACCCCGGATGGTATCCAGGTCCTTGTCATAGCGCTCCAGGGCGGTCTGGTCCAGGGCGTAGACGGCCACGGTGTAGGTGGTCTCGTCGGAGAGGAACTTTTTGTAGGCGCTCTCGACGATGGTCACGGTGTCCTCCTGGTTGAGGCCGCAGTCCTCGGCCACCAGCTCCGTCATGCGGGTATTCTCCGCGTAACGCTCCTGGTCGGAGTAGCTGGCGGACAGGGAGTTGTTCTTATAATAGTAGCCCAGGTAGCCAAAGACGCAGCCCACGCCGATGATGAGCAGCATGACCAGGGAGACGACCTGCTTTTTGGTGAATTTCAGGCTTTCCTTGGCATCCCTGCCGGTGTAGGTGAGACCCAGGCGGCTGGTGATGGGCAGCATCACCGACAGAAACAGGGTCAGCAGCACGGACTCAATGGGGAACATGGCCAGATTCTTGATCATGCCGGGCACCGCCATGGCCAGGGTGAACTGCTTGCCGTTCATGTAAACGGCATAGTACCACATCATAATAGGGGTCTGCAGGATCACGTTGACACCCAGATTGATGGTAAACCGGCTGAGCATGACCCGGGTGGTGGTGACCTTGGCCCGGTACAGGTACAAAGCGAAAACGAAGCCGCCGGCCATTTCCGTTAGGATAAAGGGCGGGAAATAGAAGCCGTCAGGCTTGATCATAAAGCCCAATACATCCGTAATGCCACCGCAGATGGCGGCGAATACCGGGCCAAAGACCATGCCGCCCAGGGCGGTGATGAAGAAGGACACGCCGATTTTCAAAAAGGGCGTAATGGGAATGGCAAACTGCTTGAGCACCAGCCGCAGGGCGATCATCAGGGCGGCGAACACCATCATGTGTACGTCTTTCAGCTCCGACACGGCATCCCGCCAGTAGGCTTTGGAAAAGGGATGAGGATAGAGATCGTTGGTTTTTGTGGACATAAAAAGAACCTCCTTCTTGTAGGAGCGACCAAGGCACAGCCATCGGTGCCGACAAAAAACCCCCAACGGACGCAATGCCATTGGGGAGTGAATATTTTTGTCAGCTTACCCGTGAGGAAGAAACGGCTACAAACCATTCGTCGCTCAACCGAGTATCGTTGCTACATAAAGGAGGGATGAACCCACATTTATGGCGCAGCGGGTGCGAGAATCCCATCGCGGACGCAAGGTCCTTCGTCTGCCACACAACTCCCCATTCTGGCAGCACTTCACGCGGGGCTCTCTACTCTGTTCGCCAACACTATACACGATTGCGACAGAAAAGTAAAGAAGAATTTTCAGGATTTGGAAAAAACTTTTCCGGGAAATCTCTTTCCCTAGTTTTCAGCTTTCAGCCGGGGTACAATGGGCCTATCTTGTACCGGGGGAGGAAGGGCCATGCAGTGCCAGAAGCTGAAAACCTATATGGAAACCGGAAGGGTGATTTTCCTGCCCACACGGACCATCCGGCCAAATCCCATGCAGCCGCGGAAGGTCTTTGCCCAGGAGGCTCTGGGGGAGCTGGCGGATTCCATTCGGCTCCATGGGGTGTTACAGCCCCTGTCCGTCCGCCGGGTGGCGGGGGGCTATGAGCTCATCGCCGGAGAGCGGCGGCTCCGGGCGGCCCAGATGGCGGGGCTTTCGGAGGTGCCCTGCCTGATTTTGCAGATGGACGACCGGGAAAGCGCCCTGGCCGCCATGGTGGAGAATTTGCAGCGACAGGACCTGGATTTCGTGGAAGAGGCCCTGGGCATCGCCGCCCTGATGGAGGCCCAGGGCCTGAGCCAGGAGCAGACCGCCCGGCTTCTGGGGAAAAGCCAAAGCGCCGTGGCCAATAAATTACGGCTTTTAAAGCACGGAAGCCGGGTCTTGCTTGCCCTGCGGGAAGCAGGGCTTACGGAGCGCCACGGCCGGGCGCTTTTAAAGCTTCAAGACGAGGAAGAAAAACTGCGGGCCATCGAGGTGATCCGCCGTCAGTCCATGACGGTGGCGGCGGCGGAAAAATACATCGAAGGACTCCTGACGGCCCCCACCGCCCGAAAACGCCAGGCATCCGTGGGCTCCTTCCTGAACTCCCTGACGGAATCCCTCCAACGCATCCAACGCTCCGGCGTCCCCGCGGTCTCCGAACGCCGGGAAACCGACAGCCAGATCGTTTTGACCATCACCATCCCCAAGAGCCCCGGGGGAGCGTGAAACATTTGGCGCTGCTCTTGAAAAACGCTGAAAAACGGGTATACTGGGGATAGTTTCTTTTCGGTTTAGGATGATACCCTATGCTAGGCGCAAAAGCAAGGAAAATGCGTAAAAAGGGGGAAGTGTTTTGTTTCATATCCTGGTGGTGGATGACGATAAGAATACCAGGCGGCTCATGCAGGCGGTGCTGGAAGCCGACGGGTATACGGTGACCACGGCCTGTGACGGGGAGGAGGCGCTGGCGGTGCTGGATCGGGAGCATGTGGACCTGGCGGTGCTGGATATTATGATGCCCAATATGGATGGCTATGAATTTACCAGGACGCTGCGGGAGGCCAACAATGAGCTGCCCATTCTGATGGTTTCCGCCAAGCAGCTCTCCGAGGACCGGAAGCGGGGATTCCTGGTGGGCACCGACGACTATATGACAAAGCCTGTGGATACCGATGAGATGCTGCTGCGGATCAAGGCCCTGCTGCGGCGGGCCAAAATCGTCAGTGAGCGGAAGATCGAGGTGGGAAACGTGGTGCTGGACTACGACTCCATGACGGTGACCCGGGGCAGCGAGCGGCAGGAACTGCCTCAAAAGGAATTTTTGCTGCTGTATAAGCTATTGTCCTACCCGGGGAAGATTTTCACCAGAATCCAGCTGATGGACGAGATCTGGGGCATGGATTCCGACACCGGCTGGGAAACGGTGACGGTCCACATCGGCAGGCTCCGGAAGCGCTTTGAGCACTACGATGAATTTGAGATCGTTTCCGTCCGGGGCCTGGGCTACAAGGCGGTGAAAAAGGGATGAAGGAGAAACGCCGGGGCCGCATGACCCTGACCCTGATCTTATCCGGCTGTGTGTTTCTGGTCATTCTGGTGACCCTGCTGATCATCGGCCTGGTGCTGCTGATCGTGGACCATGTGGGGCTTCTGGGCCGGTGGATGGCCCATTCCAGCCTCTTTAGCTTTTTGGCGGCCATTGGGGCCATGAGCCTGGTGGGGGGCACCTGTATTTCTCTGTTTTTGGGCACGGTGCCCCTGCGGTCCATGAACCGTATGACCGAGGGGCTCCACCGGCTGGCCTCGGGAGATTATAAGGCCCGCATTGAGCCCAAGGGCATCTTAGGCATGATCCCCCCGGTGCGGGACATGGTGGATTCCTTCAACGCCACCGCCGCGGAGCTGGAGGGCACGGAGCTGCTGCGCTCGGACTTTATCAACAACTTTTCCCATGAGTTTAAAACCCCCATCGTGTCCATTGCGGGCTTTGCGGGGCTATTAAAGCAGGGGAATCTCAGCCGGGAGGAGCAGCTGGAGTATCTGGACATTATTGAGAGCGAAAGCCGCTGCCTTGCTCAGATGGCCACCAATGTGCTCAACATGACCAAGGTGGAAAACCAGGCAATCTTGACCAACGTCACCTGCTTTAATCTCTCGGAGCAGCTGCGGACCTGCGTGCTGCTGCTGGAGCGGAAGTGGGAGAAAAAGAACCTGGAAATGAGCCTGGAGCTGGAGGAGCATATGATCTCCGGCAACCAGGAGCTGCTGCGGCAGGTCTGGGTGAATCTATTGGACAATGCTATTAAGTTCTCTCCGGAGGACCAGGTGGTGGAGATCTCCGCCTCGGAGGAAAACGGCTGGGTCTCGGTGTCCATCAGCAACACCGGCACGCCCATTCCGGAAAACCAGCAGGAGGCCATATTCCGGAAGTTCTACCAGGCCGACCGCTCCCACAACACCGAGGGCAACGGCATCGGCCTGGCGGTGGTCAAGCGGGTGGTGGAGCTCCACGGCGGCAGCATCCGGGTGGAAAGCGATGCGGCCTTTACCAAATTCACGGTGAAGCTGCCCCAAAAGCCCGCATAAAGCCACATCGTAAAAAGAAAAACTGCCACGAAGCAGTAGCCCATAACCGTGGGACTGTTTTCGTGGCAGTTTTTTATTTAGGCTTAGTTCTGGCCTCTCTTGGAGCCGGTGACGTCCCGGATGTTCAGGAGCTTTCCCCGGATGGCGTTCAGCTCTGCGGTGTTTTTCACTTCGAAGCGGATGGTGATGGCGCTGCGGCCGTTGGCCAGGTCCCGGCCGGAGAGTTCCTTGACCCGGACGCGGGCGGTGGTCAGGGCCTGGGCCACGTCCAGCACCAGGCCGTCTCTTGTGATGCAGTCCAGCTCCAGGGTGGTCTCAAAGGGCTGCTCCTCCTGGTTTGCCCAGCGGACGCGCACCCAGCGGCCGGCCTGCTTGGGGTCTTCCCGGTTCTGGGCGTTGGGGCAGTCCGCCCGGTGGACGGAGACGCCGAAGCCCTTGGTGATAAAGCCCACAATGGCATCCCCGGGGACGGGGGTGCAGCATTTGGCGAATTTGATCATGCACGAGTCAATGTCCTCTACGATGACCCCGTTGACGGCGTGGCGGTTTTGCTTCACGGTTTCGCTGTCCGGGTTCAGCCGCAGGGGGGACTGGGGGGGCTTTTCCGCCACCTGGGCGGCCTTCAGGGACTTGTTGATGTCGTCCCGGATGCGGCCCACGGCCTTCACCGCCGTCAGGCCGCCGTAGCCGATGGCGGCGTAGAGATCGTCCCAGGTGTCAAAGGCCAGCTTTCGCAAAAGCTGGGGTTCCAGCTCCGGCTCTGTAATGGCGGTGAGGGGCAGGCCTGCCCGCTTCATCTCCGACTCAAAGGAGGCCTTGCCGTGGACGATGTTTTCGTCCCGCTTTTCCTTCTTGAACCACTGCTTGATCTTGGTCCGGGCCTGGTTGCTCTGGCAGATGTTCAGCCAGTCCCGGCTGGGGCCCTTGGCGCTCTTGGAGGTCAGGACCTCCACAATGTCGCCGTTTCGCAGCCTGGTATCGATGTTTGCAATGCGGCCGTTGACCTTGGCACCTACCATGGCGTTGCCCACGCCGGAGTGGATGGCATAGGCAAAGTCAATGGGGGTAGAGCCGGAGGGCAGGGAGACGATGCGGCCCTTGGGGGTAAAGACAAAGACCTCGTCGTCAAACATATCGATTTTCAGAGACTGGACATATTCCTCCGCGTCGGAATCCTGCTGGCTTTCCAGCAGACGGCGCACCCACTCAAAGTCCTTTTCCGAGCCGGAGCCGGTGCCCTGCTTGTATTTCCAGTGGGCGGCAATGCCGTATTCCGCGGTCTCGTGCATTTCCCAGGTGCGGATCTGGACTTCAAAGGGAATGCCCTGGGAGCCGATGACGGTGGTGTGGAGGCTCTGGTACATATTGGGCTTGGGGGTGGAGATGTAGTCCTTGAACCGGCCGGGGATCAGGTTGAAGAGGTCATGGATGTGGCCCAGCACGTTATAGCAGTCGGGAATGGAGTCCACAATGACCCGGAAGGCGTAAATGTCATAGAGCTCGTCCATGGTCTTGCCCTGGGCCTGCATTTTCCGGTAGATGGAATAGACGTGCTTGATGCGGCCGTAGGTGGTGTTGTGGATGCCCATGGCGGTGAGCCGTTGGGTGATCTTCTCCTGGATGGTCCGCATGAAGCTTTCATCCTGCTCCTTGTGCTCCTGGAGGTAGGCGGTGATCTCGTTGTATTCCTTGGGGGCCAAGTATTTTAAGGAGGTGTCCTCCAGCTCCCATTTGACCTTCTGCATACCGAGCCGGTGAGCTAGGGGCGCGTAAATGTCCATGGTCTCCTGACATTTGGCGATCTGCTTGGCGGGGGTCTGGTACTGCATGGTGCGGATGTTGTGGAGCCGGTCCGCGATTTTGATCAGCACCACCCGAATGTCCTTGCTCATGGCCATGAACATTTTCCGCAGGTTCTCCATCTGGGCCTGCTCCCGGGAGGAGAAGTCCGCCCGGGTCAGCTTGGTAACGCCCTCCACCAGCTCGGCCACCGTGGGGCCAAAGAGCTTTTCGATTTCCTCATGGGAGGCATCGGTATCTTCAATGCAGTCGTGGAGCAGAGCGCCCAGAATGGCATCCATGTCCAGGCCCATTTCCGTGACGATCTGGGCAACGGACAACGGGTGGATGATGTAAGGGGAGCCGTCCTTCCGCTTCTGGAGGGCGTGCTTTTTGCTGGCGTAGTCCACGGCCTTGTCCACAAGGGCCAGGTCCGCCCCGGGCATTCTTTTCTGGATGGTCTCCATCATGGAGTCATAGTGTTCTTGAAAGGTTTCCATATATTTCAACTCTCTTTCCCACGCAGCAGGGTCTGCATGGTCTGGCTTTTTGTCAAATCCGTTTTCCCGGGCTTGGGGGTCAGGCTGATGGACAGGGTCATGTGGATGCGCTTGAGGTCCAGCAGGCCCACGTCCCGGAAAATATCCAGGCAGGTCAGCAGGGTTTCCAGACTCATTTCACGCTCGGTGCGGCGGACGATCTTCCGGCACAGGCACAGAGGGCTTTCCCGGAGGCTGCCTCCCGGCACGGCGGCCAGATACCGCCACACATCCCCCAGAACCTGCCGGTCCGGCAAAAGAGCGGCGGCATCCTGGGCTGTGATGGTCCCCGCCAGCAAGGCCTGATACCGGCGGAGGGTCACGGGGCAGGGGGCGGCGCAGCTGGGGCGGATGTCTATGACATTCAGCTGGACGCTGCGCACCCCTCGAAACTCATTGATCTGGGGGTGGAAGGCCACGTCCACCACGTCTCCCACAGCCACCCCCGCGGATACGGGGTCGGCGGAAAAGAAAATGGCGTTGAGGCTGTAGTGCCCCCGGCGCAGCCGCAGGCGCATGTGCCGTCCGCCGCCTACGCTCTGGATGCGCTCCACGGTGAGCCCCGTCATCATGAGCTGGGGCTTGGGGCAGCCGCTGCCGCAGGGCTCCAGAATGTTGAGACCTTCGATTTCCGGAATGGTCAGCATTTCCGGTGGCACGGCGCAGTCTAAGTCCAGGGTGCTCAGGTGGGTGCCGTCGGCAAAGTAGCTGGCGGCCATGGCGCAGACCTGGGTGCGGAAGGCATCGATCTTGTCCCGGCGGATGGTAAAGCCCGCCGCCAGCTCGTGGCCGCCGTAGCTTTCCAGCAGCGGCGACAGCTCCCGCAGGGAATTGAAGAGGTTAAAGCCGCCGTGGCTTCGGGAGCTGGCCTTGCCGTGCTCCCCGTCCAGGCAGATGAGGAAGGCGGGGCAGGCGAATTCCTCGGCAATGCGGCTGGCCACAATGCCCACCACCCCCTGGTGCCAGTGCTCGTCCGCCAGGACGATGGCCTCCGGAGGGGCGCCTTCGGGCAGCATGGCCAGGGCCTGTCGGTAAATGTCGGATTCGATCTGCTGCCGCTGGCGGTTCAGCTCGCACAGCTGGGCGGCGACGGACCGGGCCTGGTCTTCATCCTGGGTCAAAAACAGGTCAATGGCCAGGTCCACCTGGCCCATGCGCCCGGCGGCGTTGATCCGGGGGGCCAGCATATAGCCGATGGTGGAGGAGGTGATCTCCCCCTGGGCGCAGCCGCATTCTTCCATCAGGGCCGCAAGACCCGGCCGCCGGGTGTGCTCCAGGGCCAGCAGGCCCCGGGAAACGAAGACCCGGTTTTCCCCCACCAGAGGGATCACATCAGCCACGGTGCCCAGGCACACCATGTCGGCGTATTCTTCCAGCACCGCCTGGGTGTCGCCGGAAAGGGCGCAGGCCAGCTTGAAGGCCACGGCCACGCCGGAGAGATTCCGGTGGGG
Organism: uncultured Oscillospiraceae bacterium; assembly: GCA_934589525.1. Lineage (GTDB taxonomy): Bacteria > Bacillota > Clostridia > Oscillospirales > Oscillospiraceae > Faecousia. The sequence goes on along the minus strand of CAKTOB010000002.1, from coordinate 26,671 downwards.
ATAGCCGTCGCCGGGCTTGTGGGGGTCAACGATGGCCGCCGCCCGGGGCAGCTCTTCTTTGCATTCGTGGTGGTCCGTGATCACCAGGTCCATCCCCAGCTCCCGGCACAGGGCCGCTTCCTCTAAGGCGGTGATGCCGCAGTCTACGGTGATGATCAGCTTCACCTGTTCCTCCCCCAGCTGCCGGATGGCAATGGGGTTCAGACCGTAGCCCTCTTCCAGCCGCCCGGGGATGTAGCTCAGGCAGTCAGCTCCCTGGCTCCGGAGGAAGTCGGTGAGAAGGCAGGTGGCGGTGATGCCGTCCACGTCATAGTCCCCGAAGACCGCGATGCGTTCTTTGTTTTCAATGGCCTGCCGGACACGTTCCGCCGCCCGGTCCATATCCCCCAGCAAAAAGGGGTCAGGCAGGGGGCTGTCGCAGCCCAGGCTCTCCCGGGCACCTGCCGGGTCACTCAGGCCCCGGCCCGCCAGGACCATGGCGGTCAGGGGGGAAAAACCGCCGCTTACAAGCTTGTTCACATCCTGAGCAGGAGGCTGCCCACAATTCCAGATTCCGTATTTCAATACCATACACATCCATTTATAGCTTTTCTCATTATTATAGCAAAAAACGGCACTGTGTACAATAGGCAAGTGAACGAGAAAATTGCTTTATTTCTGCCGACTGATTTCCAGTGCCCCGGCGGTGAGCAGGGGCAGCAGCACCATGCCGGGGAAGCCCCGGAGGCGGAAGCCGCAGTACATGGCAAAGAGGGTCACCAGGGGGTCTAGCCCCAGCTTCCGGCCCAGGATCTTGGGCTCCAGAAAAGAGCGCAGGGTGGCGGCGGTGAGGTAGAGCCCCAGAAGCCCCAGGGCCCGGCCTCCGTCCCCGGAGAGAAGGCAAACCAGGCTCCAGGGCAGCAGAACGGTGCCTGTGCCCAGCACCGGCAGGGCATCCACCAGGCACACGAGCATTGCGATCAGCGGCGCCCGGGCCACCCGCAGCAGGAAAAAGCCCGGCAGCAGCACGCAGAAGGTGACGCCCGTCAGCTTCACCTGGGCGGCGGCCCAGGAAACCGCCCCTTGAAAAATGCACCTTCCCCGGTCCAGCCACCGCTCCAGCAGCTCCCGGGAATACCGCTCTTCCAGAAGCGCCCGAAGCCCGGGCAGCCGCATGGAGAGAAGGAAGGCGGACAGCAGCGCCGTCCCCCAGAAAACGGCCTTGTCCGGAAGCCCCGTCAGCACCGCCCCGGCGGTGCCCAGGGCGTAGCCGCTGAGCTTTTGCAGCAGGGCCGTGCCGCCGGAAAAGAGCTCTGCCAGGGTGTCCTCCCAGCTCCTGTAAAGGGCCGGGGGAAAGTGGGTTCCGAGGCCCAGCAGCCACCGCTGCAATAGGGCCGCTCCCTGGGCCACGGTGGAGGTGAGCGGGGGAAGCCACACCCCCAGGCTGCCCAGCTGCCGCAGGGCCAGGGCGAAGACCAGGGCCGCCAGGCCTAGGCCCCCGGCCACCGTGGCAGTGACCCCCAGGATGGAGGCAAAGGACCGGGGGAGCCGCCCCTTTTTGCACAGGAAGTCCACAGCCCCCTCGGAGGCCAGGGCCAGCCCCAGCCCCAAGAGAAAGGGCAGCAGGAAGGAAAGCATCAGCCGGGCGGCGATCCAGAGCACCACCAGCGTCCAGGAAAAGGACAAAAATCGTTTGGTAACAGGCTTCATCAGGCCCTCCTTTACGGAAAGTGTTATAAACTTATAAGATTATTCTTTTTACTTGCTTTTTCAAAAAAGTATGCTACAATGTTACCGTGTATGAACACATGTACGCCGTATGTGGCGAAACGATAGGAGGATCATATGTCCAATAAACCCCAGTATTATATCGTAGAGGCTTCTGCTCTGCCGGAGGTGTTCTTGAAGGTGGCGGAAACCAAGCGGCTGCTCTCCACCGGAGAGGCCACCACGGTCAACGAGGCCACCCGCATGACCGAAATCAGCCGCAGCGCCTTTTATAAGTACCGGGACGCGGTGATGCCCTTCCAGAACATGATGACGGGCCGCATCGTGACCTATCAGCTGCTGCTCCACGACGAGCCGGGTCTGCTGTCGGAGCTGTTGCTGATCTTTGCCGATGCCGGGGCCAACATCAGCACCATCAATTCCATCGTCCCCACCAACGGCACCGCCGTGGTGACCATCTCCGCCGAGACCATCGATCTGAAAATCCCTCTGGAAGAACTGATCCGCAGGCTCAACGCCTTGGAGGGTGTGGTGAAGGCCGACGTGCTGGCAGGCTGAGAACCCACAGGACGGCCGGGGCACCTAAAAAGCATGCCCGGCCCCTATAAAAAGTATTCCATAAAAAGGAAAAGAAAAACACTTGACAAGGGCCGCTTTCTGTGGTAGAATCCCTTGGTAATCAAGAAGGCTGAACATCCGCCTCACCGTAAGTTTCTGCGAAACGGTTTCATACGAGCTTTTCCCCACAAGGGATTTTATGCGTGTATGCGGATGCTTTGGCATCCGCTTTTTTGTTATTTGTTTTGGAGGTGCTTACCATCGCAAAGTTAGACCATCAGCTCAACGAGGAAATCCGGGACAAAGAGATCCGGCTCATCGGTGCGGACGGCGCCCAGCTGGGTATCGTTTCCGCGGCCCAGGCCAACGCCATGGCGGAAGAGGCGGGTATGGATCTTGTGAAGATCTCTCCCAACGCCGTTCCCCCTGTGTGTAAAATCATGGATTACTCCAAGTTCTGCTTCGATCAGAAGAAGCGGGAGAAGGAGGCCAAGAAGAACCAGCGGGTCGTAGAGGTCAAGGAGATCCGCATGAGCCCCAGCATTGATACCAACGATCTCAACACCAAGGTCAAGGCAGCCCAGAAATTCCTGACAGACGGCAACCGGGTGAAGGTCAGCGTTCGCTTCCGCGGACGGGAAATGGCCCATACCAACCTGGGTGAGAAGCTGCTGATGGACTTTGCGGAGGCCTGCGCCGAGGTCGCCACCATGGAGAAGAATCCCAAGCTGGAGGGCCGCTTCATGGCGATGTTCCTGACCCCCAAGAATAGCAAGTAAGAATATTACACAAGATACGGAAGGAGAACTACCTATGCCCAAGCTGAAAACCCATAGCGGTGCAAAGAAGAGATTCAACCTGACCAAGACCGGAAAGGTGAAAAGAGCACACGCTTTTAAGAGCCACATCCTCACCAAGAAGACCACCAAGCGTACCCGTCATCTGCGGAGCACCACTTATGCCGATGTGACCAATGTGGATGCCATCAAGAAGATGATTCCGTACAAATAAGGGCTAGACAGGAGGATATAGTAAATGGCTAGAGTTAAAGGCGCAATGATGACGCGCAAGAGAAGAAACGCAACCCTGAAGCTGGCAAAGGGCTACTGGGGTTCCAAGAGCAAGCACTTCAAGATGGCCAAGCAGGCCGTTATGAAGTCCGGCAACTACGCTTTCGAAGGCCGTAAGCAGAAGAAGCGTGCTTACCGTACCATGTGGATCGCTCGTCTGAGCGCCGCTGTGGCTCCCTACGGTCTGAACTACTCCACCTTCATGAACGGTGTGAAGAAGGCCGGTATCGAGATGAACCGCAAGAGCCTGTCCGAGATGGCGATCCAGGACAGCGCCGCTTTCGCCGCTGTTGTGGAGAAGGCCAAGGCTGCTCTGAACTAAGAGAAATCAATACCCAAAGCCCTGCCGATCATCCGGCAGGGCTTTTTTGGAGGAACCCATGGAATTGACATTGACGGCCCAAAGAAGCGGGCGGCTGTCCTCTTTTTTGAAAACGGAGCTTCGCATGTCCACAGGTCTCATGAACAAGGTCAAGTGGGCCGACGGCCTGCGGGTGGGCGGCATCAGCTGCCACACGGACTACCAGGTTGTGCCCGGGGACGAGATTCTGGTGTTTCTGGAAGAGCCGGTGCCGGATTACCCGGCGGAAGACGGGCCTCTTACGATTCTCTACGAGGATGCCTATTTTCTGGCGGTGGACAAGCCCGCGGGGATGCTCATTCACCCCTCCCGCAACCGGAATACCGGAACCCTGGCAAACCTTATTCAGGGCTATTACGAAAAAACCCACCAGCAGGGGGCCTTCCACCCTTTGACCCGCTTGGACCGGGACACCTTCGGCATCGTGCTGGTGGCGAAAAACGCCCATATCCACGCCCTTTTGCAGCAGGAAAAGCCCCGGAAGCACTATGAAGCCCTGACCTGTGGAGGCCCTGTGGAAAATGAGGGCATCATCGACGCCCCCATCGCCAGAAAACCCCTTCCAAGCCTTCTGCGGGAAGTCCGCCCCGACGGCAAACCCAGCCAGACCCGCTTCCGGGTGCTGGAAAGGGGAGAAGAATGCTGCCGCCTGGAACTGGAACCCATTACAGGAAGAACCCACCAGCTGCGCCTCCACTGCGCCTACTCCGGCTTCCCCATCCTGGGCGACCCCCAGTACGGAAGCGAACAATCCCAGACCCTCTCCCACCGCCTGGGCCTGGAGACCCAGCTCCTGCTGGCAAAGAGCCTGGAATTTACCCACCCCATTACGGGGAAAGCGATGAAGCTGGAGAGCGGGATGGGGGTTAAATTGACAATGGACAATGGACAATTGACAATTTAAGGAAGTTGACAGTTGACAGTGGACAGTTTTTTTCGGGACCGAGGTTTTTCATTTAAACAGCCGTCATTCTGTATCGTTCGGGGCATACGGGATTACCTTTCAGCGAAACTGTAGGGAACGGCCTATGTGCCGTTCCGCTGCGTAGCGAATATAACCCCTGCGGTTGAACGGTACCACGCAATGTAGCGGCGATGATTCATCGCCAAGCAACGTAGCAAATACAACCCGTGCGGACAAAACGGAATCACCCCCCGACATGTCATCCCGACCGAGTGAAACGAGCGGAGGGATCTTCTCAAGCAGCAAGTTTTACCTTACGCAGGATATTTCTGCAACTTGAGTGGATTCCTCCACTCCGCTGACGCTGCGGTCGGAATGACATGTCGGGGGGGGGGGTTCCGTTCAACCCCACAGGTTGTATTCGGGACGTGGATGGCGGCAGATTTGCCGCCGCTACATTGCGTGGTTTCATTCAACCGCACAGGTGATCATTGCAACGTGGATGGCGGCAGATTGCCGCCGCTACATTGCGTGGTTTCATTCAACCGCACGGGTTATCATTGCAACGTGGCGGGCGGCAGGTTGCCGCCCCTACGGCAATGTACCACGTTTTTTCTTTTTTATAGACACAAAACAAGGATAGATTCGTCGAAAATGTGCTATTTCGCAACAAATGCAATAAGGTCTTGGGTTTACCCGATCAGGGCGATCACGTCCGTCAGGCTGTCGCATAGGGCGGTGGCGCGGGTCAGGTCTTCTTGATCTGGGCGGTCCTGGTCTGGGATCAGGATGGCCATGGTGCCGGCTCGGAAGGCCGAGAGAAGGCCGGCTTTGGAGTCTTCCAGGGCGATGCAGTTCTGAGGCTCCTGGTGCAGCACCTGGGCGGCTTTCAGGTAGATGTCCGGCTCCGGCTTGCCCCGGGGGACGTCGTAGCCGGTGACGATGGAATCGAATCGGTCAAAAAGCCCCAGGGGCTCTAAGTATTCCCGCACCCGGGCCAGGGGGGAGGAGGTGGCGATGCAGGTGGGGATGGCCCGTTGGTTCAGGTAGTCCAGCAGCTCCCGGATGCCGGGCTTGGGGGCGATGCCTTTTCCGGCCACGAAGGCATCCATGAGCTCGATGCGCTTATCCCGGACTGCCAGATAGTCCACACCTTTGCCAAAATAGCTTTCCAGCTTGGCGGTGGCCTCCTGCCGGTTGAGGGCCCGCATGCCCATGGCCTGGGGCCGGGTCATGGGGTAGCCCAGGGCCTGGGCGGCCTCCTGCCAGAATCTGGTGTACAGGCCCTCGGAATCCAGAATCACCCCGTCCATGTCAAACAGGGCACCATGAACGGTGGTCATGGGACGAAACAGTTGATAAGCCATATAAACCTCCTGAATGACCGCTCTATGGGGCGGCTTTTTTCTGCCTTTATTATGCAGCAAACCAAAGAAAATTTCCAGGGGTAGAATAAAAAATATTTAATCTGTTCTTAATGTGCCGCCCCCTTTCTTATTAAGAAACGGGATGATATAATAGTCCCAAAAGATATGGATATGGAGGAATGGAACATGTATCGTATTTTGATTTGTGACGACCAGCCGGATATTGTAAATGCGCTGAAAATTTATTTGCAGCCCGAGGGCTATGAACTCTTTGAAGCCTATAATGGGGAACAGGCGGTGGAACTGTGCCGGGAGCACCAGATGGATTTGATTCTCCTGGATGTGATGATGCCGGTGATGGACGGTATTGCCGCCACGGCGGAGATCCGCAAATTCTCCAACGCCCCCATTATCCTGCTGACAGCCAAGTCCGAAACCGAGGACAAGGTGCTAGGGCTCAACGTAGGGGCCGATGACTACATCACCAAGCCCTTTGTGCCGGTGGAGGTGCTGGCCCGTATCCGCTCCCAGCTCCGGCGGTATGCCAGAATGGATGTGCGGACGGAGGATGCCGAAAGCATGACCATCGGCGGCATTACCATGAACGACCGAACCAAAACCGTCACCGTGGAGGGGGAGCCGGTGAACCTGACCCCTACGGAGTATTCCATTCTCCATCTGCTGATGTCCAACCCCGGCAAGGTCTACTCCACGAAAACCTTGTATGAAGCGGTGTGGCAGGAGGCGGCCCTGGGCAGCGAGGGCAGCGTGGCGGTCCACATCCGGCACCTGCGGGAAAAAATCGAAATCAACCCCTCGGAGCCTCGCTACCTGAAAGTCATGTGGGGTCAGGGCTATAAGCTGGAGGGAGAAAAGAAATGAGAAACCACGGCATTTTGAAATTCTTTGCCATTGCCCTGTGCGCCCTGTGTCTGCTGGGGGGCCTGGCCTCCGGTGGGGGACTGTTACTGATGGCGGGGATGCACCTGAAACCGGGAGAATCCCCGGCGGACCAGCAGGAACGGCACCTGACGGCCCAGATGGAGAACTATGGGGCAAAAATTGTCTCCCGGTATGTGGCTGGTCTGCAAAAAGGTGCGGACGAGGAGTTTATAGCCCATTACTACTACCACATGAACGAGATTTACAGGGACTGGGCCGTGAATTATGAGATCCGGGATGCCAAGGGCAAGCTTCTGCAAAAGCAGGAGGACGAGGAGGACACCACCACCGTAAAGACCTTCCAGATCGCCAAAGGAAGTGCCACCTACCCCAAAATCCTGAAAGGCCCTCTGACAGCGGAGGTGGGGGCGGAGTCTGATGAGATTCTGGCCCTCTGGGGGGAGGAGACCCCCAAGGACGGCTTCTTTGACATGATGTACGTCATCCAGGATTATTACGCCACCCAGCTGGAAAACGGCGATCAGATTCTGGGCATCCGTGTGGAGGATCAGGAGTATATTTACAAAATTCGGCGGGTTCCTGTGGAGGAAACCTACACCGTGACCCTGCGGCTGAATGACCGCTCAGGAGACCTGTACCGGGAGCAAAAGGCGACGAATATCCTACAGTTCATCTGGGAGCGGCAGACCCTTTGCGCCGGGGTGCTGGGGGGCAGCTTGCTGCTCTTTGCGGTGCTGGCGGTGTACCTGTGCATGGCTGCGGGCCACAAGCCGGGCCGGGAGGAAATTCGTCCCGGTGGTCTTAACTGTGTGCCACTGGAGCTGTATCTGGCGGCGGTTATTGCTGTGACGGCGGTCTACATCTTCGGGGCCGTGGAGGGCTTGTGGTATCTGCTGGATATGAGCAACGCCGTGCTGTTTGCCTATTATGGCTACGGCGGATATCTTTGCTGTCTGCTGTTTGTGGGCTTCTGCTTTGCCTGTGCCGCCCAGTTCAAGACCCCGGGGCTTTACTGGTGGCATCACAGTGTCACGGGCCTGTGCTGGCGTGTGGCGGTATGGTGCTGGAAGCTGTTCTGGAAGGTCGCGGGGGCGCTTTACCGCGTTCTCTGGAAAGTGGCCCTGACCCTGCTGTTGTGGGGCGGGAAACAGGGGCAGAAGCTGTGGAAAATCCTCAAGAATGCGCTGTCCAAGTGCGGCAGATTCTTAGCACGGGCCTATTCGCTGCTGCCTCTGACCTGGCAGTGGCTGCTGGGAGGGCTGATCGTTGGCGGCTGCACCTTCCCGGGGCTCATGGGGGACAACGGCTGGCTGCTGGTGCTGAGCTTCGCCGCAGCCCTGGCCCTGGTGATCTATGGGGCCAACGTCTTTGGAACATTGCTGGAAGCCGCCAAGCGGATGCGGGCGGGAGACCTGGACATCAAGGTGGACGACAAGCTGATGGTGGGCTGCTACAAGGACTTTGCCGCAGAGCTCAACGGCCTGTCGGAGGTGGTGCTGGTGGCGGCCCAGAAGCAGATGCGCTCGGAGCGGATGCGGACGGAGCTGATCACCAATGTAAGCCACGACATCAAAACCCCTCTGACCTCTATTATTAACTATGTAGACCTGCTGCAAAAGCCCCATAGTCAGGAGGAGGAGGAAAAATACCTGGAGGTCCTCTCCCGGCAGTCCGGCCGGATGAAGCGGCTGATCGACGACCTGATCGAGCTCAGCAAGGCCTCCACCGGCAATATCGCCGTGGAGCTCACCACCATGGATGCGGTGGAAACCGTGAACCAGGCCCTGGGTGAGTTTACGGACAAGCTGGAAGCGGCCCAGCTGACCCCCATTTTCCGGGCACCCCAGGAGCCGGTGTATATCCACGCCGACGGGCGGCTTGCCTGGCGGGCCATGAGTAATCTTTTGAGCAACGCCGTCAAATACGCCCAGCCCGGCACCCGGCTTTATGTGGACATGGTGGCGGTGGACGGGAAGGTCTGCATCTCCTTTAAGAACATCTCCCGGGAGCCCTTGAACGTCAGCGCCGACGAGCTCATGGAGCGCTTTGTCCGGGGAGAGGCCTCCCGAAACCAGGAGGGCAGCGGCTTAGGGCTGAACATCGCCCAGAGCATGATGGAGCTGCAGCACGGCACCCTGGAGCTGCTGGTGGACGGAGATTTGTTCAAGGCCACCCTGATCTTCCCCCAGGAAACACAGGAAGCACAATAAAAATAAGCCCAATTCCTCAAACGGGGAGTTGGGCGTTTTTTTAGGGCTTCCTAGGCCTTTTTCCGGATGCAGGTGAGAACGCAGCCAAAATAGCGGCGGTTTTGCAGGTATGCAGACAGGCTTTCCCCGTAGTAGTCCGGGCCTTGGGAGTTTCCGTAGGTATTGTACCCCCAAAAGCCGTCGGGCCGGGCTTCCAGGGCGATAAAGTGGGCGCCAAACCGGTATCCTCGCCGCCAGTAGTAAAAGAGAATGGCCGCATCCGAGGCCCGGCACATGGCATCAAATTTCTTGGGGTCAGAGCACAGGGCCACGGGATAGCCCCATTTTTTCAGCAGCAGGGCAGGCCCCAGAACGCTGGTGCCGAAGGTGCCGTGGACCAGCGGAAACTGCCGCTCCAAGGCCCCGATGACGGTCTCCGGCAAAGGGGACTCCCCCAGGGTAATTAAGGCATTGTAAACGGCGATCCAGCCGCAGCCCACCTTGGAAGAAGCCCGGAGGCCGTAGCGCCATTGCGCTTTTGGGATCTGGGTCTGGTTGTCAATGGGTGTCCGCATGGCCACCCTCCTGCTGTAAGATGTATTCCTCCAGAATTTCCGCCGCCAGTGCCACCATCCGGGCGCAGGGCCGGGTCTTATAAAACTCCGGTGTCCGGGGGGTGGGGATGGGGTCGGAGGGCGGGTTGCCTAAAAGCTCCCGGCAGATGATGCTCCCGGCCCGGTCCCGGAAGGCCCCGCAGAGGGCCTGGACGGTTTTGTAATGGTCGGCCTTCAGGGTGTCGTTGCCGGGCTCTGAATACCCGTAGAGCAGGTCCAGCACCAGCACCATACCGCTGACGGCCCCGCAGACCTCCCGCTGCCGCCCCAGACCGCCGCCGAAGCCGCTGCTGAGCCTGGCCGCCTGATCGGGTGTCAGCCCCGTCACGTCACAAAAGGCCACGGTGACGGCCTGGGCACAGTTATAGCCGCCGCAAAAGAGCTCCGCGGCTTCCTTGCCATGGTTCATGGAAAAATCCCTCTTTCTCTATTACAAATCAATTTCCAGGGTCACGGGACAGTGGTCGGAGCCCAAAATGTCCGTAAGAATGTCCGCCTGGGTGATGTGTTCTTTGATGCTGTCGGAGACTAAAAAATAGTCAATGCGCCAGCCTGCGTTCTTGGCCCGGGCCTGGAAGCGGTAGGACCACCAGGAGTAGAGGATCTTCTCCGGGTATAAGTGCCGGAAGGAGTCCGTAAACCCGGCATTCAGAAGCTTGGCGAAGGATTCCCGCTCCGGCAGGGAGTAACCGGCGTTGTTTTCGTTACTCTTGGGGTTTTTAAGGTCCATGGCCGTGGCGGCCACGTTCAAATCCCCGCAGGCAATGACGGGCTTGTTTTTGTCCAGGGCGGACAGATAATTCCGGAAGGCCTCGTCCCAGGTGAGCCGGTGGGGGAGCCTTGCCAGCTCCTGCTGGGAATTGGGGGTGTAGCAGGTCACAAGATAGAAGTTCTCATATTCCAGGGTGATGAGCCGCCCCTCGGTGTCCAGCTCCGGAATGCCGATGCCGTAGGTCACGGCAAGGGGCTCCCGCCGGGCAAAAATGGCGGTGCCGGAGTAGCCCTTTTTCTCTGCGGAGCACCAGTATTGGTGATACCCCGGGGTGTCCAGGGCGATTTGGTGGGGCTGGAGCTTGGTCTCCTGAAGGCAGAAAAAGTCCGCGTCCAGGGATTTAAAAATCTCCTCAAAGCCCTTGCCTACACAGGCCCGGAGGCCATTGACGTTCCAGGAAACAAATTTCATTGACTGTCCTCGCTTTCAGCTGTATTTCCATCCAGGGTGGCGCTTTCGTCCTCCAATACCAGGGAGCCCGGGCGGAAGGTTACGTCCCGGTCGCCGCTGCGGATGGTGATGGCGGTGTAGTCCCCGAAAAAGGTCTGGGCCAGGCAGGCCCCCGCCAGGGTAAAGGCGGCGGAGGTCATGCGGTTGCCGGTGTCTGACAGGGTGACGATCAGGGTGGTGCCGGAGGGCTTGACCTCCAGCAGCCGGGTGTTCTGGGGGTAAAGGGTGATGAGCCCTTCATCCAGGGGCCCCAGCAGATACAGCCGCAGCAGATATTCCAGGTCTTCCTCCGCCGCGTCCCGGAGCTCCTGACCCATGACCCCTTCGTTGACGCTCACGATGTAGTTCTTCCGGGGGTAGTAAAAGGTCATGCTGTGGCCCTCCGGAGGCCGGGGGGCGCAGCCCGCCAGCAGCAGCGCCGCAAGACACAGGGCTGTCAGACGTTTCATGTGGCATCCACCTCCGTATCGAAAATGGGGAAGGTCACCAAAAAGCTGGTGCCCTGGCCCAGGTGGCTGTCCACCTGGATTTCGCCCCGGTTGCGCTGGACAATGGCCCGGACGATGGCAAGGCCCAATCCGCTGCCGCCGGTCTGCCGGGAGCGGTCCTTATCCACCCGGTAAAACCGCTCAAAAATATGGTCCAGGGCGTCCTTGGGGATGCCCATGCCGGTATCCGTCACGGTGAGCTTAGAAAGGTCCGTGGTCTTGCGCAGGCTCACGGTGACACGGCCCTGGGGCCGGTTGTATTTGATGCCGTTTTCAATCAGGTTGAAGACGATCTGGTACAGGTCGTCCCGGGTGATGAGCACCGTGGAATCCTCCTCCAGCCGGAGCTCCAGCTCCACGCCGGATTTTTCCGCCACCGGCCCCAGCATTTTGGCCACCTGACGGATGGTGGGGGCCATGCGGATGAGCTCCGACTCCGAGGCCACCTGCCCGTCCACCCGGGTCAGGGACAGGAGCTTTGCGGTCATGCGGTTCAGGCGCTCCGCCTCGCTTCCGATGTCCTCCACAAATTCCCGCATGGTCTCTGCATCCATGTCGTTCTGCAAAATGGAGTCCGTCAAAAGCTTGATGGAGGCCAGAGGGGTCTTCAACTCGTGGGAGGCATCGGAGACGAACCGGCGGCGCTTTTCCTCGGAGGTTTGCAGCCGCTCCGTCAAATCGTTAAATTCATTGGCAAGGAGGGTCAGCTCGTCGTTGCCGCCGACGCTGACCTTCTGGTCGTAGTTGCCCTTCTGGATGGTGTGCATGGAGTCCATAATGGCCCGCATCCGCCGGGAGAAGTGCCGGGTGTAGAAGAGGGAAAAGAGCACCACCGCCAGCTCCAGAACCAAGGTGACCCGGAGGATGGTTTGCAGCAGCAGGTCAATGACCGCCCCCTGGGCGGTGTCGAACTCCGTGATATACACGCACCCGGCCACGGTGCCAAAGTCCACAATGGGGGTGGCGGCCCGGGAGACCATGGCCCCGCCGTGGTAGCGCCAGGTGAACACGTCGTTGCCCTGACAGGCCCCCATGATCTCCGGCAGCAGCATGTAGCTTCCCAGGGCGGTGTCCAGGCTGTCATAGATGCACAGCCCCGTGCTGTCCGTCACCACCAGCCGGGAGGCCCGCAGGCTTTCCAGCTGCCCCAGCACCCCGGAGACCGTGGCATGGTTCCAGACCTCCAGGGTGGAAAGCTCGTCGGAGGCCAGCTGGCATTTTTCAATCATGGCCCGTTCCTTGTTCTCATAGAACAGCCGCTGGCTGAGCCGGGTGCAGAAAATGTTCAGAAAAATCAGCACCGCCGCCGTCATGGCGATATAGGTCAGGGCATAGTGAAACTGGGCGGTGGAGTAGCCCCGCAGGGGCCTGATATTACTTTCGGAAATAGTAACCGACCCCCCATTTTGTTAAAATATGCTGGGGCTCCGCGGGATTTTCTTCTAATTTTTCCCGGAGCCTACGGATGTGGACATCTACGGTCCGGATGTCGCTGCGGTATTCGTAGGCCCAGATGGTATCAAGCAATGCTTCCCGGGAGTAGACCTTTCCGGCGTTGCGCATCAGAAATTCCACCACGTCAAATTCCTTGGCGGTGAGGACCACCGGCTCTGTGCCTTTGTAGGCGTTCCGGGCGTCCAAATCCAGGGTGATGCTGCCGCCTACCAGCTTGTTCTCCCGGGGCTTTTCCCCGGCACCGGTCCGGCGCAGCAGGGCACGGATGCGGGCCTTCAGCTCCAGGATGTTAAAGGGCTTGGTCAGATAGTCGTCGGCCCCGTGGTCAAAGCCCATGAGCTTGTCCATATCGTCGGTTTTGGCGGTGAGCAGAATAATGGGTACATCGGAAAATTCCCGGATGCGGGCGCAGGCGGTGAGGCCGTCCATCACCGGCATCATCACGTCCAGAACGATCAGGTCCGGCTGCTCCGCCTTGGCCAAATCCACCGCCTCCTGGCCGTTGGAGCCGGTGATGACCTCATAGCCGTCACTTTTTAAATTAAAACGGATGCCCTTGACCAGCAGGGCCTCGTCGTCAACTACCAGAATCGTCATAGCGTTCCTCCTATTAAGAAAACATTACCATTTTGCAAATACCGACCGGGACCGATTGACGGGAATTTGAAAAACTGTTATAATACCATTAATTATACACGACTTTTCGCTGCCGGACAAGTCCGGCTGTAAAATTTAGGGGGAAACCATGAAAAAATCCTTATCTGCCCTGCTGCTGGCCCTGCTGCTCCTTGTCAACTGCCTGCCGGTTCCGGGCTTTGCGGAAACCGCCGCCGCCGAGACCACCCAGGAAACGGAAAATCCGGACTTTACCGAGACTCTGCCGGATCTGGCGGAGGATGCCCAGGCCCCGAAAACGGACTATGCCTTTGGCAGCGTTTGTATTTTAAACGGCTGCCGCAGCCTGGACGGCCAGATGCCCCTGGCCGGTTCCAACCGGAAGCTGGATACGGCCCAGTCCGCCATTATTTATGAGCGCAATACCGGCACCCTGGTCTATGCCTACAACCCGGATATGAAGCTGGCCCCCGGCGCCCTTTCCAAGATCGTCAACGCCTTGGTCGTCATGGAGCGGGTGGAGGACCTGGATACGGTGGTCACCGTCCAGCCGGGCATCGCCTCCCGAATCCCCGGCGGTGCCGTCAGCATCAAGCTTAAAAGTGAGGAGCAGCTGACGGTCCGGGATCTGCTGCACTGTATGATTTTGCAGAACGCCGCCGACGCGGCGGTGGCGCTGGCCGAATATGTGGCGGGCACCCGGGCCACCTTTGTGGATATGATGAACCAGCGGGTCAAGCAGATGGGCTGCACCTCCACCAGCTTTACGGATGTCCACGGCGTTGGCTCCGGCGCCCAGTATACCACCGCCCGGGATATGATCCGCATTATGATGACAGCCACGGACAATGCCCGGCTCAATGAGCTGCTGTCTGCCCAGAGCTATGAGGTTCCGGCCACCAATCTTTCCGAGGCCCGGAAGTTTAAATCCCAGAACTATTTGATGGAAACCACCATCGTGCCCAAGTATAACTACAAACAGGTCACCGCGGGCTTTGCCAGCTATTCCGATACCGCCGGCGCCAGCGTGGTCTGTACCGCGGACAACACGAAGGACTCCAAGGGCAACCGGAACCCTACGGGACTGAACCTGGTCTGCGTGGTCATGGGCGCCGTCCGACAGTTCGATGCCAAACAAAGCTGGGTCGTGCTGAATTACGGCAACTTTGACGAAATGGTGGCCCTTCTGGAGTATGCCTACAATAATTTCAAGACCTACCGGGTCATTTATAAGGGCATGAGCATGGAGCAGCTGCCGGTGACCGGGGCCAATAACGACGTGGTGGGTGTCGCCAATGTGGATATTGACACGGTGCTCCCCTCCAAGGCGAAGATGAAAAACCTCATTACCAACGTCTCCGTCCGGGACGGCGGCCTGACGGCCCCCATTGAAAAGGACGAGGTCATCGCCACGGTGGAGCTGTGGTACCAGTCCTCCTGCCTGACCGAGGCCCAGCTGCTGGCCCAGGAGTCCGTCCGGACTGCGGAAAACTCCGGCCTGACGGTCCACAGCGCCCTGGCCCCCCAGGCAGAAGGGGCCAGAAGCGGCTTTTCCAAGGCGGTGCTGGTGATCTGCGGGGTGTTTCTGGTGCCGGTCATCAGCTATCTCATCATCAATTCCCTCCTGCGCCGCCGCGCCAAGGTCCGGAGAAAGAAAAGAAGACAGGAACGAAAGAGGAGCAAATAATGGACGATTCTTCCGAAATTTCCCTGGACTGTTCCTCCTGGAAGGAACTGAAGGCCCGGTGCGAAGCCTGCGAGGACTGCCCGCTGTGCCGGAACCGGCACCATGTGGTCTTCGGCGTGGGCAATGAGCATAGCCCCCTGCTCTTCGTAGGCGAAGGCCCCGGCGAGCAGGAGGACCTGCAGGGCATCCCCTTCGTGGGCCCTGCGGGAAAGCTTTTAGACGATATGCTCTCCATCATCGACCTGGATAGAACCTGCTGCTACATCGCCAACATCGTCAAATGCCGCCCGCCCCGGAACCGTGACCCCCAGCCGGAGGAGCAGAACGCCTGCTGGAAATACCTGGAAAACCAGATGGCCCTTCTGAACCCCAAAGTGGTCGTCTGTCTGGGCCGGGTCGCCGCCCTGCGCCTCATCGACCCGGGCTTCCGCATCACCGTGGACCACGGCACCTGGGTCTACAAAAACGGCATCTGCTACACCGCCCTCTACCACCCCTCCGCCCTCCTGCGCGACCCCAGTAAACGCCCGGAAACCTTCGACGACCTCCTCTCCCTCCGGGCAAAACTCCGGGAACTGGGAATAGAGGGAACAGCCTGAGAATTTTCCTTGACTTTCCGCCCAAAAGCGAGTATAATAACCTCGCTTTTGATGCTAGTGTAGCACAGTCGGTAGTGCATCTCACTCGTAATGAGAAGGTCGCCTGTTCGAGTCAGGTCACTAGCTCCAGAAAAAACCGCCACTTTTTATGGTAAAGTGGCGGTTTTCCTTAATTTGGCTATTGATTCGGTGATGGAGCAAGGTACACCCGCTACAGAGGAGGCAGTAAAATGAAGCACTATGCAGATCGGTTTCACATGACCCCGGAGCAGAGTTTGTTTTTGGCAAAAAAGAAGTGGGACGAGAATGTTTACTGCGGGATGCGGATGGAGAACCGAAACATTACCTTTCCCCAGACAAAGACCATTTTGCAGGGGGTCAATGTTCCCAGTGTTCAGCTGGACGATATTCAGGCGGTTCTCAATATGCGGGATGCCTGGCGGTTTCTGCTGGCAACCATGAACGAGCCTTTGACTTTTGGGTATTGGTGCAAGCTGAATGAATTCATTGCCAGAAATGAGGCGCTGGAGTGGGGCAAACTCCGCAACGGGTCAGTCGGCATTTCTGGAACAGACTATATTCCTCCCGTCCCTGCGGAGGAGCAAGTAAGGGCGGAATTTGAAGCGATCCTGACCGCAGATGCTACCGCCACAGAAAAGGCACTGGAAGCCTTTACCTGGGGTACACGGGGCCAGTTCTTCTGGGACGGAAACAAGAGAACCAGTATGACCCTTGCAAATAAAATCCTGGTTTCTGCCGGGGCCGGACTGATGACCATTACCGATAAGCACATGGAGCAGTTCAATACCCTGCTGCTCCATTACTACGAAACAGGCGAGAAGGAAGAACTCAAGGATTATCTCTACACCAATGCAATTCAAGGCATTGAGACCCCAATGAAGGAGGCAGAGGCATGAGAACCTATACGATCATCGGCGGTGTCAACGGCGTGGGTAAATCCAGCTTTACCGGCGTTCTGAAAGAGCGTTGCACTGACTTAGGCATTATCATTGATGTGGACAAAATCACCGCTGAACTGGGCGGTAATGCCC
This sequence comes from uncultured Oscillospiraceae bacterium, assembly GCA_934589525.1. Lineage (GTDB taxonomy): Bacteria > Bacillota > Clostridia > Oscillospirales > Oscillospiraceae > Faecousia. The sequence goes on along the minus strand of CAKTOB010000002.1, from coordinate 9,880 downwards.
TTGTAGGCGGCAAAGCAGCCTTGAAGAAAATAAACGAGTGTATCAGCAAGGGCGTTTCATTCACTCAGGAAACCACCCTGTCAGGGCGGCGTACAGAGGCCACAGCGCGGGAAGTGGTAGAAAAGGGTTATCGGGTGCGGCTGTACTATATCGGCCTGGACAGCGCAGAGGAAAGTATTTCCCGTATTGCAAACAGGGTACGCCGTGGTGGACATGACATTGACCCTCAGGATGTGGAACGCCGTTTTGCCGGTCGCTGGGAGGCTGTGGCAAAGGTGCTGCCCTACTGTGACGAAGCGGAGTTTTACGACAACGACAACGGCTTCCAGCTGGTGGCAGAGTATCGGAACGGAGAGCTGCGGACTGTGGGGAGCCTTGTTCCCGGATGGCTCAAAGAGCTGCGGGCATATCTGGACAGCTCAGCCACATAGGAGGAACTGCAATGACCACCTTCATTCTGGAAGAACACCACACCCAGGGAAAGACTATTCTTGCCCAGAAAGTGATTGGCAATGAGCCGGCAGCGAACACCTGGAAGCCCTACCGGGTGAAGGTTATTGAGACCCACGATTTCAAGAGCGAGGCCGCCTGTCTGGCCTATTTCCAAAAGCAAAAACAGGAGGCCTCCCGCCCCTGAAATCCTGGGTACTGCTTGGGTACCGAATGGGTACCAACGAGGCAAAATAAGGCATTTGGTACCCAAACAATACAAGACGGTAAAAACGGAAAAGTGCTTGATACTCTAGGCAATTTCAAACATTACGAAATGAAATAAAACATGAAAATACCCGCTCGTAATGAGAAGGTCGCCTGTTCGAGTCAGGTCACTAGCTCCAGAAAAACACCCGGTTTTCTAGTGAAACCGGGTATTTTCATAACTTTTTGAGGCGATTTGCAGCACAAAATCAGAAAACTCGCAAGTGGTGTGGGAAGAAAAAACTACAGACAAATCGTCATATACGGTGGAATGCAGAGAATATCATCATTTACAATCAGATTTCTGGGATGGATGATATAGCAGCCGCCGATCCTGGTTTTGTATTTCTCCCTGAATTTCAGCAGCGAGTCCGTTGTGTAGCGTGTGCCGGATTTGACCTCAATGGGGTACATTTTATATTTTGTCTTGCTGTTATTGGAGATAATGAAGTCGATTTCAATGTCGTTGCGCTTTTTCTCCTCGCTGTAATGGGTGTAGAAGAACAGCCTGTGACCATTGGCTGTCAACATTTGCGCAATGACATTTTCGTAGAGCATTCCCTCGTTCAGCCCCAGTTTGCCATCCAGGATCTGCTTGTAGACTTCATCCTCCAACAGCTCGTTTTCATCGAAAGCGTGGCTGACAAGCAGCCCCGTGTCCCCCAGATAGCACTTGATATAGGTGTCCGATTCTGTCAGGGACAGCCCCACATTGGGGTCATTGGCACGGCGGCATTCATTGGCGACCATGGAATCGGTCAACCAGAAGAAGGTTTCCTCATACTGATCCGCAGAAGAACCGGCGGCGATCCGATTGAACACGACCCGCTTTTCGTGCCGGGAGAGCAGGCCGGGAATCTGGTCAAAAATCGCCAGCACCTTGGAGCGGTATTGCGCCTGAATCTTCATAATGTCGTTCCGGTACAGTGCCAGAATGTCCCGTTTTTCCAGATCAGCCTTGCCAAAGTCCTTCCGCCCTTCCAGGAACGCAACAATGCTCATGGGCATCCCACCCACAAGCATATATTGCTTGAACAGGAGCATGGCCTTATTGTGAAGGGTTCGCTCCAAAGGCTCTCGTTTCTCAAAGCAAGTTCTGATATAACTGACCATAGGCTTTTCACCCAATGCCCAGCAGAATTCCTCAAAGTCCAGGGGATACATTTTCATCTGCCGTTCCTCGGAAGGAATCACAATGTCCTTCACGTTTTCTTTGATGGAAATGAGGGAGCCGGTTTCCATATAGTCATAACGCCCATCGGCAACCAGGTACTTAATGGCCTCTCTGGCTTTGGGGAACAGCTGCACTTCATCGAAGATAATCACACTGTCCCGCTCATGCAGCTGGACACCATACTGGACAGACAGCAGCATGAAGAATGTGTCCAGGTCATTCAAATACAGCTGGAAGTATTCCTTTACATCACTGGATGCTTTCGCAAAGTCGATCAGAATATAGCTTTTGTACTCGTTCTTTGCGAACTCCTCTACAACTGTGGACTTCCCGATTCGCCGCGCTCCCTCGACCAGCAGTGCTTTTTTACCGGCACACTCTGTTTTCCAGGCCAGGAACTTGTCGTAAATCTTTCGTTTGAATAGCATACTGTTCACCTCTACGAGTATTCTAACACAGGTTTCTACAATACGCAATATTAGAATTGCAAAAAGTTTAGACAATACGAAGATTTACAGCTGTAGGAATTTGCGACAATACGCAGGTTTATCACATTTCAAATCTCCTGTTCTTTTGGTTTTTGGGGTTTGGCTTTGCGCTGGGACTGCTTTGGGAATATCCACACAACCCATGATGCCGTTTCCGGCAACATCGGGCGGGCTGACGTAGTCCTGGGAAGCAGCCTGCAAGCCCTCTTGGCTGTAGGCTGCTGTCGCCCCTTGATTGCCCACCAGCAAGGACAGACGGGGGCTGTCAACGGTGGGCGCAGCCGCCGTTGACCGGCTCGGCTGGCTTTGCCATGCGTTAAAATCTATGAAGATAAAGTTATTTCCAATGCTTTAACTGCGAAAGATACAAATCAAACTGATTGCGTCTGGTTTCTTCATCTGCGTTATCCGGGTTGGGCATATTCGCAACCAGATAATCCAGCAAAGATTCCTTAGACTGATAAGCAAATTTTCCATCAGTATAGCACCATTTACAGTAGTCCTCGTTATAGCTTCCATCTGGTTCGTGGATGCTGTCAATCAAATTCTTGTGTGTTACTTTACCGCACATGAGCATTGGCACCGGGGTTATCGTTGCCGGAGCCTTCCAGCAGGTTGATTGCTCTCCAGATGCCCAGCCCGGCACCGAGAGCCGTAATTGCAGAGCTGAAAAATGCCATAATTCCCACCCAGGATGTGGAACGCCGCTTTGCGGGCCGCTGGGAGGCTGTGGCAAAGGTGCTGCCCTACTGTGATGAAGCGGAGTTCTATGACAACGACAACGGCTTCCAGCTGGTGGCGGAGTATCGGAACGGAGAGCTGCGGACGGTGGGAAGCTTTGTTCCCGGCTGGCTGAAAGAGCTGCGGGCATATCTGGACAGCAATGAGAATTAGAGGACGGAACGGGCAGCCGTCGCCCTTGTTAGGAGATGTGGGAGTGTCGCCCCACCCAATTCTCGGAGCGCAGGCGGGTCACTTCGGTGGCCCGCTTTTTGCGTTCATAGGTATAAGCGCCCCCGCGACATTCTGTCACAAGGTCGAAAAGCTCTGCTTTTACGCTTTCCCGGCTGTAGGTATCCAGACGCTCCCCCATGCTACAGCTCAAGCAGCTCTTTCTTTTTGGTCTTGTAATAGAGAAAACCGACCAGATCCGCCAGGCCCCAGCCAATCGGAACCGACCACCAGATGCCGGTGACGCCCACAGTGGGGATTGCGGACAGCAGATAGGCCAGGGCGACACGGGTCCCCAGGGAGATGACGGTCAGGACGACGCTCATGCCCGGCTTTCCCAAGGCACGGTAGAGTCCATAGAGCAGGAACAGGCATCCGATGCCGCAGTAAAACGCCCCCTCAATGCGAAGATACCGCACACCTTCCAGAATGACCTCTGCTTCTCCGGCATCCACAAACAGTGCCATAAGGGGTCTGGCAAATGCGAAAACCAGCGCAGATATGACGATGCAGAAGGCCGTAGAAATGCACACAGCACTTTTTAGCCCGGCACGGATGCGCCCCCGCTCTTTGGCCCCATAGTTCTGGGCGATGTACGTGGAAAAGGCGTTGCCGAAGTCCTGCACCGGCATATAGGCAAAGGCGTCGATTTTCACAGCGGCGGCAAAGGCTGCCATCACCACGGAGCCGAAGCTGTTGACAAGGCCCTGGACCATAAGGATACCAAGGTTCATAACCGATTGCTGCACACAGGTCAGTGTGGAGAAGGAGACAATCTCACGGATGCGGTCTCGCCGCAGGAGGCGGACCTTCCACACGGAGTGCGCCTGAGGGAAACGCATAAGCGTGTAGGCGGCAATGCCGATGCCCGAAAGGTACTGGGCGATCACCGTTGCCTCTGCGGCTCCGGCAACGCCCCGATCCAGCCCGATCACAAACCAGAGATCCAGGACAATATTCAGCAGAGCGGAAATAGCCAAAAAGGCCAGGGGAATCGCGGAATTGCCGATGGCCCGCAGGAAAGAAGCAAAGTAATTGTACAGAAAAACAGCGGGAATGCCCATGAAAATCACAAACAGGTATCCACCCATATCCCCCCAGACCTCGGCAGGGACCCGGAGAAATACCCGCAGCCCATCCAGGCAGGCATAGGACAGGATGTTTAGAAGCAGGGTCACAAAGGCAATAAAGAAAAAGGATGCGCAGAGATTCTCGCAAAGGGCCTTCTCATCCCGCTGGCCAAAGCGCATGGAGAACAGTGCACCGCTGCCCATACACAGGCCAAGAATAATGGAGGTCAGGAAGGTCATCAGCGTAAAGGCAGAGCCAACTGCCGCAAGGGCGTTCCGGCCCAGGAATTGCCCCACGATCAGCGTGTCGGCAATGTTATAGCACTGCTGCAGCAGATCCCCCAGGATCATGGGGATGGCAAACAGGAGCATGGACCTGGTAACAGGCCCCTTCGTCAAATCACGGTTCATGGCGCACCTCCGTATCGTAAGATTAAAACTACGTTTTGTAAGTATTGTAGTGCTTTTCGCCCCCACTGTCAATAGAGTATTTACTTTTCGAAGGAGCGGTGGTATCATCAGTGGGAACGCTGACTTACGGAGGAAACGGGATGTACTTAAATGGACTGGATAAATTGGATCAGATGATCGTGGAGCTGCTGATTAAAAATGCCCGCATCTCCTATTCTGACATTGGCGAAAAAGTCGGCATTTCAAGAGTCGCAGTAAAAGCCAGAATACAGGCTCTGGAGCAGAAGGGGATCATTGAGGAATACACCACCGTGATCAACCCCCAGAAGATCAGCGGGGCGGTTTCCTGCTATTTTGAAATTGAAACAACGCCGGGGTGTCTGGCTGAGGTCACGCAGCTCCTGCGTCAGAACGATACCGTCACACAGATCTACCGTGTAACGGGAAAGGACAAGCTGCACGTTCACGCCGTCGCCGCTTCCGCCGAAGAAATGGAGGTCTTCCTGCATAGGGTTATAGACACCTTGCCGGGTGTGACCAGCTGTAGCTGTAATATGATCCTGTCCCGCATCAAGGACATAAAGGGACTGCGGCTGTAAAAAAACAGCGGGGTACTGCGATTTTACGATTTATTCAGCACCCATAGAAATAGAAACACGACAGCAAGGCCAGTAACGATAACGGCAAAATCAATCAGAAGCAATACTGTTTTCGCTGTAATTTAAATATCATGTTGAACCAGATTGGACAGACATTCGTATTTCCGTCTATTCGCCGTACATTAAACGTACCATGGACAACATCTCTTCCAACCTGATGAAATATGCCAGCAAAGACCATCGGGTACTGATCAAAATTGCTTCTGAGCAGAATGATTTCTGCATTACGGTTCAAAACAAAATCATCCGTAAAATATCCGAAGAGGACAGTACCCACATCGGATTGGCCAACATCGAAATGATGATGCAGAAAATGAACGGAGCGTGTCAGATGGAGAAAGATACAGATCGTTTTTCAATCACCTTGCGTTTTCCGGCATGTGTTAGCTCATCATGGTGCCGTTGTCCTGGGTGAATATCCAGCTGTTCCCTTGCCGATAGGCCCCGACTTTCAACCGCGGGTCTGCTCATTTTTCTTCATCAACAAATTCAAACAAGTCCTCAACAGTCACATGGAATACTTTTGCAATATCCATAGCCAATTTAAGGGACGGATTATATCTGCCATTTTCAAGGTGAACGATTGTTTCTCGTCTTGCACCAACAAGCTCTGCCAGTTCGCTTTGTTTATATCCTGCCCGCTCACGATATTCTTTGATTTTTGGCACCGGGGTTATCGTTGCCGGAGCCTTCCAGCAGGTTGATTGCTCTCCAGATGCCCAGCCCGGCACCGAGAGCCGTAATTGCAGAGCTGAAAAATGCCATAATTGCCCCTCAGGATGTGGAACGCCGTTTTGACGGTCGCTGGGAGGCGGTGGCAAAGGTGCTGCCCTACTGTGATGAAGCGGAGTCCTATGACAACGACAACGGCTTCCAGCTGGTGGCGGAGTATCGGAACGGAGAGCTGTGGACGGTGGGAAGCATTGTTCCCGGATGGCTGAAAGAGCTGCGGGCATATCTGGACAGCTCAGCCGAGGGGCTGGCAATGTAACAAAAACAACCTGTGCGGTTTTGCTTATCCGCACAGGTTGTATTTGCGGCGTTGTATGTCGATGAATCATTGCCGCTACATTGGGTGTACCGTATATCGGGCAGTCCCTTTTTCTCCTGCGGAGCAGCCCCTACTCTGCCTGGAATTCATCGGCCATGAGTTTCACATAAGCGGCCAGGCCGTCGGTTTGGGCCACGGGGTAATGGCAGATCACCGCGTAAATGCCCTTAAAGTCCTTTTCATGGAAGGTGATCGCCCAAAAAAGGCTTCCGTCTGTACTCTGGCCGCTAACGCCGCCGCTTTTGTCCTCGATGAGGGTATCGCCGGGACCTCCTGCGGAAAGGCCCCATTGGATGGCCTCGTTGAAGCTTGTGGTATCCAGCGGCACCACCGAAAACCAGACGTCCCGGTTGTCCTTATATTCCCAGCGGAGGGCGGGACGTCCACCATAGGTTCCCTCTGATTTTTCAAAGCCCTCCTTGGGGATATAGGTCGAATATCCCTCGGCCCGGTAGAGCTGAACCGGCACCGGGTATTCTTCCCACCGCTGCTCGGAATCGATGTAGCGGGTCAGCGTAAAGGAGGTCTCTTTCTCCCGGCCACTGACATCGGACGCTGCCCCCGCAGTCTCCGGGGACCAGCCGCTGAGGGACTGGTACATTGCCCCAAGAATTCCCAGCCCCTCCGTTGCGAAGGTCGGTGTTTCCAGGATACAGACAATCACGCCGGTTTCCGTGGGGAAGAAATTCACCGTTGCTGTATCCGCAAACAGGGAACCCCGGGCGTTCTGGGTCATGTCCCATTGGGGATTCACCTCCATGATCCAGTCCCGGAGGGCCTGGTCGTCCGTTCCGGGCCGGAAGAAAACGGTCATGCGGGTGGGATACTCCTGATCGTAGAATTTCCGCAGGGCCTCCCGGCTTGTGGTGTCGATCATTCTGTTCAGACCGAATTCATCCAAGGTCTCCTCCCCGCAGACCCAGCGGTCCGCGGTCGTGCCGTGGTAATCCAGGACCTCGTGTACCCACCCTTCCCGAGGAACGTACAGGAAGAAGCCCTCACCAATGAATAGGTCCGCCGGAACGGAAGAGAGCGCTCCATCTTTCCAGTATGTCAAATGCAGCTCCGATGGAGCTTTCTCGGTATCATCTGTTGCCTCCGGCTCCGGTTCGGTGTCCTGAGGTACCCACTGTGTCCACAGCGTATCCGGCAAACTGAAATAGTCCCCCTCCAGCTCTTCCTCGACCCAATGGCCGTCGAATTTCTGAAGCCTTGCCCAGCCCCGGTTTCCAATGCCGCCGGAATAATAGAAGGTGCCATCCTCCTTGATCTGATCCATCTGGCGGTTATAATAAATAGAACCCTTCAGTTCACCGTCAAAATAGCCCAATACCAGCCTGGGCAGGTCGCCGATTCCCCGGAACTCCACCACCAGCTCCTTCTGGCCGTCGCCGTCCAGATCCAGGGAGGTATACCGGTCCGGCTTTGGCGCTTCCCCTGGGCCCATGGCCTGGGACAGGTCCTCACAGAATTGAGAAAGGGTCACACTGTTCTCATTTTCCAGATCGTAAAACGGCAGTTCATCCCCCAGGACTGCAAGCTGCCAGTCCGTCCCTGTGTCCATGGCTTCACTTCCGGTGGCCATGACCGTGGATTCCCGGTCCGGCTTCTGCGCAGCCATTTTCATCTGACTGCAAAGACACAGATACCCCGCTCCCAGGATCGCCACGAACATGGCCGCGGTGGATAAAATTTGCAGGGCGGTGACCATGGGGTGCTTCTTTTTCGTGATTCGAAGCTGCCCCTGCCGAAAGGCATCCGCCTGACGGATGTAGCCCCCATGCACATCGCTCAGCAGCTCCAAAAACTCCAGTTCCGTCATCCCAGTCCCTCCTTTTCCAGGTATGTATCCAGTCTTCCACGGATGCGGTGCAGCATGGAGCGCACCTTGGCCTGGGAAAAGCCGGTATGTTCCCCAATCTCCCGGGAGGATTCCAGGTACCAGTACCGGCACAGGAACACATTTCGCTCCACGGTGTTGAGCTCTCCCAAAAATCGGTTCACCGCCCCCAGGGTCTCCCGGCGGATCAGGTCATTTTCCAGCGACCCGGCCCCGGAGACGCAGTCCTTCAGCTCCTCCAGTGCCAGCTCCATCTGACAGCCGCCCCGCTTCACGGCCCGGCTCCTGCGCCATCGGTCAATGGATAGATTCCGGGTGATCCGGCCCAAAAACGCGGAAAGAGGCCAGGGCCTTTTGGGCGGAATGGCATTCCAGGCCGCAAGCCAGGTATCGCTGACACATTCCTCCGCATCCTCCATATTTTCCAGCACATGGAAAGCAATGGAATGACAATAGGGCCCATATTTTCCGGCGGTCTCCCCAATGGCCTGCTCTGAGCGGGAAAAATACAGATTCAAAATCTGCTCATCCTCCATCTCAGGCACCTCCTTTCTTTCTTATCAACTATCATAACGCAAAAAAGAAGAAAGTGTTGCATCTTTTTGGAAAATTTTCAAAAATGAGGGTTACAAATTAGGATATGCCATTAAAGAAAAAAACGTATCATATTTACCAATTATCTGACGCGACCGTCGGAATGACATACGTTTTTTGCGTAGATTGGTACAAATTCAAATGTACAACGTATATGGCGGCAGATTGCCGCCGCTACACCCGTTACGTCAAATGGTACACGCAATGTAGCGGCGATGATTCATCGCCAAGCAACGTGACGAATACAACCCGTGCGGCTGAATGGTAATACCCTTCAGCGAAACCGTAGGGAACGGCCTATGTGCCGTTCCGGAAACGCCCCGAATACAACCTGTGCGGACAAAACGGAACCACCTACCAGCGTGTCCGTAGGGGCGGCAATCTGCCGCCCGCCACGTTGCAAATACAACTTGTGCGGTTGAATGGTAATACCCTTCAGCGAAACCGTAGGGAACGTGGCAAAAATAACCTGTGTAGGTAAACGGAACCACCCCTCAGGTATGTCATTCCGACCGTAGCGCAAGCGGAGTGGAGGAATCTACTCAAGTTGCAGTAATAACCTACGCAAGGTAAAGCTTGCAACTTGGGAAGATCCCTCCACTCCATTTCATTTCGGTCGGGATGACATGTCGGGGGTGGTTCCGTTTTGCCCGCACGGGGGTATATTTGTGACGTTGCTTGGCGATGAATCATCGCCGCTACATTGCGTAATTCCTTTCATCCGCACGGGTGATATGTGCAATGCTCCCGGAACGGCACATAGGCCGTTCCCTACGGTTTCGCTGGTTGGTATGTTCTTTAACCGACGCAGTCCAAAAAACGGACACGTCCGTCGCCTCAATAATTGTCCATTGTTAATTGGGAATAACTGTCAATGCCATTCAAGAGTTGAAATAAAAAGCAGTTGAAAAACGATGCAATATAGCTGAGAATGTAAGGTGTGAAA
>CAKTOB010000001.1 GCA_934589525.1 uncultured Oscillospiraceae bacterium | reverse complement strand
CAAATTATGATGAAGAATCAGCAGATGGTTGAGTCCCGTAATAGGGAAAGCATGAATGCCCGGTACCTTAACCCATAGAATTGAAAGAACATAGAGACTGACCACGATCCGCACAGAGTGTTTATGGCCGGCAAAATGAGCTAACCACATGCAAAGGCCGGAAATCAGCCAGATTCCAAGAAACAAGTACCCAGTACAGCCCGCAAACGCTGTCAGCGGGGAGGAAAACACCTGACTGAGTGCTTCAAAAAGCTCCGCTTCCAAACTTCCGACAGGAAGCCGCCATGTGTTTTCCATAGGAAGCCCCACTCCGGACATCAGGATTGCCGCCAGCTGAACCAGCACCAAAATGGCAGGCAGTACGCCAAGGCTAATCCATTTCCGAATAAAATAGTGGCGGTAACTTCCAAAGCGGAAAATCACATAGGGTGGGTCATCTTCTGCCAAAGAGAAGCAGTTCAGGAGAATCAAAGGCATAAGGAAAAATACCAGATAGTAATGTTCTGTTGTTCCTGACAGCAAATGCTGCTCAAAGCTCAATGCCGTACCGCTCCGAGAACTGAGAGCGAAGAGAAAACAGCCAATAAACAGGAGTAAAGTTTTCCCGATTCCCAATAGCCTGATATTCCTCCGAATCAAGGGAATCATACCTTGACCACCTTCTCCTTTTTTACCTTGGAAAAGTAGATTGCCAGCAGTGTGATAACGGCAACCAATAAGGAAGGGCCGGCAACAAAGGACATTGTTGTAATAAGTTCTGGGCTCAAACAGTTCGGGTCAAACGCTGTCACCAGCCGATATTGTGGAACTCCCAAAATCGCAAGCAAGAAATTCTCCAAAATCGTATATAGGAACGGACCCGTCAGTACAACAAAAATATTTTCACAATACATGGCTAAAAAGAAGCCCATTGTCATCACCAAAACGCCGATCAGGCCTCTGAAAACAGAGAGCGTCACCGTGTAAATTACAGGGTGCTCCGAATAGGTGTTTTCAAAAATGCGATTTCCCATATTGAGGGCATCCAGATGAGGATCAATGCGTAAGGCCGTAACTGCCGAGAGAATGTACGGAACTGTGATGATGCAAAATGCGCTGATTGCATAAACCATCCACTTGACCCAGAGGTATTTCCTCATAGGCACACGGGGCTGCACATAGACGAGAAAATTGTTTTTTCGTTCCTGATGCAGATTCCAGCATACAGGCAGAACCACAAACAGAGGATATAGCAGAGAAAGATACTCTGTTCCAACCTCCCATGCATCCAATGTGTAGGTAAGCGAATAATCCGGATATATCGTGGCCGTCATCGTACACGCTGCCACGGTAACGACAATCAAAGTCAGCAGCACCGGTATCCATATCTTTTTCCATTCATTTTTCATAAGTCGAAACATTGAAATCGTCCCCTCCTTTGTTTGTGTGTATTATACGCAATCCTCTTTCTGACTACAACCCTATGGAAACGAATAAGGGCTTTGTGGGAATAAAACGAATTTCATTCCCACAAAACCCTTGTTCATACCGCATATTCATGAAAACCGAACGCCGAACACCACATAATTCCGATCACTCCGAATTTCGTTCCGGGTCAGAATCCTGCCGCGATAGTGTTCGGTGATCCGCATAAGCTGATACAGCCCATATCCGTGAGAGCTCCCCGCCTTTGTGGAAACGCCTTTTGCGAACAGACGCATAAACTCTGTCCCGGACAGCGGCGGATGCGGATTGCATACCCAAAGCTCCGTAACATTTTCCGCCTGGCAGCTTTCAAGATAAATGGTATCTCCCTGTTTGGATGCCTCTAAGGCATTATCCAGTAGAATTCCAATCAGTTCGATCCATACCGTTTCAGGAATGCTTGCCTTCTTAAAACTGGTAGAAATTTGAAGGCGGATGTCCAAACCGGAAATTTCCGCCTGCTTGATCTTCCCGAAAACAAAACCGGAAATGATTTTGCTGTCACAGGCCAGCAGCATGCTGTCGTTCGCGTTCAGCACAAGCCCCTTTGTCAGTAACGCAACAGCTTCCTGCGCTTCTGGCAGGCTTTCTGCCGAAGAAACAGCTGCCTCGATGGCCATCATTCGGTTATTAAATTCATGCTGCCTTGCCCGAACCTGTGAAATCAGTTCCTCTACAATCGGAACATACTGCTCCGTCATTCTGATTTGTTTCCGCTGTTCCTCCTGTCGGGTGTTCATCATCCATAAAACGATGTCCAGAAAAAGAAGTGGCAGAAGCAAAAAGGCGATGAACTTCCAATGCGCCATAAAACGAATCGGGTCAAAGGATGTGCACGCACAGACAGCCGTAAAAAATAAAGTAACATTTATTGAGAGTACCTGCACCAGAAAGGAGCCTGTTCGCAGTGCGCTGCGAAGCCCCTGAAACCAGGGCAGGCACACCACGAAGATACATAGCAGCAAGGTAACAGCACTGCTCACAACAGCGATACCAGAGCTTGTCAAGTTGAAAAGGCTCGCAAAGATAACTGCGCAGAAGTGGCATAACAAATATAGAGAAAAGGCGGCCATTGTACCGCAGAATGTGCGTCCGCCATCCTGCGTATTCAACAGAGTGCTGGTCAGCAATAAAAGTCCCATCAGCAGAATCAGCAGGATTGGGAAATTGTCTGCCGGAGCCAGGAAAAAGCCCTGCGTGAGATGAAAACCGGGAGATGCCCCACCATAGCTGGATCTGGCTATGAGCAGACAAAGAGAAACTGAAGGAACAAGAATGAAATCTTTTTTCCTCAAATCCTTTTGATCTCTGAACACGGCCAGAATACAGCACGAAAGAGCGATTGATTCCACCAACATGGAAAGAAAATATAAAAACGTATCCTGCATGGACATTACCAGAGTGCGGACTGATACTTGTTGCCCACCGGCAGCCTTTCCGCAGAGCCTTTCAGTATGATTTCTTTTCCTGCTTTATCGATTCGATCAATGTATGCAGTATTGACCAGAATACTTTTATGACACTGCACAACTTTCGAATCATCGATCAGCTGTAAAAAGCGAATCAATGTATAACCTGAAATAACATCTTCCTTCATTCCGGAAAGAGCATTTCGGGTATGAATGGTAAGTTTTTTCCCAAGTGCCTCCACATATACGATTTCTGACACAGGATAGTCCAGAATAAACTGCTTTTGCTCAATCTGAATATGTTTTTCCTCCTGATGCAGATGAGCGGAAAGTCCCAGAGCATCACAAAGGACAGCGCGAAATTCTGCTTCGGTATAAGGCTTAATCAAGAATCCGTAGCACTTCACCTCCCGGTAAGCAGACAGTTCTTCTCCAGCCAAAGCACTTTCAAAAATAATCGGCGTGTATTTATATTCCGGCAAACCGCGCAGTTGGGCGGCCAGACTGGTTCCCTTATAGTCCTTCAATTGAATGTCCAGAATGAACAAATCCACTTTTTGCTTTTGCGCAAGAATATAAGCCGCACCAGCCTCCTTGCAAGTCAGAAGTTCAAGAGCAGTATCTATATTTTCTATAAACTGTCTGATTTTTACAACGGCGGCCTGATTATCTTCTACAAGCAAAATTTTGGGCACTGTACCACACCCTTCCACTTTTATTCTCTGTCGTAACCATCAATAGCTGACAACAATGTTGTCAGGCAGAAAACAACAATAGGCTTTCATATTCTGCGTTTTATTATATCATAACCCTGCAAAAAATAACAGAAACATTTCTAAAAAGTCGGTCTTTCAATATAAATTGCAAATTGCAAGTGCAAGTTGCAGAAAAAACTATTATACCATATTTCTACATGAAAGTATAGAAAAACTTATCATTTTTCAAAGCATTTCCAAAGCATTTACGGCCTTATGTGCCTTGGGCTGGTCAATCTCTAAAACAGTTGTGGACTTCTTTGCTGGGAAAAGAGAAGCAGAGACTGAAAAAATATTGCGATCTGCAAACAGGCAGAAGCCTTTCAAAATGACGAATAACGCGGTCGAACTCGATGTGCCCGGCCGCGTTGCTGTTTTTATCTATCTGTGTATCAATGATCTGGCTTTGAGAGATTCTTCGACATGCTTGCAGCCTTGAAATATAATAGTTTGCACATGATCATCTTCCATTCAGTTCTTGAACCAGGGCCTCCATCAGAACGGAGCCAGCGGTGACGGCGTCCTCTACCGTCAGGTAGTGGGAAGCGCTCCGGTCCAGGAACAGCCGCCCGCTGCCAGGGATCTCCTCATCGGCAGACCAGAGATTCAGCGTGATGGGATAATTAGGAAACAGGGAGAAGACAGCACAGACGTCGGCGTTGGACGGCATCAGGACGCCTCCCAAGGCCCGGCAGGCCCTTTCCACTTGCGCCTGGGGCGCATGGCCCAGGAGCAGGCCAAGATCCTGCTCGCTTTGCCGGTCGAAGCCCCCACCCCGGACCATGCCACTGGGCAGGTCCCCAAAGGTCATCAACTGATGGCTCAAAGGTGTCCCATCGGCCAGGTCCAGGTAGTGTAGGATCAGCAAGTGGTGCCAGTCGTCCACCGCCGGGCGAATTTCATAGCCGGGATAGTCAATTTCCATGTTCCGGCCCAGGCTGGACAGGGAAAACACCTGCCGCTGCCGATCAAAAGGGATACCCGTCCGGGCTGAGAGCTCCTCCGGCGCTCGGCCTGCCAGCCGGTCCAGAGCCGGCTTCCGCATCTCCTGAAAGGCGCGGTTGGTGGTTGGTTGTTGGTGTGTCAAAGGCTTACCCTCCCATGTTGGTGCCTGCAGGGATCACATGGCCGCAGGTGTCGCAGACGGCATCCGCCGCCAGGGAACCGTCTCGGATAAAGACCTCCACCTCGGCCCCGCACTGAGGGCAGGGAACTTCAGTGATAGTAATTGCGTTTCTGGCTTCCTGACATCCATCCATAATCGTTCACCTCTTTATTATTCATGATTTTCTTTTCCTCGCTACGGCATTTAAGATCATCAACGATGGTTCAAATGGCAAGCCCATCCCGGTTTTCGCCGAAGGCACGGAATTGTAGAATGCTTTGATTACTACTTTCTGTATCGTCATGCCTCGCACGCCTCCCGGAGCGCAGGCAGCAGCTCATCCAGCCGCCCGTCCAGTCCGAAGGACTTCTCTTTGATGTTGTCCGCAATGTAGATACGGCAGCGGCTTTTTATCAGTCAGCTGATAAGGCGTACTGCCGGAAGCATAGATGTGATAGTACTTGGAATAATTCATCTGGGTCTGCATGAGCAAATCATCATAGAAGTTCATTGTTGCCATTCCTTTCGATCTGGTGTTATTTTTATTCTTACTTCAAAATATTTTAGCATCCTCTTGCGTTTCTGTCAATATGCTGTTATAATAAAAATAACATCAAAAAAGGAGATCAGGACATGAAATATCCCACCCGCCTTAGCGATGCTGTTCATATTCTGGCTTTTATCGCGCTGTCCCCGGACTGCGACCTGACCAGCAACAAGCTGGCAGAGAGCGTTCAGACGAATCCTGCCTATGTGCGCCAGCTCATGTCCGCCTTGCGAAAGGGAGGGCTGCTGGTCAGCGTGAAAGGACATCCCAGACCCGCTTTGGCTCGTGAACCGGAGAAAATCACTCTGCTGGATGCCTATCGGGCAGTTGAGGGCAACAAGCCCCTGCTCCATCAGGACATCCACACCAATCCTGCCTGCGGCGTGGGTGTAAATATCCAACTGGTGCTGCGGGATTTTTACCTGGACATTCAAAAAACAGCGGAAAAACGGATGCAGGAAATCACACTGAAAGATGTGCTTGAACAATATCACATGAAGTTAGAAGGGATGCCCTTGCAGCGTTTATGACGGCTCCTCACGCATTCTGGCATACCTCCGCTTCCACAATGATTGCAAATGGTGCAGACATTGTCACCACCGCCAATGAGCTTGGCCATGCCAACGCCACGACCACAGCAAATATTTCTGCCCACCAAATTGCAATGGCCAAGGCCAGAGCAGCAGAAGTGCGAGGAGGTGTGTTCTCCAATCGTGACCAGAAAACCAGAAGATGGCGTAGAGTAAGTTGAGAGGTTTTATCAAAATCATAACCAATCACGGCAAACACCACGAAACAAGATTACACAGTATTTCTCACCGAAGGACACCAATCAACCCGGAACTCAGAGGAAAATCTCTCAAAAAGTTCGGTTTTTTCAGACAGCAAAATTCACAAAAATCGGCACTGTCCCCAAATTGTCCCCACGGTCATAATTACGGTAAACCTATATAGCGCAAAAAGTTAGAAAAGCACCGGATTCCATGTCGAAATCCGGTGCTTTTATGGTTGCGGAGGCAGGACTCGAACCTACGACCTCCGGGTTATGAGCCCGACGAGCTTCCAACTGCTCTACTCCGCGATATGGTGCACTTGTTGAATGCTTGCTTATTATAGCATAGGAGGGCTGGAATGTCAAGACTTTATTTGGGGAAATTTTCTTCCCGCAGGACACGCTTCAATGCGGCGTAGCGGGGGGACTGGGGGGTGGGGAGGGCGGAGAGCTCCTGGGGGAGGGTGGTTTTGTCGGTGGCGCGGTAGAAATTCAGCCACTGCTGGTATTCGATGGCATAGCTCAAAAAGCCGTTGCGGTTGGGGATGCCTACGACCGGGGCTGTGGAGAAGCATTTGTCAGGTGCCATAGGGGGTACTCCTGAGAGGTCCGGGAGAGAATTGGCGGTGATGCCTGTGCTGACCTCTTTTGAGAGAATTATAGCACTTTTTCGACATTTTTCAACCATTTTGTTTGTAAAATCATTGTGTTTTTCCGATTTGCCATAAGGGTTTTTCCATGTATTCATAACCAAAATATTTTATCTCTCCCGGGACGGGTCCTCCGGGCTTTTGAATTTTCGGCGGTGGCTTCGGAGGCCCCGGGGAGAAAAGTCTGCTTTTGGGGAAAATTTCGAATTT
Organism: uncultured Oscillospiraceae bacterium; assembly: GCA_934589525.1. GTDB lineage: Bacteria > Bacillota > Clostridia > Oscillospirales > Oscillospiraceae > Faecousia. Next base: position 181,317 of record CAKTOB010000001.1, on the reverse strand, counting down.
ATTCATTGCATCTGCCCGGAAACCATGGTATACTCTCCAGGATAGACCAATTTCTCGGGGAGGAACCTATGAATACCCTTTTGCATATCTGCTGTGCCCCCTGTGCCAACCAGTGCATTGACGTGCTCCGGGGGGACCACTATGAAGTCACCGGCTTCTGGTACAATCCCAATATCCACCCCTTTACGGAGTACCGGGCCCGGCGGAACTGTCTGCGGGAATATGCTGCTACCATTGAATTGCCCCTCATCGAGCGCAACGACTACGGTCTGCGCCCCTTTGTCCGGGCGGTGTCCCAGGACATTGAGCACCGGTGCGTCAAGTGCTATGAGTTCCGGCTGTTTGAGGCGGCCCGGCAGGCCAAGGAGGGGGGCTTTGACAGCTTCACCTCTTCTTTGTTCATTTCCCCCTATCAGAATCATGAGCTCATGCGGGAGGTGGCCCAGCGGGCTGCCGCGGAATACGATGTGGAGTTTTTGTACCGGGATTTCCGGCCCTATTTCCGGGCAGGACAGGAAAAAGCCCGGGAGCTGGGCTTTTACATCCAGAAATACTGCGGCTGCGTATTCTCCGAGGAAGAACGGTATTTGAAGAAAAGCAAGATCATCCCCTGATTTGGGGTGGCATACATTTAGAAAGTGAGTAAAGCATGGATAAAATGGAATTTTCCGTACCCTGCCTCTTTGGCCTGGAGGGCCTGGCGGGGGACGAGCTGCGGCGGCTGGATATGGAGAACGTGCGGGTAGAAAACGGCCGGGTGCTGTTTTCCGGCGACGAAATTGCTCTGGCCAAGGCAAACGTCTGTCTTCGCACCGGCGAGCGGGTGCTGATCGTTCTGGCGGACTTTAGGGCCACCACCTTTGAAGAGCTGTTCCAGGGGGTATACAAGACCCGGTTGGAGCGGTACATCCCCAAGGATGGGGCCTTCCCCGTAAAGGGCCACTGTCTGAACAGCACCTTGATGAGCGTTCCGGACTGCCAGGCCATTATCAAAAAGGCTGCCTCCCGGCGGCTGGGGGAGACCTATGGGGTCTCCTGGCTGCCGGAGACCGGGGCCAAATATCAGCTGCAATTCTCCCTGATGAATGACCGGGTCCAGCTGTATCTGGATACCTCCGGGCCGGGGCTGCACAAGCGGGGCTACCGGGCCAACGGCAACGATGCCCCCCTGCGGGAGACTCTGGCGGCGGCCATGGTGATGCTGACCCGGTATCGGGGCCGGGAATTTTTCTGGGACCCCTTCTGCGGCAGCGGCACCATTCCCATTGAGGCGGCCATGATCGCCAAAAACAAGGCCCCCGGTGCCTTCCGCCGGTTCTCTGCCGAGGCCTTTGCCTGGGTAGACCCCAAGGTTTGGGGTCAGGTCCGCACCGAAGCCAAGGACCGGGAGTTCCACGGGGCCTACCGCATTATGGGTTCCGACAACGACCCCAAGTGCGTTTCCCTGGCCATGGCCAACGCCAGAAAGGCGGGACTGGGAGATCTGATCGACTTCCGGGACGGGGATGCCACCCAAATGAGCCTGCCCAGTGACGGCGGCATTCTGGTCTGCAATCCCCCCTACGGCCAGCGGATGATGGAGCAGCAGAGCGCCCAGCGGCTGTATGCGGCCCTGGGGCGGCACCTCAAGTACGCCGACGGCTGGAAGAAGTACATCATCACCTCGGAGCCGGAGTTTGAGCATTACTTTGGCGCCCGGGCGGACAAAAAGCGGAAGCTCTACAACGGCATGATCAAGTGCGATTACTACATGTATCTCAACGAGCAGAGAAAGAAGAAATGATATGAAGCATCTATTCCTCATCAATCCCGCCGCCGGAAGCCGGGACCGGACTCTGGAATGCAGCAGCGCCATTGTGAAAGCATGCCGGGGACTGGATTATCGGGTGGAGATCTCCCAAAATCCCGGCGACTGCCAGCGACTTGCCCGGGAGGCGGCCCAGTCCGGAGAGGAATACCGCATTTATGCCTGCGGCGGCGACGGCACCCTCAATGAGGTGGCCTCCGGGGCGGCGGGCTATCCCAACGCCGCCGTGACGGTCTGGGCCGGGGGCAGCGGCAATGATTTTGTCCGGATTTTCTCCGAACCCAAGGCTTTTCAGCAGCTGGAGCGGCTGCTGGATCCGGAGGAAACGGAATTTGACATGATCCGCTGCAACGATGCCCTGGCGCTGAACATTTGCTCCGTGGGTCTGGATGCCCGGGTGGGAACGGATGTGGCCAATTACAAACGGATCCCTCTGCTACATGGCTTCTGGGCCTATGCCGCCTCGGCGGCGGTCAATGTGGTCCGGGGGGTGAGCCAGCCGCTGCATGTGGAGCTCTGCGGGGAATCCATCGACCGGGAGATGACCATGGTCTGCGTCTGCAATGGCCGGTACTACGGTGGCGGCTTTTACGCCGTGCCGGAGGCAGACCCCCGGGACGGACTGCTGGATGTGCTGGTGGTGGAGAAGGTCACCCGCCGCCAGGTGCCGGGGCTCATCGGCAAATACAAGGCCGGGCGCTACAAGGAGCTGCCCCATCTCATCACCCACTACCGAACCAACGCACTGACCATCCACAGCCCCACCCCCACCGCGGTGAACTTAGACGGAGAACTGCGGATGGAGACGGATATTCACATGTCCGTTGCCCCGGAAAAGCTGCGGTTTTTCTATCCCAAGGGGCTGAACTGGTAAAAAACATCCTTCGGGGCTTGGGAATATCCCGGGCCCTCTATTTTAACAAAAGGAAAGAAACCATGATGCAATTTTTCTATTACTGCCTGTTTGCCGCCGGGATCGTGGCGGCGGACCAGGTGACCAAGGCCCTGGTGGTGGCCCACATCCCCCTGGGGGGCCATGTGGATCTTCTGCCGGGGGTGCTGGATTTTACCTATCTGCGAAACACCGGTGCGGCGTTTTCCTCTTTTGAGGGGATGCAATGGATGTTTGCCCTAATTTTCCTGGTGTTCACAGGAGCCTTGTTTTACGAATACTTCAAAAAAAGGCTGCCCTTTTCCAAGTTTGAGCGGTGGATGATCGCCGCCATTTACGCAGGCGGCCTGGGGAACATGATCGACAGGTTGCGGCTGGGCTATGTGGTGGACATGATCGAGACCCTGTTTGTGGATTTCCCGGTGTTCAATGTGGCGGACTGCTTTATTACCTGCGGCTGCATTGCCCTGTTTGTCAGCCTGGGCCTTTGCAACAAAGAGATTTGGAAGGATGGGAAAAAATGATCCTGACTGCCGACCAAAGCGGCGAGCGGCTGGATGCCTTTCTCAGCCGCTGCCCGGAGGGCCTGAGCCGCAGCGCCGCCCAGAAGCTGATCGCGGAAGGAAACGTGCTGTTAAACGGAAAGCCCGCCAAGAAGAATGACCGCTTAGAGCCCGGGGATCAGGTGAAGCTGACCATTCCGGAGCCCAAGGCCGTGGACGTGGTGCCCACGGAAATGAAGCTGGACATCGTCTACGAGGATGACGACCTGGCGGTGATCAACAAGCCCAAGGGCCTGGTGGTCCACCCCGCCCCGGGGCACCAGGAGGACACCCTGGTAAACGGGCTGCTCTACGCCATGGGAGAGAGCCTTTCCGGCATCAATGGAGAGCTGCGGCCCGGCATCGTCCACCGCATCGATAAAGATACCTCCGGCCTGCTGGCCATTGCCAAAAACGATCTGGCCCATGCGGTGCTGGCCTCCCAGCTGAAGGACCATACCATGGCCCGGACTTATGAGTGCATCGTCTGCGGGAACCTGAAAGAGGACAGCGGCACGGTGGATGCCCCCATTGGGCGGCACCCCACGGACCGGAAGAAAATGTGCGTGACCCAGCGCAATTCCAAGCCCGCCGTCACCCACTGGGAAGTGGTCAAACGCTATCCCGGCTATACCTATGTCCGCTGCCGCCTGGAAACCGGCCGGACCCACCAGATCCGGGTCCATATGGCCTACATCGGCCACCCCATCCTGGGGGATACGGTTTACGGCCACAAAAAGCCGGAGCTGGGCCAGGACAGCCAGTGCCTCCACGCGGGGGCCTTGTCCTTCCGCCACCCCAGAGACGGCCGCCCGGTGATCGTCTACGCCCCCCTGCCGGAGTATTTCACCCAGGTGCTTCAGAAGCTGGAAAAAATGTCTGGTTAAGGCTCTGGAAAAATCTGTTTGCCCACTTGTGAAGCCCTTCAAAAGGGCGTATAATGAATATACATTCCATATTACCTTTGGGAGGTTCTTACCATGATTTTTGACTCTCTTGCCCATATCGACCAGTATAAAACCACCCACCCCGGCATTTACAAGGCCCTGACCATTCTGCGGGATACGGACTTTTCCAAAATGGAGGACGGCACCGTAGAAGTGGAGGGACGGGACCTATTCTACTTCCTGCAAAGCTATGAAACCAAGGAGGATAACGACACCCCGGAGGCCCACCGGAAGTATGCTGACATCCAGGCGGTGCTGGTAGGTGCCGAAAAGATCGGCGTCGGTGCCCTGGAGGACATGACCCAGGTGAGCGGGAAGCCCGAAAACGACATCTGGTTTTACAATGGTCCCATGGACTATGTGACCCTGACCCCCGGCAAGTTTGCCGTGCTGTTCCCCGGCGACGCCCACGCCCCCGGCATCTGCCTGGATGCCCCGGCCCATGCCCGGAAGTGCGTGTTCAAGGTCCGGCTGTAAGGCCAAGAGGCCCGGAACGGCTCCAAAGGGTATCTATTTGAATTTTCTGCCGCTCCCTTGGGGGCGGCAGCTCTTTTTTAGTGGCTTTTCTACAGAAAATGTGCTATGATAATCCCAAATCAGCGAAGGAGAACGGTATGCTTCTGAATATGGAGGGCGTCTGCAAAACCTATGGAGACCGGACGCTTTTGGACAATGTGACCTTTTACATGAAGACCGGAGACCGGGTGGGCGTCGTGGGTGTCAACGGCTGCGGAAAATCCACCTTTCTTCGGTTGGCGGCGGGAAAGGACCGGTGCGACCGGGGCAGCGTTTCCTATGACCCCAATGTGCGGCTGGGGTATCTGCCCCAGACCCCGGAGTATGACCCGGAGAAGACCGTTATGGAGCAGGTGGAGGCGGGTTTGGACCCCACCGCCCGGGAGATCGCCCGGTATGAGGCGGTGGAGATCCTGACCCGGCTGGGCATCCCGGACACGGAAAAGAAAATGGGCACCCTCTCCGGCGGCCAGCGCAAGCGGGTGGCCCTGGCGGCCTGCCTGGTACACCCCTGCGATTTGCTGCTGCTGGACGAGCCCACCAACCACCTGGACGCAGAAATGATCGGCTGGCTGGAAGCCTATTTGCAGCGCTTCACCGGCGGCATCCTGCTGGTGACCCACGACCGGTATTTCCTGGAACGGGTGGCGGACCGGACGGCGGAGGTCAGCTTCGGCAAGCTCTACCTCTATGAGGGCGGGTATTCGGCTTACCTGGAAGGGAAGGCCCGGAGAGAAGAGATGGATGCCGCCTCGGAACGGAAGCGCAGGTCTATTCTCCGGCGGGAGCTTCAATGGGTGCTGCAAGGCCCCTGCGCCCGGGGCACCAAAAGCCGGGAACGGCTGGAACGGTACGAAGCCCTAAAAGCGGCGCAGCCGCCCCAGACGGAGGAAAGCCTGGGGAAGGTCCAGGCCCTGACTTCCCGGCTGGGAAAGAAAACCGTAGAGCTCCGGGATGTGGGCAAGTGCTTTGAGGGGCGTTGGGTGCTGCGGCATTTTGATTTCACCTTGCAGCGGACGGACCGCATCGGCATTGTAGGCGGCAACGGGGCGGGAAAATCCACCCTGCTAAACCTGATCGCCGGAAGATTTCCCCCGGATGAGGGCACCGTCACTGTAGGCGATACGGTGAAGCTGGGGTATTTTTCCCAGCATGCCCAGGAGTTAGACCCCCTGGAAATGGCCCTGGATTACGTCAAAACCCGAGGCGACCGGATCGAAACCCCGGAAGGGATGCTGACGGCCTCCAAGCTCATGGACCAGTTCCTCTTTTCCGGCCCCTTGCAGCACCGGCTGATCGGCAAGTTCTCCGGCGGTGAAAAACGGCGGCTATTCCTGCTGGGGCTCCTGGCGGAGGCCCCCAATGTATTGCTGCTGGACGAGCCAACCAACGATCTGGACATCCCCACCATGACCCAGCTGGAAAACTATCTGGAAACCTTCCCGGGGGCCATCATCGCCGTATCCCACGACCGGTATTTCCTGGACCGCATCTGCACCCGGATTTTCGCGGTGGAGCCGGACGGCCAGGTCCGGGAATATGTAGGTGACTACTCCGATTACCTGGAAAAGGCTCAGGGAAGGCCTGAAAAGCAGGAAAAGAAGAAGGCCGAGCCCCAGGAAAAGCCCCGGGCCCGGAAGCTCAAATTCAGCTTCAAGGAGCAGCGGGAGTTTGAAACCATCGAAGAGGACATCGCCGCCCTGGAACAGTCCCTGGAAGAAAACCGCCGAGCCCAGGAGCAGGCAGGAAGCGACTTTACGAAGCTGCAAAAGCTTATGGAGGAACAGAAGGACCTGGAAGCCCGGCTGGAAGCAAAAACAGAGCGCTGGCTGTACCTGACGGAGTTGGCGGAACGGATCGAGGGAGAGAAAAATTGACAATTGACAATGGACAATTGACAATTTTGGTAACAGTACAGCGTGAGTCATAACACAAACGACAGACGTAAAGGGATTACGCCTGTAGGGGCGGCTACCATGCCGCCAGCTACGTTTCGTTGATTGAGCCGTTTCCATCAAATGCGATCCCGTCGGACGATGCGCCGTAGCGGCGGCAATCTGCCGCCATCTACGTTTCGATTATAACCTGTGTGGTTGAATGGAACCCCCTACCAACACGGTCCAAGAGCTTCCCCTCTGGGGAAGCTGGCAGGGCGCAGCCCTGACTGATGAGGCTGCGGGGCAGCTTGAAACATTGTAGAAACAATGGGCGAATCCGTAGAAATGTCTCCCATTATGTCATTCCGACCGGAGCGGAGGAATCCACCACGTTGGATGATGAACCAACGTAAGGTAAAATTTGCTGCTTGAGAAGATTCCTCGACTCCGTTTCACTACGCTCGGAATGACATGTCGGGGGGTGGTTCCGTTTTGCTTCTACGGGTTGTATTCGTTACGTTGCGTGGCGATGGGTCATCGCCGCTACATTGCGTGATACCATTCGTCCGCACAGGTTGTATACGAAACGTGGCGGGCGGCAGGTTATCCATGTTTCTCTTGACAAGGTTGCCGCCCCTACAATAATGTACCACGATTTCCGCACTATTCAGAACACAATATAGAAAAAACGAGAAAAAAGGAGATTTTACCCCATGGTTTACAAAATGCTGGTCATCAACCCCGGCTCTACCTCTACCAAGGTGAGCTATTTTGAAAACGAGAAAAATGTATTTACCGAGAGCATCTTCCACGATGCCCCGGAGCTGCTGAAATATCCCACCACCAACGACCAGCTGCCCATGCGGCGGCAGGTGCTGCTGCATTTTTTGGAGGAGCACGGCATGAACCCCGGGGATATGGATGTGTTCGTGGGCCGGGGGGGCTGCGCCTATTCCCAGCCCTCCGGGGTCATGACCATTGACGAGCAATTGGTGGAGGACACCGCCCGGGACCTGGGGGGCAGCGACCATCCGGCCAAGCTGGGGGTCATGCTGGCCTATGATTTGTGCAAGACCTACGGGGGAAAAATGTACACCGTAAACCCCACCAACGTGGATGAGCTCTGTGACTACGCCCGGCTTACGGGGATCGCCGGACTTTACCGCCGGGCCCAGACCCATGTGCTGAACCAGAAGGGCATCGGGGCCATTCACGCCGGGAAGCTGGGGAAAAAGTACGAGGACATGAACCTGATCATCTGCCATGTGGACGGGGGCATCACCGTCACCGCCCACCAAAAGGGCCGGATGATTGACAGCACCGAGGGGGCCGGCGGCGACGGGGCCTTTACCCCCACCCGCTTAGGCTCCATCCCTGTGATGGAGGTACTGCAATACCTGGACCAGGGCCATTCTACTGCCGAAATGCGGGCCATGCTCTCCCGGTCCGGCGGCTTTGTCAGCCACTTCGGCACCTCGGATGCGGCCAAGGTCCATGCCCTGGTAGAGCAGGGGGACCCCAAAGCCCTGACGGTCTGGAACGCCATGATCTATCAGCTCTGCAAGGCCATCGGCGGCATGGCGGCGGTGATGGAAGGAAAAATCGACGGCATTCTGCTCACCGGCGGTCTCATGCGCTATGAGGACATTCGGGAAGGCGTGGAAAAACGCTGCGGCTGGATGGCCCCCATTTCCGTATACCCCGGGGAGTGCGAGCAGGAGGCCATGGCCGACGCAGTCCTGGAGGTCCTCCGGGGCGAAAAACAGGCCCATACCTATACGGGACGGCCCGTGTTCTCCGGCTTTCCCTGGGACCGTGAGGAAGGCTAAATGCTGTTTAACTCCCTGAAATTTCTGGTGTTTTTCCCGGTAGTGACCTTTTTCTACTTTGTCCTGCCGAAAAAAATCCGGATGTACTGGCTTCTGGCCGTCAGCTATGTGTTTTACATGGGATGGAACCCCAAGTATGTGGTACTGCTGTTTGGTTCCACCGCCATCACCTACGTCAGCGGCCTGCTGTTGCAGCGGATCGAAGATACCTCCAAGTCCCCTTCCTTTAAAAAATGGGTGGTGGCCGGGTCTTTTCTGCTGAATCTGGGCATTCTGTTCTATTTTAAGTACGTCAATTTCTTTCTGGACACCTGGGTGCAGGTTCTTGAACTTTTCGGCATTGGGATTCCTCAGCGGCATTTTGACATTCTGCTGCCTGTGGGCATTTCCTTTTTCACCTTCCAGGCCCTGGGCTATACCATGGATGTCTACCGGGGCACCATTCCGGCGGAGAAGAATTTCTTCCGCTATGCCCTCTTTGTGTCCTTCTTCCCCCAGCTGGTGGCGGGGCCCATTGAACGTTCCGGGAATCTGCTGTCCCAGCTGGAAACGCCCCGGCCCTTTGATGCGGAGGGGGCAAGGGAGGGCTTCCTAAAAATGCTCTGGGGCTTCTTCCTGAAAATCGTACTGGCTGACCGCATCGCCATTTTTGTGGACACGGTCTACGGGGCCCCGGGCACCTATCCCGGCTGGTTTTTGATCGTGGCCACGGTGCTCTTTGCCGTGCAGATCTACTGCGACTTTGGGGGGTACTCCACCATTGCCATTGGGGTTTCCCAAATTCTGGGCATTCATCTGATGGAAAACTTTGAAGCGCCCTATCTCTCCACCTCCGTGGCCCAGTTCTGGCGCAGATGGCACATTTCCCTGACTTCCTGGTTTAAAGACTACCTGTATATCCCTCTGGGCGGCAGCCGAAAGGGAAAGGCCCGGAAGCAGCTGAACAAAATGATCGTCTTTCTGGTCTCCGGCCTGTGGCACGGGGCGGATTTGAGCTTTGTGATCTGGGGGGGCCTCAATGGGTTGTATCAGGTGTTGGGGGAGCTGCTGGAGCCGGTGCGGAACCGGGCCTGTACCGCCCTGAGGCTTGACCGGCAGACCCTGGGTCACCGGTGCTTCCGGGGATTTCTCACCTTTTTGTTGGTGGATTTCTCCTGGATCTTTTTCCGGGCCTCCAGCTATGCCCAGGCAAAAGAAATCATCGTCTCTATTTTCTCAGCCTCCAATCCCTGGGTGCTCTTTGACGGCTCCCTCTATTCCTGCGGACTGGATGCCCGAAACTTTGGGCTTGTGGCGGTGAGCATGGGACTGTTGACCCTGGTGGACCTGTGCAAACGCAGGGGGCACCCCTTGGGGAAGCTCCTTTTGGACCAGGACTGGTGGCTGCGGTGGCTACTGATTGCGGCGGCCGTTCTGGCCCTGCTGGTCTTCGGCAAATGGGGCCCGGGCTTTGACCAGGCCAGCTTTATCTATTTTCAGTTTTAGGAGGGCCTATGAAAAAGAACATCCGTTTTTTACCGGGCCTTCTGGCGGTGGCGCTGCTGGTGGGGGCGGGTATCCACTATTTGGGCGTGCTTCTGCGGCCTGTGGATACGGATTCCCCGGTCAATGCCGTCCACACCTTCCACCAAATGCCTCAAAACAGTCTGGAAGTCATGGCCTTCGGCTCCAGCCATATGTGGCTGGGCCTGGACCCCATGGAGCTCTACGAATCCCAGGGCATCGGCAGCTACAACTACGGCTGCAACTGGCAGGAGCTGAATACCACGCTGCTCTTTGTCAGAGATGCCCTGCGGACCCAGAAGCCCCGGGTGGTGCTGGTGGATACCTTCCACGTCAACGGCATGAAGCTGGACATGAACATGGACGGGGAGATCTACTACACCCGGGCCATTCCCTGGTTCTTCGGGAAGCTGCCCTATCTGCGCCAGTGCTTTGGGCGAAATCCGGAGCGGTATCTGTCCTACTGGATGCCCTTGGCGGCCTTTCACGAAAACTGGGTCAACCTGTCCAATGAAAGCTTCCGCTCTCCTTTGGATAGCGGCGACGATTTCTTTGCCACCATGGGCTATTCAGCCACCGATACCGTGACCCCTGTGACCCTCCCAGCCCAGGACCCGGAAATGCAGGAGCCTTTGTATGAGGGTACCCAGGCCCTGCTGGAGGAGCTGCTGGAAGTCTGCCGGGAAAACGGGGCCCAGCTGGTGCTGTGCACCATCCCCTGGGCGGGGCAAAATCAACACGCCCAGGCCGTGACCACCTTTGCCCTGGAGCAGAATATTCCCTATGTGAACCTCTTTGACCACCTGGAGGAACTGGGGCTGGACGGGGCAACGGATTTTTCCGATCCCGGCCATTTAAACCGGTCCGGTGCCCGGAAAACCGCCCGATTCTTAGGGAAATGGTTAAAAGAAAATGTTGAATTGACGGATTTTCGGGAGGTGCCCGGAAATCTTTGGGAAGCGGCCCTTCAAAAAGACTGATTTCCCCTCATTTTTGTAAAATTGTCTGTTTACAGAAGGGAAAACTTTCTGTATAATCACCCTTTGCTAAGAATCAGTCCCTATACAGAAAGGAAACCGCCATGAAAATCACCATTGTCTGCGACGTTCTGGGAGAGGAAAACAACGGCACCACCCTTGCGGCCATGAACCTCATTCGGGCTCTGAGAGAAAAGGGCCATCAGGTGACCATCCTGTGCCCCGATGAAGAAAAGAAGGGCGTTCCCGGTTACGCCGTGGTGCCCACCCGGAGTCTGGGCATTTTTAACGGATATGTGGCCAGCAACGGGGTAAGACTGGCAAAGCCCGATGACCGGGTGATCCGTCAGGCCCTGGCAGGGGCGGACATCGTCCATGTGATGCTGCCCTTTATCCTGGGGCGGCGGGCAACCATGATCGCCAAGGAAATGGGGATTCCTGTCAGCGCGGGCTTTCACGCCATGGCGGAGAACTTCACCAGCCATATTTTCATGGAGAATTTCTACCCCGCCAACCGGCTGACCTACTGCCTGTTTGCCAAGGAATATGGCCGGGTGGATGCCATCCACTACCCCACCCAGTTCCTGCGGGATTTGTACGAGGGCATGTACGGCCCCACCAACGGCTATGTGATCTCCAACGGGGTCAACGCCTCCTTTAAGCCCTGCCCGGTTCAAAAACCGGAGGAATACCGGGATAAATTTGTCATTGTCGCCACAGGCCGGTATTCCAAGGAGAAAAACCAGGCGGTGCTGCTGGAAGCCGCCAATTTGTCCTGCCACCGGGAGCGGCTGCAAGTGATCCTGGCCGGCTCCGGCCCCAAGGAGAAACGCCTCCGGGCCCTGGGCAAAAAGCTGCCGGTGGAGCCCAAATTCGGCTTCTTCCCCCATGACCAGATGGTGGAGCTTCTGAATTACGCGGACCTCTATGTCCACAGCGCCGCCATGGAGGCCGAGGGCATCTCCTGCCTGGAGGCCATTTCCTGCGGCCTGGTGCCCATTATTTCCAATTCCCCCCGGTGCGCTACCAAGGCCTACGCCCTGACGGACCGGAGCCTGTTCCAATTTGACAGCCCCGAGGATCTGGCGGAGAAAATCGACTGGTGGCTGGATCACCCCCAGGAACGGGCCCAGTGGGGAAGCCGATATGCGGAGAACGCCGCGGGGCAGTTTGACCAGGAAAAATGTATGGAGCAGATGGAACGGATGCTGTTGGAAACGGCGGGCAGGCGGCCATGAGCAAAAAGGTCATTTATTACAGGGACCTTCAAAACGACGACTTTGCCGGGACCCATATCGACACCAAGCCCCTGTACCCCGGCTTTCGCTATGAGCACACGAGCCCTCTTTGGCGGGGGCTGGCGTGCCTGGTATATAGGGGCCTTGCCCGGCCGGTGGGGCTTGTGTTCCGGAAGCTCTGGTGCTGCCAGCGGTTTCAAAACCGGCAGGTTTTGGATGAGACCCAGGGGCAGGGAATCTACGTCTATGCCAACCACACCCAGAAGGGCATGGATGCCTTCCTCCCCTGCCAACTCCGGCGGCGGGGCAGAAGCTATATCGTGGTGGGGCCGGATGCCCTGTCCATCCCCCTGATCCACAACCTGGTGCAGATGCTGGGGGCCATTCCGTTAGGCGGCACCCTGGAGCGCAGCCGGGAAATGGCCCGGTGCGTCCATCAAAAGATTTCCGAAGGCAACCTCATTACCATCTACCCCGAGGCCCACATCTGGCCCTTCTACACCGGCATCCGCCCTCTGAAGGAAGCCTCCTTCGGCTACCCCGCCCGGGATGGGGCCCCGGTGTATACCATGACCAGCTGCTACCAAAAGCGGCGCTTTGGCCCCATCCCCAAGGTGGAAACCTACTTAGACGGCCCCTTCTACCCGGATAGAGGTCTGCCCCTGCCCCAAAGAAAGCGGGCCCTGCGGGACCTGTGCCAACAGGCCATGGAAGAACGGGCCGCCCAGCACTCCGTCTACGCCTACTATGAATACCGCCAGGCCCGGGAATAAACAGGGGAAGTGCCCGATTTCCCCTGTTTTCCAAAATTAGCACTTGACAAAGTCCTTAATACGTGCTAGAATGTCCTAGCTGAATCAGTCAGGTAAGGGCTCACGCGGGTGTAGTTCAATGGTAGAACACCAGCCTTCCAAGCTGGATACGCGGGTCCGATTCCCGTCACCCGCTCCATTCGACATGCGCCAATAGCTCAGCTGGATAGAGCAACTGCCTTCTAAGCAGTAGGTCGGGGGTTCGAGTCCCTCTTGGCGTACCATTCAGCAAGACGACATATGGTGGGTATGGCCTAGTTGGCTAAGGCGTCAGATTGTGGCTCTGAAGATCGTGGGTTCGAGTCCCATTACCCACCCCATAAAAAATAACACCATCCAAAAGGATGGTGTTATTTTTTATGGCTTGGTAATGGGACTCGAAAGGCCGTAAAAAAAACAGTCCGGTGGACTGTTTTTAGGCCGTGGGAGAGTCCCCTTTTTCCTGAACGCATCCCGTAGGGATGTGGGCAGGAAAAAGCCCCGTATCGTCACCATCCTACGGATGGTGTTATTTTTATGGGCTGCGGGTAATGGGACTCGAAGAGAGCGGCCCGCCAAAGGCGGGTAAAAAAGTGTCCGGTGGACACTTTTTTAGCTCGGGGGAGAGTCCCCTTTTTCCCAAACGCATCCCGCAGGGATGTGGGCGGGAAAACCTATTTTTTATGTGTGATCGCCCTCGGCAATCAATGAATACTGATTCGCACACAGAGAACCATCCCCTGCGTCAATGTACCATGTTTTTACATTTTTGAGGAACACAATACAGGGATATATACATCAGAAACAGGATAATTCGCAACAATTATATTGTAGGGGCGGCAACCTTGCCGCCCGCCACGTTGCAATTATAACCTGTGTGGTTGAATGGAGCCACTAAAAAAGGAGTAAGATTCAAAGACGAGCCCTACTCCTTTTTAACATCTTTTATTCAGTTTCTATAGCATCGACATTCTCAATAACTTCAATTTCTTTTGTAGAGGTTGCCTTTGCAGGCAAATGGAACTTCGGCAATTGAGGAAGTGAGAGTTTTTCCTTGCTGCCAATTCTTTTTCGTGTCTTTTGGGCATTAAATGCGTCCATAGTCAACTTCAACCGCTCATACTCATAGGCAACTTCTGCAATTTGAATTCCATTACCATAGAAGCAGTAGTTCTCATTTGCTTTGATTAATAAGGCAGAAACACTCCGAACATCTGGTGTGGTGCTTTCTCCCAAGGAGTCATGCAGGGGATCTTCTTTGTAAACCTCTGCACTTCTACCATCATTCCATGTCAACTTGACTGGAACATCATCCAAATAGGTAGTAAAAGCTCGCCCTGCCAGATTGAGACACTGATACTTTTGATGTTTGAAGGCCTTGAGTTTCAGCTTGTCAGCAATGGTATAAATAATAGCACCGCTCAAGTCTTTTCCCAATGCTTCTTTGAAGTCCTTTGCTTTATACTCGCCCAGCGCAGATTTTTGACCTTGCTGACCTATAATTGCTGCGAATGGTTGCATAGATTCAAACTCGAATTTTTTGCCAGAGAATGCATTTAGCATTGATTTTCTGACTTCGTGATAAATGGGACGGAAAATAAACTCAACGTCAATAATTCGAAAATCTTTTATGGAGTCAATAGGGATGTGTGTTCCGCAAATATCAAAATATTCACCCATAGGAGGTACCTCTTTCTGTGTATTGCGTAAATTCCATAAATTATAGAATTAATTATATATCAGAAAGCAATTTGAGTCAATAGAGGCGATTTCTCGATGGTTTCTTTACAGTAGCGTAACACTTAAACGGGGCTGTTGCAAAATGCTTTTTTGCAACAGCCCCGTTTGCAGGAACGCTATGATTATTCCCCCTGCCCCAGGGCAATCTGTTCCGGGGTGATGGGGAGCTCCCGGTGCCAGTGGCCTGTGGCCCGGTAGATGGCGTGGGCGATGGCGGGGCCGGGGGTGTTGATGACGATTTCGCCGATGGATTTGGCACCGAAGGGGCCTGTGGGCTCGTAGCTGTGCTCAAACTCCACCCGGAGATTGCCCATATCCAGACGGGTGGGGAGCTTGTACTGCATGAAGCCGGACTCCATGGGGCGGCCGCTGGGGTCGTAGGTCACGTTTTCCATCAGGGTGTGGCCGATGCCCTGGACGATGCCGCCCTCGGTCTGGATGGTGGCCAGAGCCGGGTTAATGGGGATGCCGCAGTCCACCACGGCCATGTAGTTGAGGATGTCCACCTTGCCGGTGAGCTTGTCCAGCTCGATTTCCACCATGCCCACCATAAAGGGCGGGGGCGAAACCGGGGAGCTGTGGGTCTCCGTGGCCTCCGGGGCGATGGTGTTGCCCACCTGGGCCTTGTAGCTGATGTCTTTAAGAGACACCTGCTGCCCGCTTCCCACCCGGCGGACAACAGAACCGGCAAACTCCACATCCTCCTCCCCGCAGTCCAGCATCTGGGCGGCAATGGCGCAGATGCGCTTTTTCAGGGTGTTGCAGGCCTTGACCACGGCCTGACCGGTGATATAGGTGGTGGAGGAGGCGTAGGAGCCGGAGTCGTAGGGGGATACGTCCGTATCCGCGCCGAAGACCGCCACGTCGTCCACGTCACAGTCCATGATCTCCGCCACCATCTGGGCCAGAATGGTGTCGCAGCCGGTGCCCATGTCCGCGGCACCGATGATCAGATTGTAGGTGCCGTCGTCGCTGAGTTTCAAAGTGGCGGAGCCCACGTCAATATTGGAAATACAGCTGCCCTGCATGGCCATGGCCACACCGGCGGTGCGGACCTTGCCGCCTCCCATGTCCCGGACCTTGGAGCGCTCCTCCCAGTTAAACATCTTCCGGCAGTGGTCCATGCACCGGTCCAGGGCGCAGGCATTGGCAATCTCGCCGTAATAGGCATCCATGACCATGCCCTCCCGGACCATGTTTTTGTCCCGAATTTCCGTGGCGTCCATCCCCAGCTGCTCTGCCAGCTCGCTGACCAGAGACTCCACGGCGAAAATGCCCTGGGTGGCACCGTAGCCCCGGTAGGCTCCCGCGGCCTGGTGGTTGGTGTAGACCACGTCATAGTGGAAGCGGAAGGCTTCCAAAGAGCCGGTATACAGGGGCAGGGCCTTGTGGCCGGAGAGGCCCACGGTGGTGGGGCCGTGCTCGCCGTAGGCACCGGAATTGGACAGGGTGTACAAATCCATAGCCCGGATGGTGCCGTCCTTCATGGCCCCCAGGCGCAGGGTGATCTCCATTTCATGCCGGGGGGAACCGGCGATCTGGCATTCCTCCCGGGTGTAGGTGATCATGGCGGGCCGGCCGGTTTTCATGGCCACAAAGGCGGGGTAGACATCGCACACCGCCGTCTGCTTGGCACCGAAGCCCCCGCCGATCCGGGGCTTCTCCACCCGAATTTTGCTTTTTGGAATGCCCAGGGCCCGGGAGAGGATCCGCCGGGTGTGGAAGACGATCTGGGTGGAGGAGATGACGTGGAGCCGCCCGTAGCGGTCAAAGCTTGCGTAGGCGGTGAAGGGCTCCATCATGGCCTGGTTGTAGGCCTTGGTGTGGTAGGTCCGCTCCAGAACCATGTCGCATTGGGAAAGGACCCCCTCCACGTCGCCGTGGATTTCGTCGGCACTTGCCACCATGTTCCGCTTGGGGTCGCCGCCCACGTCACAGGGCGGGAACCAGTCCTCCTCCGGGTGGACGAGAATGGGATTGTCTTTGGCGGTGCGGAAATCCAGCACCGGCTCCAAAATCTTATACTGCACTTTGATGAGCTTCATGGCCTTCCGGGCGGCCTTTTCCGTCTCCGCGGCGATAATGGCCACCACGTCACCGGAAAACCGCACATGCCGGTCAATGATCAGCCGGTCATAGGGAGAGGGCTCCGGGAAGGTCTGGCCCGCAATGGCGAACCGGGTCTGGGGCACGTCCTGCCAAGTGTAAATGTCCACCACCCCGGGGACCTTTTTGGCATTCTCCGTGCGAATGTCCTCGACAATGGCGTTGGCGTGGGGAGACCGGAGGATTTTTACCACCAGGGCATTTTGGGGGGCCACGTCGTTGGTATACACGGGCTTTCCCAAAAGCAGCTGCATGGAGTCCTTTTTCCGGACGGATTTGTTGACGGCTTTATATACTTTCTGTTCCATAGCTGTCTCCTTAGCCCCGACGGGTGTTCAGATAGTTCCGAATGCCCCGGAGCTGGCCCTCGTAGCCGGAGCAGCGGCAGAGATTTCCTGCCAAAAAGCCCCGGATCTCGTCGTCCGTGGGGTCCGGGTTTTCCCGCAGCAGGGCGATGGTGTTCATGACGAAGCCGGGGTTACAGAAGCCGCACTGGTCGGCCCCCTGGTCGGCAATGAAGCCTACAAAGTCCGCGGCTTCCTCCTGCAGGCCCTCCAATGTGTAAATCTCGTGGCCCTCTGCCCGTACCGCCAGGGTGGAGCAGGAGAGAATGGGCTTTCCGTCCAGCATCACGGTACACAGGCCGCAGTTGGAGGTATCACAGCCCCGCTTGACGCTGAGGCAGCCCTGGGCTCTCAGAAAGTCCAGCAGCACCGTGTCCGGCTCTACAGAGGCGGTGACGGCCTTGCCGTTGAGTTTCAGTTTGATTTCCATATTATCGTTCCTCCAATTCCGTCATGGCCCGCTGGGTCAGCACCCGGACAAGATGGGTGCGGTAGGCGGCGCTGCCCCGGAGATTGCCCTCGGTGGGGATGTTCTTTGCCGCAAGGTCCCCCAGGGCCTTGGGGTCGGTTTCCGCCGTCCGCAGCAGCATCGCCCGGCCCGGCCGGGCACCGATGGACACCCGGGTCTCCCCACCCATGCGGCACAGGGCGCAGGCGATCACCGGGAAATCCGTCCGCTGATTCCGCATGGCGGTGTAGACCATGCGGCAGGGGGTCTTCTTTACAATGAGCCGGACCAGAATGTCCCGATCCTTTTTGCGCTTTGCAAACTCTTCCAACGGCACGATGCCGCCTTTGTAAAGCTCTACATCGCTGTCCAGGGCCAAAAAAGCCGTCAACACATCGGAAAAGCCGAACCGGCCCCAGATGCTGCCACCCACCGTGGCCATATTCCGGAACTGGACACCCACGATGTCCCGGAGGGCGTTCCCAATGGCCCCCTGGGTGTAGGCATTCAGGCCCTCATGCTGCTCCAGATCCCGCAGGGTGGCCATGGCTCCGATGGAAAATTCGGTTTCTGTTTCCTCAATGGCCCCCAGGCCCAGGTCGCACAGGTCAATGGCGGTGTTGACGGTGGTGTTGCCCAGCCGGAGCCAGAGCATGCCTCCGAGGATCCGGTTGCGGCGGCTCTGGTTCAGATGCCAGGCTTCTTCCAGGGACTGGGCACGAACGTATTTCTGTATGGTGATCATAGGCAAATGCTCCTTCTTGTATTAGGGAAGCTCCGATCGGCGGAGTTTTCCTGGGCGAATTGCATATTTCTTCTTATAACAGTATAACATCCCCAATTGATTTTGGGAAGAGGATTTGTTATGATAGCGGGGTCATTTCAGAAAAAATGCCGAAGGAGGGAAGCTTATGGCGCAAAACATACTGACGGCAGAGAGTATCTGGAGGGCCTTTGAGAATAGCTGCAAGCGGCACCTGGTTTTGACCGGGGCCAAGGGCAGCGGCAAGACCACCTTGTTAAAGGCCTTGTTCCCCGCCGGGGCCCCGGGGCTTACCAGCTGGGCCGTACCAAAACAGGCGGTGTTTTTGCGGGACAACCGCTCCGGGGAAAGGGTCCGGGCAGCGGTTTTTGACGGGCGGCTCCCTGGGCCGGGGAACCAGATGGTGCTGCTGGAACAGCCTTTTTTGTCCTTCGGTGTTCCGGCGTTGGCGCGCTGCGCTCGTTCGCCCGAGCCCTGGGTCACCCTGGATGAAATCGGCTATCTGGAAGCCCAATGCGGCCCCTATCAGCAGGCCCTTGAAGCCCTTTTGGAACAGAAACAGGTCTGCGCCGTGGTGCGCAAGCAGGAGCTGCCTTTTTTGACGGCGCTGTGCCAGCGGCCGGATGTGTTTTTGGTGGACCTGGACGACCCCTTTGGGGCCTTGGGCTGCGTCATCATGGCCTCGGGCCTGGGAAGGCGCTTCGGGGGAAACAAGCTGCTGGCAGATTTTGGGGGACAGCCCTTGATCTGCTCCGTTCTGGATGCCACCCAGGGGCTTTTTGCCAACCGGGTATTGGTGACCCGGCACCGGGAGGTGGCGGCCCTGGGCCGGGCGCGGGGGATCCCTACCGTTCTTCACGACCTGCCCTACCGCAGCGACACGGTGCGCCTGGGCCTGGAAGCCCTGCCGGGGGTGGAGCGGTGTATGTTTGCCGCCGGAGATCAGCCCAGACTTTCCCAGGAAACGCTGGCAGCTCTGGCACTGGCCTCTAAAAATGGGCCCGTTTCTTTTTGGCGGCCCCAGTGGCAGGGCACCCCCGGGGCCCCGGTGGTGTTTCCAAAATGGTCCTTTCCGGAGCTGCTGGACCTGCCCCAGGGGAAGGGCGGAGGCCTGCTGCTGAAAAAATATCCCGAACGGCTGAAAACGGTGGCCGTTCGGGATGAATACGAATTAAAGGACGTGGATACGCCGGAGGATTTGCGGGTTATTTCTGATCTTTAGGCAGCAGAATGTTCAGAAGGATTGCAACCATCGCCGCCGGAACAATGCCGGAGCCGCCGAAGAGCAGCTTCACCGCCTGGGGGGCATGGGCCAGGATGGCGCTGTGGGCACCCATGCCGTAGCCCACGCCCAGGGAGACGGAGACGATGGACAGGCTCCGGGCGGTCAGGGGCTCCTTGGTGATGAGCTGAATGCCGCTGATGACGATGGAGGAGAACATCATCACCGCCGCGCCACCCAGCACCGACTGGGGCATGATGGAGACCAGGGCCCCCAGCTTGGGGCACAGGCCGCAGAGGATCAGGAACACCGCACCGGTGGAAATGGCAAACCGGTTGACCACCTTGGTCATGGCAACCAAGCCCACGTTCTGGCTGAAGGAGGTGTTGGGCAGCACGCCAAAGAGGGCGGCGAAGGAAGAGCCCAGGCCGTCGCAGATGACGCCGCCGGAGAGCTCCTTGTCTGTGGCCTCCCGGCCCAGGCCGCCCTCCATCACACCTGAAATGTCGCCTACGGTTTCCACGGCGGTGACGATGAACATAATGAGCACCGGCACAATGGCCCGCAGGTCA
This sequence comes from uncultured Oscillospiraceae bacterium, assembly GCA_934589525.1. Lineage (GTDB taxonomy): Bacteria > Bacillota > Clostridia > Oscillospirales > Oscillospiraceae > Faecousia. The sequence goes on along the minus strand of CAKTOB010000001.1, from coordinate 161,203 downwards.
AAGGTGGGCTTCACCGGCAGCAGCTTGGGAATCTCAAACCAGGAGGCGTTGGCCACCTTGCTCCAGTTCAGCACCCAGGCCTTGGTATATTCCACGCCCTCGGCGTTGACGGCGGTGGTGGGCAGCACAAAGCCCATGACAAAGGCCGCAATGTAGCCGCAGATGATGCCCAGGAGAATGGAGGCAAAGCTTGCAAAACCGTCGGTGCCGTGCTTGAATACCAGGATCATCACCAGCACAAACAGGGCCAGCAGCAGATTCTCCATGGAGCCAAAATCCTGGGCGGTGTTGCCGCCGCCGAAGGAATTGATGCCCACGGAAATCAGGCTCAGACCGATGGACATGACCACGGTGCCCGTGACCACCGAGGGGAAGAATTTCCGCAGGGGCTTTAAGAAGAAGCCCAGCACGGTTTCAAACAGGCCTCCAATAATGGAAGCACCCATAATGGCCCCATAGGCCACTACCCCGCCGCCCATGGTGGCGGCCACGGAATTGAAGACCCCAATAAAGCCGGAGGAAGTACCCATGACGATGGGCACCTTGCCGCCCACGGGCCCGATGGCAAACAGCTGCACCAGGGTCACAATGCCCGCCACCAGCATGGCATTCTGCAAAAGATGGAGCTGCAGCTCTGCAAACTCCCCACTGGCAATGCCGCAGACACCGGTAATGATCAGCAGCGGGGTCAGATTCCCCACAAACATGGCCAGCACATGCTGTAGTCCTAAGGGAATGGCCTGCTTCAGCGGCATTTTTCCATCCAACTGAAAGGCCGTTTCAGATAGCCGATAGCTTTTCTTCATATAAAGCCCTCTCTTTCTATGTTTCATAATCAGTATAACATCTGCTTTTTCCCATGTAAACCGGGAATGACGCACGAAAGTGTGGCCGAAATCGAAAGATAATCGGTTAAAATGCAACAGAAAACAGGGAGAAAAAGAAGAGCAGCCGAAAGCTGCCCAACATATCTATCATACCACTTTTCATTTCCATTATCAATTGGTGTTTTGCAAGAAAAAGCACCCGTTTCTTTGTGTAGGTTCCCATCTTGCAAATCCCCGGAAGTGTGCTACTATATAGATACAAGAAGGGACGAAAAGACAAAGCAAAGCCAACAGCAAAGGTCACAGCAAAGCAACAGCAAAAGCAAAGGGATCACCAAAAGCAAAGGAAACGGCCAAGCAAAAAGAAAACCCAAAGCAACAACCGCGAAGCACCCCCAAGCAGCTGGTAGCACCCAACGCAAAAGCAACAGCAAAGCAAAACCTGAGCAGTCACAGCGTAAACCGAAAGCAAGGTGAAAGCACAAAGCAAGGTTTGACCCAAAGCAAGCGCGGAAACCACGGTAAACAGCAATGGCAGAGCAAAAGAGATAAATAGATTCGTACCTTCTTGAATCAGTAGAAAGGATGGTTACAAGTGAAACTGCAAATTGACAGCGCAATGAGATAAGCTCTCGATCAGTAGTCAGAGGACTGGTTGAGAGCTTATTTCTTTTTTATATGGGGTTTCACTTGAGGCCATGAACCATCCGGCGGGGGAAATGAAAATTGACAATGGACAATTGACAATTGACAATTTTTTAGTTGACGGTTGACAGTTGACAGTGGACAGTTATTGGTGTAACGGGTGTTGTCAACTTAAACCTTAGGGAACAAAAAACGGATGTTTTTAAACCACGTCGGTTGAAAAAGAAGTCCAATCAGCGAAACCGTAGGGAACGGCCTGTGTGCCGTTCCGGAAACGTTTCGAATAGAACCCGTGTGGATGAATGGTATTATCCACCGGTGTGCCTGTAGGGGCGGCAATCTGCCGCCCGCCACGCTACATATACAACCTGTGCGGTTGAATGGTATCACCCGATACATGGTACACCCAATGTAGCGCCGCCGCTACGTTTCGAATACAACCTGTGTGGTTGAATGGAACCACATATCGATATGTCATCCCGACCGAAATGAAATGGAGTGGAGGGATCTACTCAAGTAGCGGATTTTACCTTACGCAGGTTATTTTTGCAACTTGAGTGGATTACTCCACTCCGCTTGCGCTGCGGTCGGAATGACATATCTGGAGGTGGTTCCGTTTATCCACACAGGCTGTATATGCAACGTTTCCCGGAACGGCACACAGGCCGTTCCCTACGGTTTCGCTGGTGGCTGGATTCTTTCATCCACACGGGTTGTATTCGAAACGTGGCGGGCGGCAGATTGCCGCCCCTACGTCAATGTACAACGTTTTTAGCATTTTACAGAACGCAAATCGGTAATAGAAACGTCAAAAATGTGGAATTACGAAACAAATGTATTGTAGGAGCGGCAATCTGCCGCCATCAACGTCCCGAATACAACCTGTATGGTTGAACGGAACCACCACCCGATATGTCATCCCGACCGAAATGAAATGGAGTGGAGGGATCTTTCCAAGTAGCAATCTTTACCTTACGCAGGCTATTTTTGCAACTTGGGAAGATTCCTCCACTCCGCTTGCGCTCCGGTCGGAATGACATACCTGAGAGGTGGTTTTGTTTACCCACACAGGTTGTTTTTGCAACGTTTCCCGGAACGGCACGCAGGCCGTTCCCTACGGTTTTGCTGGTGGGTGGATTCTTTCAACCGGACAGCTCCATGATCTCCTGCTGGATGAGTTTGCCTGCGGCGGCGGAGAGTTGGTCCATTTTGCGGATGGGGGCCAGGTCTCGGTCGTAGATTTTTTGGGCGTTGGGGAGGTTGGCTGGCTGGCCCATGAAGACGGCGGCCACGCGGATGCCCAGGCGGCGGAGGGCGCGGACTTCTTCCGCCGTGTCCTGAACGCCAAGGTCCCCGTCATAGTCCCGGCTCAGGGGAATCTTTCCGGTGGGCGGCACCTTGTGGCTGTCGTCCGGGCTGGCATCGGTCAAAAGGATCAAAAGGTGTTTGTCCCGGGGGGCGAAGCGCAGCAATTCTCCCGCCATCCGCAGGGCCAGACCGTCTCGATTCCAACCGGCGGCAAAGTAGTGGAAAATCTTCTGTTCCCCGTTTTTCTCACTGTAGTCCTTCAAAATCCGCAGCACCGTATACCCCCGGAGGCTGCAAAAGCTGCTGACCCGCACGGGGATATTGCAGTTTGTCAGGGCCTTGGCCAGGATGTAGCCCTGGGCGGCAATGGTTTCCTGACAGTGGAGCCTGGAGGCGGAGCCGTCCAGCAGCAGGTCCACCGTGAAGCCGGGGGTGCTTTCCTCTTCGCTGCGCAAAAACACCTTGCCGTCCAGCAGCACCGGCATCCGCCAGACCCGGCGGCTGTCCACATGGCCCTGGCGAGCGGGGACGGTGTCCGGCTGCTGCTGGGTCAGCATACAGTTGCGGATGTGCTCCGTCAGGCGCAGCAGGGCGCTTTGATAGAGCTCACTGTTCCGGAGGAAGGCCTTGCGGTTTTGCTTGGCCTGCTCCGCCGCCTGGTGGGCGAGCCGCTGGGCATCGGCCCCTATGGGCTTGCCCGGCACCGGGTCGCCTTTGGTGAACCAGAGGTGGCAGCCCAGGTGGTTGCCGGTGCAGCAGCGCTGCTCCATCAGCGCCAGCTGTCGGGGGGAATAGAGACTGCGGCCAAAGCAGCTTTCCACATATTCCCGGTCTCCTGCTTGCCCTTCGTTGGAGCGCAGTTGGGCCCGCAGAGCTTCCAGGGGGCGGACCAGGCCCTTTTCACCGGAGGCCGCGGACCTGCCGATGGCCAGATCGTCGGTGCGGACCATTTCCGTGGGGAACAGCTTGGTCAGCAGAGGCACCCAACGCTCTCCAAAGTGGAGAGAGAAGGACGCTTTTTTGCGGGCGGTGCCGTCAAAGCGGAGGTATTTGTGAAAAGCTCCACGGATGGCTGCCGCCAGGGCCTCGCCGCTCATGGTGCCGGGGCAGGTCAGGGCCTGGGACAGCCCCTTTTCCCAGGGGGCCAGCACCGGGAGCCGCTGCCCCAGCACGGCCTTCCACCGGGCAGACTGGATGGCGTAGACCAGCTGGTTCTTTTCCATCCACTCCTGCCGGGAGAGCTGATATTCCGAATCAAAAAATGCGGCGGCGTGGGCTGCCCGCAGCCCCTCCAGGGCAGGGCGCTGGGGCAGCTCCTTTTCATAGACCGCGTTTTCCAGGGCCAGCCAGGCCAGATCATCATACTGGGCCTGCCGGGCATCTCCTGCCCAGGCGGCGAAGAGCTCCCCGGGCATTTGGTCTCCCAGCCATTTGTGGACCAGGCCGATGACGCAGTTCATGTAGAGGTCCGGCTGGCCGTCAGGCCTCAGGGCTAAAAATTGGGGTTCGAATTGGTAATCCCCGCAGGCGTCCCACACCTGATTGATGGCCCGCTTCTGCCGGGCGCTATAGTCGGTGGCAGCCATATCAGTCGGTAAAGAGCCGGGACCTGTCCAACTTACTGGGGATTCTGGCGGCGATGACATCCCGAACAAGGCCCTGTTCATAGCTGTCGAAGGCCTTATTGGTGATCCCCATGTCCAGGGCCGTCCCGGCGCTGATGCCCCGGCGGATGAGCTTCAGGGCATCCAGCATGCCGCGCAGATCCAAAGCCTTGGTGGAGACCTCGGCACTTTCACACTTCTTTTGCAGGTCCAGAAACAGCGCCACGAACTGCCCCCGGTATTTCTTTTCTAGGGTGGGGAACTCCTCCCCCAGCAGTCGGTCCAGGCCGCTTTCATCAATGGCGGGCATCTGGATCACGGCAAACCGGCTGGTCAGTGCTTCGTTGAGCTCCCGGGTCCCGGCGTAGCCATAGTTCATGGTGCCGATGAACCGGGCGGCGGGGCTGACCTCCACCCGGTCATATCCCGGCACATCAATGGCCCGGCGGAAGTCCAGTGTGGCGTGAAGCACCGCCAGGGCCTCGTTTTTGGCCATGTTGATCTCGTCCAGAATACCAAAGCCCCCATGCCGGGCGCACAGATACACGGGGCCGGGCCGGAAGGTCACCTGGCCGTTTTCAAAGGTGTCCATGCCGATGAGACTGGCGGCATCCATGTTCACATGGAAAGACACATCCCAGCTGGGCCGCCCGAAAACCTGGGCCAGATTTTCCGCCAAAACGTTTTTACCGGTGGCCTTACTGCCTGCCAGCAGCAGGTTTTCGCCGCACAAGATGGCGGCAATGGATGCTTCCCACACATCTTTCCCGTAGTAATGATACCGGGGCTTGGGCACCCGGTTTGACAGCTCCGGCGGTGTCGGATAGGTCTTCCGGTACTCCCGGATGCCCTCCAGCAGGTCCCGGCTGATCTGCTCCTGCTCCAAAAAATCCAACAAAACCCTGCGCTTCCTTTCAGCGGGGAAGGAAAAGTCCCCCTTATTTTGGCCTCATTATAGCACCGTGATTTTTGAAAATCAACGCCGCAAAACGTCCGTCCTGTACCCTGCCGGGACAAACATGGCCACTTTTCAACCCAGGTGTTCCCAAAACGTCCGGTCCGGAGAGGAAACGCTGGTCTACCAAAATTGTCAATTGTCAATTTTTTAATAACTGTCAGCTGGTTTTCGCTCGCTTCAAATACCCCAGCAGCGCCTCTTTTTCGTTTTTCACCCGTTCGTCCAGCACCGCTTCCAGCAGTTCTTCCAGCCGTGCGCCGATTTCCCGGCCTTGGTAGCCCAGGGAAAGCAGGTCCAGGCCGGTGAGGGCCAGGTCTTTGCGGGTCAGGCAGGTGGATTCCTGCTCCACCTCTTTTAGCAGGGCCCAAAGAACTTCAAATTGCTCCTGCTCTTCTTCCCCGGGAACGCCTTTGCTGCCCATGTCCGCCTGCTGCAAATACAGCAGCTGCTCCACGGTTTCCCGGCCCCAGCGGCCCAGATAGCGTTTTAGAAGCCGCTTTTCCGGCATCAGCCGGGTCATGTGCTGTTCTATGAGCAATACTGCCTGCTGCCGCAGGGCGGTGGGGGCTTTCAGGCGGCGAAGGATCGCATCAGCCATTTCCGCCCCGGCCTGGGCGTGGCCGTAGAAGTGGCCCCGGCCGGTTTCGTCCCGGGTGAAGGTGGGGATTTTTCCCACGTCGTGGAGTAGGGCCGCCCAACGAAGGGGCAGGTCCCCCGGGACCCGGTCCACCACCTGGGCGATGTGGGTATAGAGGTCGTATCTGTGGTGGGGGGAGTGCTGGTCAAAGCCCACGGTGGCTTTCAGCTCCGGAATGACCTGGGTGATGATGGGGGCGTATTTCACCAGCTGCTCCCCGGTGATTTGGGGCAGGAAGCCGCAAAACTCCCCATAGACCCGTTCCCGGGCCAGATGGTCCAGAAGCTCCGTCAATGCCAGCATGGCCCTTTCCGTCTCTGGCTCCGGGGCGAGATCATAGGTCACGGAGAACCGCACCCCCCGCAAAATCCGCAGGGCGTCCTCCCGGAAGCGGGTCTCCGGGTCTCCCACGCAGCGAAGGATCCCCTTCTTCAGGTCCTGTTCTCCGCCAAAAGGGTCTTGAAGCCCCCGCTTGGGGGACCAGGCCATGGCGTTCACCGTAAAATCCCGGCGGGCCAGATCCTGACGGATGTCCGTTACAAATTCCACCCGGTCCGGGTGCCGGTTGTCGCCATAGGCCCCTTCCTTTCGGAAGGTGGTGATCTCCACCACCCCCTCTTCCGTCACCACCCCTACGGTGCCGTGCTTTTCGCCCGCCAGCACCAGATCCTGGTCATGGAAAAGGGTTTTCATTTCCTCCGGGGTGGCGGAGGCGCAGAGGTCAAAGTCGTGGGGCTCCTGTCCCAGAAGCCGGTCCCGGACGCAGCCGCCCACGCAGTAGGCTTCAAATCCCGCCTGCTCCAGGGTCTCCAGGCATCGGGCCACGGCAGCGGGGATCAGCATGATGCCTCCTGCCGGTAGGACAGCAGCAGGGAGGAGACACCGCAGGGGATATAATAGCTGTCAGGCCCTCCGGCGGCGGCCAGGCACAGATACATGGCGGCCATGGCAAAGCGGTAAGTCCAGGGGGATTTGGGCAGGCCCAGAGCCTCCGCCCCCCGGCGATAGGCGGCGGCTGCCAGGCAGAGCCCTGCCAGCAGCGGCAGCAGGAAATCCTGCATCTGGGGGTCCCGGCTCCAGGTCTGGTAGGCCCCCACCAGTCTTACAATAAAGGTCAGGCACACCGGCAGCCACAGCCAGGAAAGGGTCTTCCCCTGAAACACCAGGGTGCCCCCCACCGCCAGAAGCGCCGCTGACAGGAAGGACAGGAAGCGGATCACCGCCAGAAGCCCAGGGTAGCCCTGGTGCAGCTCCCGGGTGCTGAAGAGCAGGCCGAAGGCCAGAAAATACATGCCCAGGGCGGTCATCCATTTTGCCGCTTGCTGTTCAGGTACTTTGGAAAGAAAGCACAGCACCAGGGCCGCCGCCGTCAGAAGCCACAGGGCCAAATCCAACAGGCTGCCTTGGGGGATCAGCCCCCGGTCATCAAGCCCCTGGGCATAGAGATACCACCGCAGACACCCGGAAAGAATGCCCAGACAGAAAATCACAATGTGAAACCGTTCTTTTTTCATACGAACCTCCCGAATTTACAGTAGGGTCACGGCCCATACCGCCGCCGCCAGAATGGGCTGGTGCAGCAGATAGCAAAGAAGACTGTTCCGCCCCAGCCACCGGAGCCCCGGCACCGGGGCCGGGTCCATGGGGTAAAGGCTGCGCTTTTTTTCATAAAGGGCCCGTCCTGCCACGGCCCCCAGGAGAAAATACCCCAGGTTGGGAAACAGGGGGAAATAATCTGAGGAGGCAAAGCCATAGGGGGCAAAGCCCAGCACCGTGAGCCAGGGGAAGGAAAAGCTTGCCGTCCGCAGCCACAGGCCCAGAATCACCATGGCCCCGGCCAGCAGCACCAGGGGAGGCCCGGGCAGCTTCCGGAACACCGGCCAGAGCATCATGCACAGGCCCAGGCATTGGAGCACCCCAATGTAAATAATAATGTCCTTCCCCGCAAAGCCCAGCCGGTACATGCCGTAGGTCACCAGGGTACACAGTCCGCCGCAGCAAAACACCTGGAGCCCCCGCCTCACCGGGTGGCGGCCCAGGGTCACGCTGACGCCGGAGATCACCAGAAAAATGGCCCCATAGTTGTTTTTAAACACCTGATACCACTGGGGGTTCCAGGACCAGACCCGGTAGAGCTCCACCAAATCGTAAACAAGGTGAATGCCCATCATGCCGATGAGGGCCAGGCCCCGAAGGGCATCCAACTCCCAGATCCGTTTCATGCCTGCCCTGCCTTGGCGTTGGCCTCTTCCTCCAGGACCCGATAGGCCACCTTGCCCACCAGGGTCTTGGGAAGCTCTTTTCGGAACTCGATTTCCCGGGGCAGGGCGTATTTGGCAATGCGTCCGGCGCAGTAATCCAGCAGCTCTTTTTTGAGCTCCTCCGTAGGCTCCACTCCGGGCATGGGCACCACATAGGCCTTCACCCGCTGGACCCGGTAGGGGTCCTTCACGCCGATGACGCAGCTCAGGAGCACCTTGTCATAGCCGTCGATGATGTTTTCCAGCTGGGAGGGGTAGACGTTGAAGCCGGAGGTGATGATCATCCGCTTCATGCGCTGGCGGAAGTAGACAAAGCCGTCCTGGTCCATGTGGCCCAGGTCTCCGGTGTGGAGCCAGATGCGGCCATCGTAGTGGCGGCGCAGGGCCTGGTGGGTCTCCTCCGGGTTATCCATATAGCCCAGCATGACGGTGGGGCCGGAGACGCAGATCTCGCCTTCAATATTGGGCTCCACCTCGTCGGTGGTGCCGGGCTTGACGATTTTATAGAAGGTATCCGGGAAGGGCACACCGATGGAGCCGTGGCGGGCATAGTCCTTGGGGGTCAGGCAGGAGGCGGTGACGCACTCCGTGGCCCCGTAGCCCTCCCGGATCTGCTCCGAGCAGCCGTGGTCTTTGAGGAAGGCGTCCACCTTCCGCTTGAGCTCCGGGGACAGGCTGTCCCCGCCGGAGAAAATGCCCCGCAGGAAGCTCAGGTCCACCCCCTCCAGCTTCTCCGCCCGGAGCAGGGCCTCGAACAAGGTGGGCACCCCGGGAATCAGATTGGGCTTCTGCCGGATCAGGGTCTCGGCATAGACCTTCACATTGAACTGGGGGATCAGAATGCAGGTGCCCCCGGCGATCAGGGGGGTGTGGATGCCGATGCCGAGACCAAAGCCGTGGAATACCGGCATGACGGAGAGCATCTTCATATTGGAGATCTCCTCCATGGAAAAGCCGGAGGCGGCAATGGTTTGCAGGGCCAGGGCGTTAAAATTCATGTTGGAGAGCATGATGCCCTTGGTGGTGCCGGTGGTGCCGCCGGAATAGAGAATGGCGGCGCAGCCTTCCCTGTATTCCGGCAGCTCCGGCAGCACCGTGTTCTTTCCGGCCCTGACCATGTCATACCACAAAGTATAGCCCTTTTTGGGCAGCTTTTTCACCGCCCGGGCGGTTTTGGTCATGGGATACAGCACACTCAGCGCCCCGGGCAGCTCCTCGGCCACCTTGGCCACCAGAATGGTGGTGGGGTTTTCCAGCTGGGGCAGGATGGAGGCCACCTTGTCATAAAACTGGTCCAGGGTCAGAATGGCTTTGCTTTTGGAGAAATTCAGGTAAAAGGCGATCTCCTGGGCGGCGGACAGGGGGTGGATCATATTGGGGATGGCACCCAGCCGGTTCAGGGCGTAAAAGCAGTCCAGGGCCTGGGGGGTGTTGGCCATACAGATGGATACCTTGTCCCCCTCCCGGATGCCCAGGTTGTAGAGCCCCCGGGCGGCAGCGTCGATGCGTTTGAGGAACTGGGGGTAGGAGGTCTTCTTGCCCATAAAAATATAGGCGGTGTGGTCGGGTTTTCTTCTGGCGGCGTCAGCCACCATTTCATACATGGTCTTGCGGGGGTATTCCAAAGAAGCGGGGGTGCTTCCGTAATACTTGAGCCAAGGCGCGCAGGCGGATAATCCCATAGGGTCACGGTCCTTTCAAAATAGGGTATACGCCGTCATTATAGCAGTTCGACCGGGGGATTTCTACCCTCGTTGTAAAAAAATAGGAGAAGCGTCGGCGGTTTTGCCCTTGTAAAGCCTGGGGGAAAACAGTATAATAGGGGAAAACGAACGGGGGGCATCCGGGAAAACAGGGATGCCCTCATACGATGGAGGAAATCAACCATGCTTTTGGGCTCTATGACCGTTCTCGCCGCCGTGTTTGCGGTGCTGACCTGTATCCTGGGGGAATTCTCCGGGGCCGCCGTGGTGCTGGGCACCCTTGGGTGCTTTGTCGGCTACTGGGTGGCGCTGTTTGGGGTGGCCTTTCTCTTTTTGTGGATCACCACCTCCACGGTGGACCTCTCCAAGCCCCGGGAAACCGACAGCAAATTCTTCCGCTGGGTTCTGAAAACCTACATTCCGGCAATTTTTACCCTGCTGCGGATGGATATTGACCTTCAGGGCAGGGAAAAGCTTCCCAAGGACGGCCGGTTTTTGCTGGTGTGCAACCATCTGAGCATTCTGGACCCGGTGGTGCTGATGGGGTGCTTCCCCAAGGCCCAGCTGGCCTTTATCTCCAAGCGGGAGAATGCGGACATGTTCATCATCGGCAAGCTCATGCACAGCATCCGCTGCCAAATGATCAACCGGGAAAATGACCGGGAGGCCCTGAAAACCATTCTCAAGTGCATCCAGATGGTGAGGGACGACCAGGTCAGCGTGGCGGTCTTCCCCGAGGGCTACACCAGCCGGGACCAGAAGCTCCACCATTTCCGCTCCGGTGTCTTCAAAATCGCCACCAAGACCCAGGTGCCCATCGTGCTGTGCACCCTGCAAAACACCCAGGATATTTTCCACAACATCAAGCGCCTGAAAAAGACCGATGTCCCCCTCCATGTGGTGGACGTTTTGCAGCCCGAAACCTTCCCCGGCCGCACCGCCGTGGACATCTCCCAGGAGGCCTACGAAAAAATGCTGGAGGATTTGGGCCCCGCATTCGCCCCGGCGGAGGAGAACGGCGGGGGAATTGACAATTGACAATGGACAATTGACAATTGACAATTATTGGTGACGAACGTCTCTACTTTTGAATATGTTGTGTGGAAAAATACACCAATCAGCGAAACCGTAGGGAACGGCCTATGTGCCGTTCCGGGGGCGTTTCGTATATAACCCGTGTGGTTGAATGGTATTACGCGAGTAGGGGTGGTGCTCCGCGCAGCGAATCAAAAACCATTGATTGCCAGTGGCAATCACACATTCATTTATCGGCTATTAGCCGCCCGCCACGTTCCGAATACAACCTGTGTGGTTGAACGGTATCACCCAATACACGGTACACCCAATGTAGCGGCGATGATTCATCGCCACATGCAACGTAACGAATAGAACCTGTGTAGACAAACAAAACAACCTACCGATCTGTCATTCCGAGGGAGCGCAGCGAGTCGAGGAATCTTCCCAAGTTGCAAGTTTTACCTTGTGCTGGTTATTCTTGCTACTTGGGAAGATCCCTCCGCTCGTTTCACTCGGTCGGGATGACATGTCGATAAGTGGTACCATTCACCCGCACGGGTTGTATTCCTTCCGTTGCATGGCGATGAATCATCGCCGCTACATGGCGTGGTACCGTTCACCCGCACGGGTTGTATTCGAAACGGTGTCTGCCTCTGGGTGGGGCGGGGACTTTTGAATTGAATTTCGGAAAATCGAAAACCGGGGCATCCTCCGTTTTTTTGGAGGGTGCCCCGGTTGGCATTAAGGATTCAAATAATTCGAATCGCCCAGCGTCAGAGTGTGATCATGTCCTGTTACATTACAGCTATACACTATACTATAGCCTTTGCCTTCTTCAAAACTCACAGCACAAGTTCCTGCTTGCAGCTTCTCTCCTGATCGCGTCCACCGTTCCGCTTTCCGTCATTTCCTTTGCAAATTGTTCCGCGGCCCCAGTTCCTTTGTAATAGGTATGGACTGTTATAGCCATTGCCATTTCTCCTCATGCTGAGTCTGAACAGTCCTCAGAATGAATTATGCATCACTTCGATTTCGGCGTTATGTTGTACCAGGTTTTCCCTTCGTCTTTGGTTTCATAGACCGCAGTGGGACTCACATAAATGAAGCTGTTAATCAACTTATCCTCTCCATACGTGTAGTAAGCGAATCCATCTTCCGTAGCTGTGCCCCCCTTATTATTCTGGACATTATAAAACGGGCTGTTTTCATAGGTCGATGGCTGCGGAGTCCAGTCCTCAAGTGCCTTTTTAAATGGTGCTGCTTCCGCATAGTAAACTCGAACCTTAATCTCTTTCGAGCCAATTCGGAAGGTCTGATTTGAGAAATAGGCTTTATTGTTATCCATGTTTCCCGTAGATAGCAGGGTATTGTAATTCAGAAACTTATCTCTTGAGAACGCAATCGTTCCTGAATAACCTCCATTCCAATTGAAAATTACACCGTAGTCTTTTTCATAAGAAACCATGCAAATACCGCTTCTATCCGGTGTGCCAATCCAGTTATCGTTTTCTCTTCCATTGAAAGTAATACCGCCAATGGTAATGGGCAGAGCTGTCTGCCAGTCATATTGCTTCTGCTTCAGTTTTACCGGAATCGGTTTAGGATTATCCTCTGTACCAATCACCTCTGCCATAATCTGCGCATAAGCAGCGCGGACATTGGCCAGATCGGTTGCTTCTCTGGTTTTCTCAAGTTGTGAGGAAAAGACAGGAATCGAGATTGCCACCAAAACACCAATGATGGCCACCACGATGAGCATTTCCATAAGGGTGAAGCCTTTTTGGTTTCGTTTCATAGGTTTTTGCCCCTTCCTGTTGTTTCTGGATTTATTATACAGGAAAATCCCGGATTGTCCAGAGAAATTTAAGGAAGCTCTTGCCGATTTAATCAGAGCTTCCCTAAAAACGGACACACTCGCTGCTTCGATAATTGTCAATTGTCCACTGTCAATTGTCAATTTTCTTGCCGTTCCCTACGGTTTCGTCGGGGGTGGTTCTATTTGGGCGCCCATTCTTTGAAAATTACACTTGTAGAACACCTTGTGATTTGGTATACTATTAAAAACAAAAAAAGGGAGGTCACGCCATGAAGCGGGAAGATTATATCAGCTGGGATGAATACTTTATGGGCATTGCCATGCTGGCGGCCCGGAGGAGTAAGGACCCCAATACCCAGGTGGGGGCCTGTATTGTGTCGCAGAATAATATCATTCTCTCTACGGGGTACAATGGGATGCCCAAGGGGTGCTCGGATGATGAATATCCCTGGGAGCGGGAGGGGGCCCAGACCAAGTATCCGTATGTTGTCCATGCGGAGCTCAACGCCATCTTGAATGCCCATGGCCGGGACCTGCAGGGGAGCCGGCTGTATGTGGCCCTGTTTCCCTGCAACGAGTGCGCCAAGGCCATTATTCAGAGCGGGGTGAAGGAAGTGCTGTACTTATCGGACAAGTATGCCGACTCCATGGCCACCCTGGCCTCCAAGCGGATGCTGCAATCCGCCGGGGTGAAGTTTACCCAGCTGCGGCCAAAGCTCAAATCCATTACATTGGACTTTGTGCCGGAGGAGGAACGGACATGATCTCCACCAGAGGACGCTATGCCCTGCGGATGATGCTGGACCTGGCCCAGCACCAGGGGGAAGGGGTCACGGCCCTGAAGGACATTGCCGCCCGGCAGGACATTTCTAAAAAGTATCTGGAGCAGATCATCCCCAAGCTCCATCAGGCGGGACTGCTGCAAACCACCCGGGGGGTCCGGGGCGGCTACCGGCTGACCCGGGAACCCAAGGACTACACCCTGGGGGAGATACTCCGGACCACGGAAACGGGCCTTGCTGCCGTGGCCTGCATGGATGAAGACGCCCCCCAATGCCCCAGAGCCCAGGACTGCCTTACAAGACCCGTCTGGGAAGAACTGGACCGGGTGGTGGGGACGTTTCTGGACGGGGTGACGTTGGAGGACGTGCTGGAAGGGAACGTACAGAGATCGGTTTAAAAAAGTACTGGAAATGTACTGCGTTGGCGGAGTTTTTGGACGGTTTTAATTGACAATTGACAATTGACAGTTGACAATTATTTTTAGTTGACAGTGGACAGTTTATGGAGCGGCTCAGGAAAGCTCTAAAAAACCTTCCCCACCGGGGAAGGGGGACCGCCATAAGCAGAGGCGCGGTACCACGCTCCGCATTGTAGCAACAATAGGCACAGAAGTGTTGCGCATGTAGGGGCGGCTACCAGCCGCCCGCCACGTTGCGAATATAACCCGTGCGGTTGAACGGTACCACCCCCGACATGTCATCCCGACCGAGTGAAACGAGCGGAGGGATCTACTCAAGTTGCAGATTTTACCTTACGCAGGATATTTTTGTAACTTGAGTGGATTCCTCCGCTCCGCTTGCGCTACGGTCGGAATGACATATCGATAGGTGGTTCCATTTAACCGCACAGGTTGTATTTGCAATGTGGCGGGCGGCAGGTTGCCGCCCCTACAGGTGCGTCGGTGGGTGGTACCATTCATCCACCGGAATTGTATTCGATACATGGCATGGCGATGAATCATCGCCGCTACATTGTGTGGTGCCGTACAACCACACAGGTTCTATTCGCCACGTTCCAATGTGTGGCAAGTAAAACGCTCTTGAATCGTACTGCGTGTGCGATTCAAGAGCGTTTTTTGCATTTTAAATCGTTCCGCAGGGACACCGCCTATGTTTTAGAGAACGTACCCAAAAGGCAATCTTGGCTCTCCCTCTGGGAGAGCTGGCTCGGCGCAGCCGAGACTGAGAGGGTCTTGGGGCGTTTTCTGAATGATAACGTCCACCTAAATCATCAACGTTGGCCCTCTCCGTCCGAGCTGCGCTCGGCCACCTCTCCCAGAGGGAGAGGCAAGGGGGGCGGCGGTTCAACTGTCAACTCAAAAGTACAGTTCCGACGCCAGATTCCCGTGGACATACCAGCACACGGCTTTGCGCATGAAGTCTTCCGTGACCCCGAAGTAGTCGGCCAGGTCCCACAGTTCGGTGTGGCCCTGGGCGATGGCGTCGTCCAGGCGGTCTACGGGAATGAGGGTGGTGATGGCCCATTTGTCGGCGTGGTTTTCGTGGCGCTGGCGGCAGTCGATGGCGGCGTAGAGGTTGTAGAAGCTGCCCGTTAAGCAGTGGCCCAGCTCGTGGCTCAGGTGCATACGCTCCTGGATGCCGCCGTCCAGGACCCGGTCATCTACGCCGATGTAGCATTTCCCGTCAGGCTCCATAATGGACATGGAGCCCACTTCCTTCATGGGGTACCGGAGGACGGCAATATTCTGCCTGGAAGCCAGGTCATACAGTTCCGGTACCTGAGTCATGGCTACTCCTTTTTGTTCCGCTCTTTTTTGATTTTTTTGGCCTCCCGCTGGCGGACATAGGCGGCGAAGCTTAAAACCTCGTTATACATTTCATCGGTGATCTCACCGCTGCCCCCGAAAAGGGCGAATTTCAGGTCCTGGGTGGTGACCAGGTGATGGACCTCTTCGGGGTTTTCGTCTTCCGGGGCGCCCAGAAGCTCCGATACGGAGATGCCGAAGTAGCGGCATAGCTTGTCTATGACATTGCCGGAAGGTTTGGTGCCGGGGTCTTTTTTCCATTTGGTGACGGTGGATTTGCTGAGACCGGCGTCGATGGCGGCTTTGGAGGTGCTGACGCCCCGCTGCTTGCAAAGCTGGACAAATCGATCATAGAACATACGAAGGACACCCTTTCCTGGTCTGACTCGGAAATGATTGAAAAAAGTCAACTACCCCCACTTGACAAGTTCGAACAAATGTACTATAATGCAGACAGTTGAAATAAATAAACACTTCCGGACGGCTACAGCAGCGATTCCAATGACCCGTTGCGCATCGTCTGCTATATGTGGCTATATAGTATCACATCTGTTTCCGATTTTCAACTATTGAGTGCTCAAATTTTGCAGAATTGACGATTAATTTTTGCAAAATGAGTATAGCAAAAAGGATGTCCAATAAAACGGACTAATTTGGAAAGGAGAGAGCTTTGGTTACTTTGGAGGGAGAAACCGAGAAATACAGGAAAAAACCCGTGAATTTCCGGAAAATGAGGAGGAGAAAATGACAGAACCCTGGGTGTTGGAGCAGCGGCGGCAAGAGCGATGGGACAAAATCTTAGCCCGCAGACCCCGGTGCTGTCTGTGTCTGGAGCCCATTTTGCAGGATGAGGTCTTGGTTCTGGCAGGAAATTACTATTGTGACCGGTGTCTGGACCGGCACAGACAGGAGGTGGAGCCGGGGTGACACCGGACTGGGAAAAGATCCGGGAGGACTACGCCCGGGGGGAAACATTGGCGGCTTTGGAGCGAAAATACGCCGTGGCCCGGTCTACCCTCCGGGGGCGGCAGCGGCGGGAGGGCTGGCAGCGGAAAAGTGAACGAAGGGAGAATGTTCAAAACAATGAACGCACTCAAACCCGCATGGACCGGGTGGCGGCGCTGGCGGATGATTTGCTTGGCTGCCTGGAGCGGGCGGTGGAGGAGCTGGACACGGTGACGGAATCCGTCCGGGAAAAGGCCAAAAAGGAGGACGGCGGGGAGGTCACCACGGATTATCAGCGGCTGCTGCCCCAGGAAAAGGGCATCATCGACCGGGGCGGCCTGAAGCAGCTCACCGGGGTGCTGAAGGATCTGAAGGAGGTGCTGGTGCTCCGGTCCGATGGGGACACCCGGGAGCAGGAGGCCCGGATCGCCAAGCTTCAGCGGGACCTGACCCAGGAGACGGAAAAGTCTTTTACCGTATTGTTGGAAGGAGCGTGTCAGGACTATGCCGAGTAAGTCTCTTACCATGCCCCGGCCCAATGAAAAGCAGGTGCTGGCCCTTCGGGAGCGGCACCGGTATGTGGGCTACGGCGGGGCCCGGGGCGGGGGCAAAAGCTGGTTCGTCCGGTGGAAGGCAGTGCTGCTGAGCCTGCGCTACCCCGGCATCAAGATTTTAATTACCCGGCGGACCTACAAAGAGCTCTTCAACAACCACATTGCCCCCTTGCAGCAGCTGCTTAGCGGCATGGCGGAGTACAAGTCTACGGACAAGCTTTTCAGGTTCCCCAACGGCAGCACCATTTCCTTTGGCTACTGTGCCGACGAGGGAGACCTGGGGCAGTACCAGGGGGCGGAGTACGACGTGTGGTTTGCCGACGAGGCGGGACAGTTTCAGGAAGGGTGGCTGACCCAGATCGATGCCTGCGTCCGGGGGGTCAACGGATTCCCCAAGCGCACCTATTATACGCTCAACCCCGGGGGTCCGGCCCACGGCTATTTTAAGCGGCTGTTTATCGACCGGAATTTTACCCCGGAGGAGCACCCGGAGGACTACGCCTTTATCCAGGCCCTTTGCACCGACAACAAGGCCCTGATGGCCTCCCAGCCGGAATATCTGCGGGCCCTGGAAAAGTTGCCCCCAAAGCTGCGGCAGGCCTGGCTCTATGGCCGGTGGGACGTGTATGAGGGACAGTTTTTTGAGGAATTTCGGGATGACCCCCGGCACTATCAGGACAGGCGCTTCACCCATGTGATCGACCCCTTTGAGATCCCCCAGGACTGGCCCATTTACCGAAGCTTCGACTGGGGCTATCACCGGCCCTTTTCCTGCGGCTGGTGGGCCATGGACCGGGAGGGGGTGGCCTATCGGATTCTGGAATTTTACGGCTGCCGGGGAGAGCCCAACGAGGGGGTCCGGTGGCCCCCGGATCAGGTCTTTGAAAAAATCCGCTCCATTGAGCGGGACCACCGGTTTCTGGCGGGGAAACGGATCATTGGCATTGCGGACCCGGCCATCTGGGATGCCTCCACAGGGGAGAGCATTGCGGACACCGCCGCCAAGCATCAGGTGTTCTTTTCCCCGGGGGACAACAAGCGGATCCCCGGCTGGATGCAGCTGCACTACCGGCTGTGGTTTGACGACCAGGGCATGGCGAAGCTCTATGTGTTTAAAAACTGCAAGCATTTTATAAGGACTCTGCCCCTATTACAGTATGACAGCGTGAACCCCGAGGACTTGGATACGGAGGGGGAGGACCATGCGGCGGACGAGGCCCGGTATTTCTGCATGGCCCGGCCCATCCCCGCAAGAGCTGCCCCGGAGGTGCGGAGCAAAAACGGGGCGGAACTGTTTTTGGACATTGAGGAACAATGGACGGCCTACGTCAGGCCGGGAATGGAGATTCTACATGGAAAAGAAGAATGTGATCGGCCCGGAGGAGCTGCGGAAAGCCCGGCAGACCCTGAACCGGTATCGGCAGGGGAAGGCCAATCTGGAGCGGCGGGTCATTGAAAACGAACAGTGGTACCGGATGCGGCACTGGGAATGTATGCGCCGAAGCGCCAAGGAGCAGGTGGAGCCTGCCTCCGGCTGGCTCTTTAATGCCATTGCCAACAAGCACGCCGAGGCCATGGACAACTTCCCCCGGCCCAATGTGCTGCCCCGGGAGGAGGACGATGAGGCCCTGGCCCAGGCCCTGGGCAGCATTCTGCCGGTGATCTTGCAGCAGGAGGACTTTGAGGAGGTCTACGACCGGGTCATGGACGACAAGCTCAAGGGCGGCACCGGCATCTACGGGGTCTTCTGGGACCCGGAAAAGCTGGGGGGACTGGGAGACATTGCCATCAGCCGGGTGGATGTGCTGAACCTCTACTGGGAAAGCGGCATTACGGACTTGCAGCAGTCCCGGAACCTATTCTATCTGCGGATGGAGGACAACGACCGGCTTCTGGAAGCCTACCCCCAGCTGGAAGGAAAGCTGACCGGGGAGGCGGACGCGGGGCAGAAGCCCCAGACCGAGGACCGGGTGGACACCACGGACAAGACTACCGTCATCGACTGGTACTATAAAAAGAACCAACAGGGAAGACAGGTGCTCCACTACTGCAAATTCGTAGGGGACACGGTGCTCTTCGCCACGGAAAACAGTCCCGACTACCGGGACCGGGGGTGGTATGACCACGGGCTCTACCCCTTTATCATGGACCCTCTGTTTCGCACGGCGGGAAGCCCCTGCGGCTTTGGCTACATCGATGTGGCCAAGTCCGCCCAGGAATATGTGGACCGGGGCAATCAGGCCATTTTGCAGAACATGCTCGCCTCCGCCCGGCCCCGGTACTTTATCCGGGTGGACGGGGCGGTAAATGAGGAGGAATACGCTGATCTGAGCCGGGACTTCATCCATGTTGACGGCAACCTGGGGGACGACAGCATCAAGCCCGTGGGCACCAAGGGCCTCAGCGACATCTATGTGTCCGTGGTCAACGGGAAGATCGACGAGCTGAAGGAGGTCACGGGAAACCGGGACGTGTCCAACGGCGGCACGGTCTCCGGCGTGGTGGCGGCCTCGGCCATTGCGGCCATGCAGGAGGCGGGCTCCAAGCTCAGCCGGGACAGCGGCATGGCCTCCTACCGGGCCTTCCGGAAGGTGTGCCTGATGATGGTGGAGCTCATCCGGCAGTTTTACGAGCTGCCCCGGTGCTTCCGGATTTTGGGAAAACGGGGCAGTCAGGAGTTTATCAGCTTTTCCAACGCCGGTATGAAGCCCCGGCCCCGGGGCATGGAACTGGGGGTGGAGCTGGGCAGCCGCACGCCCCTGTTCGATGTGGAGATCGGGGCGGAAAAGCAGAGCCCCTATTCCCGGCTCAGCCAGAACGAAATGGCCATGCAGTTTTATACTGCCGGGCTCTTTGACCCCGCCCGGTGGGACCAGGCGGTGGGGGCCCTGGAAATGATGGATTTTGACGGGAAAAACAAGGTGCTGCAATACGTCCGGGACAACGGCGGCAAGTACCTGGCCCGGCAGCAGGGGGAAATGCTCCGGCTGCGAAACGAACACAATTTGCGGGAAAGAATGGCTGTTGCCAACGCAGCAAGCCCGGTATAAGGAGGAAAAACCATGATCCATACCCATTTTTTTAGAGACAAAGCCACGGACACCCTGGAAATGGAAATGCAGGGCCACGCCGAAACCGCCCCCAAGGGCCAGGACCTGGTCTGCGCGGCGGCCACCATGCTGGCCTATACCCTGGCCCAGTCGGTACAGTTTTTGTATGAGCAGGGGCAGTTCCTGGAAAAGCCCAGTATTCAACTCATGGACGGCTACGCCAGAGTCGTGGCCCAGCCCAAGCCGGAGGCGCTGGCGGAGACCCTGATGGCCTATTGGGTGACCCAGGCGGGGGCCTTCGTATTGGAGCGGAACTACCCCGGGGCCCTGAGCCTCATGACCATGGAGGTATGAGGATGCCGAATGATTATGTAAACTACCGGACCTTGCAGCTGTTCGCGGAAGCGGCAGGTTCGGAGTCGGGCGTAACCGAGGCCACCGCCCAGCCTCAATCCGAAGAACCTTCCCAGGGCCGGGAGGACTTCGAGAAACTGATCCAGGGCCCATACAAAGAGGCCTACGATGCCCGGGTTCAGAGCATTCTGCGGCAGCGGCTTAAAAACAGTCGGGAAACGGCGGAAAAATTCGCCGCGGCCCAGCCGGTACTTCAGTATATGCAAAAAGCCCTGGGCATGGAGGGCCAGGACTACGGGGCCATGGAAAAGGCCCTGCGGGAGCGCCTGCCTGAACAGCCGGAGCCTGCCGAGCAGCAGCGGCAGACCCAGGAGATTCAGGCAGGGGCAGAACAAATGCTTGCCCAATGGCACAGCCAGGCCCAGACCATCCGGGAGACCTATCCGGACTTTGACCTGGAACGGGAAATGCTGGACCCGGGCTTCCGGCAGCTGCTTCGTGCCCGTGTGGATATGCAGACGGCTTATGAGATCCGCCATAAAGAGGAGATCATCCCCGCTGCCATGGCCTACGCGGCCCAAAGGGTAGAGAAGCATCTGGCGGAAAAGCTCCGGTCCGGCGGCACCCGTCCTCCGGAGAACGGTCTGACCCCCTCCGGCACGGCCCCCCTGGGAAACCGGGTGGAAAAGCTCAGCCGGAAGGAACTGGCGGAGCTGTGCCGAAGGGTGGAGCGAGGCGAGCGCGTCAGCTTTGCTTAAACAAACAACAAAATAAAGGAGAACGCTATGGAAATGAACATGTTGCAGCTGTTTGCGGAGAATCCCCAGGTCAATGTGACCACGGATGCGGGCCTTTCCGCGGAGAACAAGACCTTTTACGACCGGGCCCTCATTGAAGAGGCGGGCCCCAACCTGATCCACGGCCAGTTCGGCCAGAAGCGGCCCATTCCCAAAAACGGAGGCAAGCGCATCCAGTTCCGCCGGTACGCAGGCCTGCCCAAGGCCCTGAAGCCTCTGACCGAGGGCGTGACCCCCGAGGGCCGGAAGCTCAGCGCCACCGCCGTGGAGGCAGAGGTGAACCAGTACGGCGACTTCGTGTGCCTGTCCGACGTGCTGGACCTGACCGCCATTGACAACAATGTGCTGGAGGCCACCAAGGCTGTGGGCCGTCAGGCGGGCATGACCCTGGACACCATTACCCGGAACGTGTTGCAGTCCGGCACCAATGTGTACTACTGCCCCAAGGTGGATGCCGCCGGCAAGCAGACCCCTGTGGCAGACCGGGCCCAGCTGGACAAGACCTGCACCCTGACGGTGGATGTTGTTAAAAAGGTGGCCGCCATGCTGAAGGCCGCCAACGCCCCCAAGATCGCCGGGGACTATGTGTGCATCCTCCATCCCTATGTGGCCTATGACATCATGTCCGACCCCCGCTGGGAGGAAATGCACAAGTACGCCACCCCCGAGAACATGTATGAAGGGGAGATCGGCCGCATTGCCGGTGTCCGCTTTGTGGAGACCTCCGAGGCGGCGGTGTACAAGGGCACGGAAAACGACTGCCCCCAGGGTCTGGCGGTGTTCGGCTGCCTGTTCCTGGCAGATGGGGCCTACGGCGTGACGGAGGTCAGCGGCGGGGGCCTCACCACCATCATCAAGCAGCTGGGCTCTGCCGGTACCGCAGACCCTCTGGACCAGCGCAGCACCGTGGGCTGGAAGGCCCTGCAGACGGCGGAGATCCTCATGGAGCCCTACATGGTCCGGGTGGAGTGCTGCTCCGCCTTCTCCCCCACGGCGGAAGCCAACTAAGGATAGAACACCCGATCCCTGGGCCACTGGCCCAGGGGACAAAAAGAAGGAGGACTTTATGGAAGAAAAAGTGACCATTCGGATGCCCCTGACCCGGGAAGAGCGGGAGGATGTATTTGTGGGCATCAACGGCAAGACCTGGCTGATCCAGCGGGGCGTGGCGGTGGAGGTGCCCCGGAATGTGGCCAAGGTGCTCTCCCGCCGGGAAAAGAGTCTGGCCCAGGCCATGGCCTTTGAAGCCCAGGCGGCCCAGCCCCTGCAGAGCCTGGAGGGCCGATAAATGACGGTGCGGGAGGTGATGGAGGCCACGGACCGGCGGCGGCCCAACCTGTACAGCCGGGAGGAGAAGCTGCGGTGGCTGGAGGAGGTGGAGGCCATGGTCTGGGGTGCCCTGGAGGCCTTTCACGCTGTGGTGGGCCCCTACCCGGGGCTTCGCCAGGAGGACTGGCTGGGGAAAAAGCTGATGCTGCCCCAGGCTTTTACGGGGCTGTATTTCCTGTGGCTGGAGGGCTCTATTTACTATGCCGACCAGGAGTTTTCTCTTTACAACAACGCCATGAGCCGGTTCAACGCCTTGTGGAAGGAATTTTTCGCCTGGTGCTGCCGGACCATTCCCCAGCCGGGAAAGGCCCTGCGGTATCTGTAAAGGAAAGGGGAGATGGGCTGTGGAAATGCCTATGCTGAAACGGGTTTGGAGCCGCCGCCAGACGGTGGATGCCTTCGGGGGCCTGAACCGGGGGGCCCGCATCGGAGACGGGGAGTTTTCCCGGATGGAAAACCTCTGCGCGGACTTTTATCCCGCCCTGGGCCCCCGGCCGGGCCGGGTACAGACGGAAGTGCATAGCGTCACGGCCCTGGGGGCGGGAGAGGGCCTGTGCTACACCCAGGGGAAATATCTGGTGCTGCCGGACCGGAACGTGGATTTGGGCCTGACCGAGGAAGGGCCCAAGAAGCTTGTAAACATGGGGGCCTATGTGCTGGTGTTCCCGGATAAAAAATATGCCAGCACCATAGATCCCCTGGATTTTGGGCCCCTGGAGGCCTGCTTTCCCGGGGAGACTGCCGTGACTCTGACCCCCTGCACTTTGGAGGGGACGGACCGGCTGCCAAGCTTCATCCAGCCCACGGAGCCCCGGGAGCCCGGCAACAAGGCTTTATGGCTGGATACCTCTTCCAGCCCTCAGGTGCTGAAGGAATGGTCCGCCGCCTCGGGCCTTTGGGTCACGGTGCAAAGTGCCTATGTGCGGCTCTCCGCCCCGGGCATCGGCAGGGGCTTTCGGCTCTATGACGGCGTGACCGTAAAAGGGGCGGGGGACCTGGATGGGGGGAACGCATTGTGGCAGGTCCGGGAGGACAGCCTGGTGATCTCCGGGGTCCTGGGCCGGAAGATCACCGTAGACCGGGGATTGCGGGTGCTGCGGCAGGTGCCGGACATGGACTTTGTGACGGAGTGCGGCAACCGGCTGTGGGGCTGCCGCTTTGGCCCCGGGGCTGACGGGAAAACCGTCAACGAGCTCTATGCCTCCAAGCTGGGGGACTTCCGAAACTGGAATTGCTTTATGGGCCTGTCCACCGACAGCTACACCGTGGGCGTGGGCAGCCAGGGCCCCTTTACCGGGGCAGTGACCTATCTGGGCACTCCCATCTTCTTCAAAGAGGACTGCCTGTACAAGGTCTACGGCAGCTACCCCGGGGCCTTCCGGGTCCAGAGCACCGTGTGCCCCGGGGTCCAGCAGGGCTGCGGGGAGAGTCTGGCCATTGTGGGCAATTCCCTGTTTTACAAGGCCCCTATGGGGGTCTGCGTTTACGACGGCTCCCTGCCCGGGGAAGTGGGCAAGGCCCTGGGGAACCTGGGAAGCCGGGAGGCCGTTGGGGCCGGATTCGGAGACCGGTATTTTCTGAGCCTCCGGGAGGGCACGGAGGAAGGGCTCTATGTGCTGGATACGAAACTTGGCCAGTGGCACCGGGAGGAGGGGCTCTCTGCCCGGCAGCTGCGGTTTTGCCAGGGCAAGCTCTACGGCCTGGACGGGGAGGGAAATCTCTGGATTTTGCGGGGAGAGGACAGCCAGGAGCAGGTCGCCTGGTCCGCCCAGACCGGCCGGATTTCCGGCTGGGACGGAAAAAGCCAGATTTTAACGGGCCTGGAACTACAGCTGATGCTCTCCCGCCGGGCCCACGCCCGGGTGCTGGTCCGGTATGACGATGCCGGGGCCTGGGAGACCGTGGGCACCATGACCGGCACGGACCGGCGGTTTTTCCTGCCGGTGCGGCCCAAGCCCTGCGGACATCTGGAGCTGCGGCTGGAGGGCCGGGGAGATCTGCGGCTCTTTTCCCTCACCCGCATCTACCGCCAGGGAAGGAGCGGCCTATGATGGGGGCAGAGTGGCTGCGGCTGCCCAGCATTCAGGAGGGCACCCCGGAGGAGCAATTGCACGCCATCCGGAATTACCTCTTCCAGCTCTCCGAGCAGCTGCAATATGCCCTTTCCCACGGAGAGACCCAGAAAGACCCGGACTGGGAGGGGGCGCTCCGGGCCCTGTTAAACTCCGGGGAGCTGATGGGCACACTGACGGCCCTGACGGAAAAGCGGCTGGAGGGCCGATACCTCAGCGGGGACAGCTGGGAAGCGGACAGACGCAGGGTATCGGAGGAAGGATCAAGGGTTTTGTGCCGACTGGGGGCCTTGGAGGATCAGGCGCCGCCGGAAAGCCCCATGGACTGCGGCTTTTGCAGTCCGGGCACCCCGGGGGTGCAGACCCAGCAGGGGGACCGGGTGACCTTTGCGGAGCTGCACCACCCGGCCCAGCCCTTTAGGCTCCTGCCGGACGGACATTGGCGGGTATAAGGAGGAAAAATGGAAGAAAAGAAACGAAGGGAGTATACACCCACCGACCGGGTGGAGCAGGCCCGGCAGGAGGCCCAGGCCAGCGACCGGCAGCAGCCCGGGGCCTATGTGTCCCGGTGGCAGCAACAGCTGGACGCGGCCATGGAGAAAATTCTGAACCGGGAGGCCTTTTCCTATCAGCTAAACGGGGATGCGCTCTACCGGCAGTATAAAGACCAGGCCCTGCAAAACGGCCGTCTGGCCATGCAGGACACCCTGGGCCAGGCGGCGGCCATGACCGGGGGCTACGGCAGCTCCTACGGCCAGACTGCGGCCCAGCAGTCCTACCGGCGGCATATGGAGGACCTTAATGACAAGGCCATGAACCTCTATGACAAGGCCCGGGCGGAATACGACCGGCAGGGTCAGGCGGACAAGGAAAAATACGCCATGCTTTTGCAGCGGGAAAACGGCAGCCAGAACCAATATAAGCAGGCCCTGGCTGCCTGGCAGGCGGAAAACCAGCGGCTCTGGAACCGGTATGACCGGGAGCGAGCGGCGGATTATGAGTCCTACCGGGACCAGGTGTCGGACAGCCGCTGGCAGCAGGAATTTGAGGAAGCCCAGCGGCAGTTCTATGACCAGCTGATCAGAAGATTCGGCTGGTAAAGGAGAGACCATGATCTTATCGACCTTGAACCGGCCCCTGGTGGTATCCGGGGACCAGCTGGGAAGCCCCCTGACCCTGACTCTTTCGGTGGGGGGAGCGCCCCTGACCATCGCCTACCGCTGCGGCACCCGGCAGGGAACGGTGGCGGAAAAGACCCAAAAGACCAGCCTGAGCTGGGTGCCTCCGGTGGAGCTGGCGGCGGAATACCCGGCCTTGCAGCGCATTCCCGTGGAGCTGAAGCTGACCCTGTATCGGAACGGGGCGCCGGTGGAGACCCGGCAGGAGTATCTGCTGCTGGAGCTTCCGCCCTCTGAAAGACCCCAGGGCAAGCTGGTCATCACCGATGACACCGGCACCCAGGCCCTCTGCGGGGGCTTTGTCCAGGGCGTTTCCCAGGCAAAAATCCTGGTGGAGGCCCGGGGCAGCGCCGGGGCCCCCATTGCCCGGTGCCGCCTGACCTGCGGGGGCCTTCGGGGGAAGGGGACGAAGGTGATTTTTCCCCTTCCCCAAAGCGGGCTGACGCCGGTGCGGGCAGAGCTATGGGACACCCGGGGCAGACAGGTGACCTTGGAGGCAAATTTGACGGTATTGCCAAGAACAGCTCCCCAGGGGGCCATTTTATCCCTGGAAGAATGCGACGAAGCCGGGGCGGCCCAACCGGGCGGGGTCTGGTGGAAGGTCCACGCCATGGGCTGTGTCACCGCCCTTTCGGGGGTGAAGCCGTCGTTTATGCTGAAAGGGAAAAGGGATGCCGGGGAAGAGACCTCCTGGGACTTGGGGCAGGAGCCCACCATGGATAAAACCCTGGTGATCCCCAAGGTCCGGGACCTGACCCTTCTGGCAGGGGACGGCCTGGAGACCCTGGAATTTCCCTGGGGGAATGGGCCCCTTGTTGATCTGGACATCCCCCACCGGGCCCTGGGCCTGGGCTGCCGGGGGACCGAGGCGGATACCCTTTCTATTGGAATGTCGGTGGACTTCCGGGGAAACCGGCTGCAAGGGCTGCCCCCGGGGCAGGAGGCGGGGGAGCCCCTGACCCTGGGCCAGGCGGAGGCGGGGTATTTAAGCCCAAAGCTTCTTTGGGAGAATCCCAACCCCTTAGAACCCTTTCTCCCGGGAAAGATCCCGGCGGAGGGGGCGCTGTTTGCCGTCGAGACCCGGGAAGGGCCCGATGGGCCCAGATTCTGGGAAATCGTGGGGGCCTTTGGCTGCCTCCGGGGCCGGGAATTCAGCCGGACGGTGGTGCAGGAGCCTGGGGTGTTGTCCTTTGAGCAGGGGACGCCGGACAACAGCCATGCCGTGCCCCTGAAAATTCTCCGGCTGCTGCCGGGAAAGGAGGGCCTATGAGTGCAACGGTGGCGGCCTCTCTCATTACGGGGCTATTGTCTCTGGCGGGGGTGGTGCTCAGCAATCTGCTCTCCGAGCGGCGGCGGGAAAACGCCCTGCGCACCGCCCAGGCGGTGACGGATGAGCAGCTCCGGGAGCTGACCCGGGAGGTCCGGGAACACAACCATTTTGCCCGGCGGATGCCGGTGGTAGAAGAGCAGATCAAGGTCATCAATCACCGATTGGAGGACCTGGAAAAAGGAGGAGCATAACATATGATCAACTGGAAGGTACGCTTTCAAAACCGAAATTTCTGGATGGCCCTGGTGCCCGCCCTGCTGTTGCTGCTGCAAAGCGCTGCGGCCCTGGCGGGAATCGACCTGGATCTCGGCGCCCTGCAGGGGCGGCTGCTGGATTTTGTCAACGCCGCCTTCGGCGTGCTGGCGATCCTGGGCATCGTCAACGACCCCACCACCCAAGGCCTCACCGACAGCCCCCGTGCCCTGGGCTACCGGAAACCCAATTAAAAAAGCTTCCCCAAGGGAAGCTTCTGGACGCAGGGCCGGAGACGTTGTACACTTGCACCATGTATCGGGTCATACCATTCACCCGTACGGGTTCTATTCGAAACGTGGCGGGCGGCAGATTGCCGCCCCTACGGTAATGCACCACATTTTTGATATTTTCCAGACGCAAAACGACGGTATACACGTTGAAAACAAGGAGATTCGGAACAAATGTATTGTAGGGGCGGCAATCTGCCGCCCGGGACGTTGTAATTATTGAGCCGTATCGACCAAACGGTATTACAATGGACGACGCACTGTAGCGGCGGCAATCTGCCGCCATATACGTTGTACATTTGAATTTACCAATCAACGCAAAAAACGCCTGTCATTCAGGCCTTGGCGTCAGCGGAGTGGAGGAATCCACTCAAGTTGCAATAATAACCTACGCAAGGTAAAGTATGCAACTTGGGAAGATCCCTCCACTCCATTTCATTTCATTCCGCCCCGAATGTTCTTACGACATCCACTCCTGAAGCCTTGCCGCCAAATCTGACGCACTGTAAAGTACACGAATGACCGTTACGGTGTCTTCATCCATCGTGTAGATCGCACAGTAGCGGTCCGTGATCACCTGGCGAACATCCTTGGGGAGTCTCGGGACAATGTTCATGACCTGAAATCGTTCCGGGAAAATGCTTAGGGATTCAATTGCTTCCGCAATTCTGTTATATTGCCTCATGGCTGTTGCGGGCGAATCCAATTTTTCCGAGATATAGTTGTATATTTCCTCCATATCCCCCAGCGCCAGGTCGGTGATTTTTACATTGTATTTCTTCATGTATGCCGCTTCCTGAACTCCGCAAAGGCACTTCCGGCATCCTGGATGTTTCCGGCTTCCGCATCCTCCAGACCGGTCCGGATGGCTCCCCGGAGCTGCTGGGCGGTCATTTTATCCGCGTTCACACTGTCCGGCGCTTTGGGCAGCGCAACGGCAAAGGGGATGCTCCCGGTCATTGCGATTTGCCGTAAAAACATATCCACAGCCGTGGCCATCGGTACCCCCAGCTGCTTTAATACATCCTCTGCCTGCTGCTTGACCGCAGGATTTACACGAAGATTCATAGTGGTCGTCTTCTCCATTGTTATCGCCTCCTTGAAATAATTGTAACGCAATTTGCGTTACAAGTCAAGCGCTGTTGATTGAGAAATGGGGGAGAGCGGTGCGCTCTCCCCCGGGGTTCTTAATGGCACTGGTGCAGCATCAGGTTCAGGATCTCCACGTCGGTGGTTTTCATGCCCACCCGGCCCACATAGCCGGTGCTGCGGATGGTTTCTTCGATGTCCTCCTGGATGATGCCCTCGCCGGGCTTGAAGACCCGGCCCTTCATGCTCAGCTCATAGCCCAGAATGGCCGCGTCCAGGGCGGAGGCGATTTTGGCGGCGCAGGAGGATTTGGCACCGTCGCAGATGATGCCGCCCACGTTGCCGATGGTGTTGACGATGGTGCGGCAAATGGCCTGGTAGTCGCCGCCGGCCAGATAGGTGATGCCGGCCCCGGCGCCGCAAGCGGCGGTGACGGCACCGCAGAAGGCGGAGAGGCTGCCGATGTAGTGCTTCTGGTAGATGGATACCAGGTTGGAGATCAGCAGGGCCCGGTAAAGCTCCTCCTGACTTTTGCCCCACTCCCGGGCATACTCCACCACAGGCAGGGAGACCGTCAGGCCCTGGTTGCCGCTGCCGGAGTTGATGACCACGGGCAGGGAGCAGCCGTTCATCCGGGCATCGGACCCGGCGGCGGCCCGGGCCCGGGCCCGGACCTTGATGTCCTGACCGTAGCATTCCAGCAGCGTCCTGCCCACCTGGGCTCCGTAGGGATTGTTCAGGCCCTCCTGGGAAATTCGTTCATTGGCGGTGATCTGCCGGTCCAGCAGCTCCCGGACCCGGTCTAAGTCCACGGTATTGGCAAAGTCCAGAATGGTAGATACATCCATGCCCGCCAGATCCAGGGTTTCCTTCTTCTCGATGGGGTCGTTTCTATACTGGACCTCCCCGTCCCGGAGAATTTTGGTGATGAGGGTGTGGCGGTTGACAATGGTCACCTGGGCGCTGTGGTCCCCGGCGTAGGCCAGAATGTCGATGTACAGATTGGCCACGCCCTCCTGGAGCTTGCAGCAAAGGAAGTCGGTTTTGGCCAGGGCCTGGGCCTTCTCGATGTGGGCCGGGGTCACGGATTCCAGCACCTTCAGGTCCTCCTCCGCGTTGCCGCCTACGGCACCCAGGATCACCGCCATCTCAATGCCCACGAGACCTCCGGAATTGGGGATGGTGACGCTTTTGACGTTTTTGATAATATTGCCGCTGCAATACAGCTCCATGCGCTCCGGAAACTGCCCCAATACATCCCGGACCTTGGCTGCGGCATAGGCCAGGGCAATGGGCTCCGTGCAGCCCAGGGCGGGCACCAGCTCGGTATTGAGGATTTCCAGGAATTGCTCTTGTGTCTTTTGATCCATGTCGGTGTTCTCCTTATATGGTCCCTCCGGCGGGAGGGGGGTTCCGCAGTTGATACCCACCCATCATACCATTTTCCGGCATTTTTCGCAATACCGACCCTACATAAAAAACAGTCCCGGCTTGCGTATGGCCCGGATTTTCGATATAATAAATGAAAAGGTGGGGAGGGGGTGCCGGGATGAAAAACAGGAAGCAGCTGGCGCTGCTGCTGGCGGCGGTGCTGACCGCCTACACCTGCCGGATGATCCCCAAGTTTGCGGTAGGGGAATGGGCGCTGCAATTGTCGGAGCCGCTGAGCCTGCTGCGAAGCGTCATTTATCTGTCGCTGTTTATGGGCTGGGGCTGCTCTCTTAAAAAGCGCATCCAGCAGCGGCGGGCCCAAAGGTATATGGTAGGGGCCGCAGGGCTCATGGTGTTCTGGCTCTTTGTTAGGACCTTCAAGTTCTTTTTTGCGGCGGAGCCGGTGGAATATCGGTATCTTTGGTATCTGTATTATGTTCCCATGCTGTTTTTGCCCTGCACCGCCCTGTCTGTGGCCCTGACCATCGGGGAGCGGGTCGACCGGGCCGAACCCCGGCAGAGCCGGTGGCTGTGGGTCCTTTCCGGGGCGCTGCTGGCGCTGGTGCTGAGCAACGATGTCCACGGGCTGATGTTTCGCTTCCCGGAGGGGGAGGGGTTCCTTCAGTGGAGTGACCACGATTATTCCTATGGCCCTCTGTTCCGGCTGGCAAGCCTTTGGCAGGTGGGCATTTCCCTGGGGGCCTTTGGGCTGCTGCTGAAAAAATGCCGCCTGCCGGGGAAGCGGGGCTACCTGTGGCTGCCGGCCATTCCCCTGGGCTGTGCCATGGTGTATCTGGCCCTTTACGGCTTCGGGTTTTCCTGGTTTTTCCTGTTCTTTGGAGATCTGACCGTGGTCCAGTGCCTGCTGGGGGCGGCGACGCTGGAAAGCTGCATCCAGTGCGGGCTCATTCCGTCCAACGCCCGCTATGGGTCTTTGTTTGAGGCAGTACACGGCTGCTCCGCCCAGATCACCGACCGGGACTTTGCCCTGCGCTATAGGGCTGCCGATGCCACCCCCTTTACCGAGGGGCAGATGCGCGCCGCAGTCCGGAGCCCTCTGCGGCTGCCGGACGGCCGGGTACTCCACACCATGCCGGTCAGCGGCGGCTACGCCCTGTGGACCGAGGACAACAGAGGATTGCTGGCCCTGACGGAGGAGCTGGAAGAGCTCCGGGAGGAGCTGAAGGACCGGGGCCGGCTCCTGCGCCAGGAATACGGCCTGGAGCGGGGCCGCCGGAAGGTGGAGGAGCAAAACCGGCTGTATGATTTGCTGCAGTCCGTGACCCAGAAGCAGATCGACGGCATTGCGGCCCTGGAAAAGGCATACCGCCAGACCCCGGACAAAACCTCCCGGGAGGCCCGGAGGATCCTGGCCCAAATCGCCGTGCTGTGCTGCTTTATCAAGCGGAGAAAGCATTTGGCCCTGTGCAATTATCGGGACCATCGGATCTCCTCCCCGGAGCTCCGGGGGGCCTTCCGGGAGTCCATGCAGACCCTGGAGCTGCTGGGGGTGGCCCACAGCTTTTATATGGAGGAAGGGGTTGCCCCGGAGGGGGCGGAGGCTGCGGCCCTGTACGATTTCTTTGAGGGGGTCATTGAGGGGGCCTTGCCGGAATTACAGGCGGTGAATGTCCGCATTTCCAGGGTCCGTGGCCTTCTTCGTCTGGCCGTCACGGCGGAAACGCTAAAGGATTTGTCCTTCCTTTCCCGGGACTTCCCCGGGGCAAAGATCGACTGTGACGAAGGCGAGTGGAGCTGCCTGCTGATCCTAGGAAGGGAGGAAGACCATGAAGCCCTTTGATGCGCTGCCTGCCCCCTGTCGAAGCTTTCTGCTCTTTTGGATGTTCACCCTGCTGGTGGCGGAGCTGTATCTGCTGGTTCGCAAGACCATCCAGCGGGCCCCCCAAGAGCGGTATCCCCTGTCTATTTTGATGATCGGGGTCCATCTGTTTTTGCTGCAAATTTTTTCCCCGGGCTACGGCGGCTCTTTGGCCCTGCCCTGGGCCTGGGGGGCGGGGGACATCCTGGTTTCGGCCCTCCACTTATACGCCGCTTTCCCACAGGAAAAACGGCGGGCAGCGGCCACCCTTTCCGCCCGGTCCATTGTAGAGGCCACGGACGATCTGCCCATGGGGGTCTGCTTTTCCGACCCGAAGGGCCGGGTGACCCTGTGCAACAACACCATGGGGGGGCTTCTCAACCAGCTCACCGGGGGCTACCCTCAGGTCCTGGAGGAGATCACCGCCGCCATTGGGAACCCGCCGGAGACCGTGCGGCCGGAGCCGGAGGGATGCCTGCGGTTTCCGGACGGCAGCGTCTACCGCTTCACCGGCACGGCCCTCACCGTGGACGGGGAGCCGGGATGGTATCAGCTCACGGCCCAGAATGTGACGGAACAGGTGGAGATCAACCGCCAGCTGGCCCGGCAGAATGAAAAGCTGAAAAAAACCAACGGAAAGCTGCAAAAAATGTATGACCGCATTGCCGATGACATCCGGGAAAAGGAAAGCCTGGAGTTTAAAATCTACATCCACGACACCATGGGAAGGTCTCTTCTGACCATTCAGGACATTATGAACAGCGCTGAGGAAACGGCCCAGAAGCTCCGGTCTCTGGAAGAGGCGGTGGCGGTGCTGTCAAGCCATCCCCCGGCGGCCGGGGAGGGGCTTTATGACGCGGTCCGTTCCTCCGAGGCCCTGGGGGTTCGCCTCCAAATCACCGGTGCCCTGCCCCAGGGAAGCCCGGCGGAGACCCTCTGCGTCCGGGCCGCCCGGGAGTGCGTCACCAACTGTATCCGCCACGCCAAGGGCACGGAGGTGCAGATGGACATCCGGCACCGGGGGGAAACCTGCACCGTGACCTTCACCAACAACGGCGCAAAGCCCACGGGGCCCATTATAGAGGGCAGCGGCCTGTCCTCTCTGCGCAAAAGCGTGGAGGCCTTCGGCGGGGAAATGGAGCTGTCCTGGGAGGGGGCCTTCGCCCTGATTTTGAAGTTACCCGGAAAGGAGCGAGACGATGAAGATCCGTATTGTGCTGGTAGAGGATGACCGATACATCCGCCGCCATTTTATGGAGCGGCTTTCGGAGGAAGAGGGTATAGACCTTCTGGCCGCAGTGGGGGATGCCTTTGAGGCGGAAAAGCTCTGCGGCCCCACCGTGGACCTGGTGCTCATGGACGTATTGACCCTCCATAAGCATTCGGGCCTGGCGGCGGGCAAACGCATTCGCAAGGCCTTCCCCCACATCAAGGTGGTGATCATCACCTCCCTGGTAGACCCGGAGGTGCTGCTGCAAGCCAAACAGGGCTGTGCCGACAGCCTGTGGTACAAAGACCACGGCACCGACGCCATCCTGGACGTGATCCGCCGGACCGTGGCCGGGGAACACATCTTCCCGGACTGTTCCCCTTCGGTGGAAATGAAAAAGTGCATGTCCCGGGACTTTTCCCCTGCCCAGATCGAAATTCTCCGGGCCTTCATCAAGGGCTACACCTACCGGGAGATCGGGGAAAAATTCAACCTCTCCGTCAGCGGCGTCCGCTACAACATCGCGGAAATGGTCCGCATCGGCGGCTTCAAAAACAAAGAGGAGCTGACCACCACCGCCATTGAAAACAAGCTGGTCATCACCACGCTGGAGGACGGGGAGGAGGAGACGTAAGACAATTGACAATGAACAATTGACAATTGACAATTATTTGGGGACGGACGCACCCGTTTTTGGAATATGTTGGTTCAAACATACACCAATCAGCGAAACCGTAGGGAACGGCCTGTGTGCCGTTCCGGGAAACGTAACGAATATAAACCGTGTGGATGAACGGTATCACCAACCGGTGTGTCCGTAGGGGCGGCAATCTGCCGCCCGCTACGTTGCAAATATAACCTGTGCGGACAAAACGGAACCACCCACCGATATGTCATTCCGAGCGAACGGAGTGAGTCGAGGAATCTTCCCAAGTGGCAAGCTTTACCTTGTGTTGGTTATTCTCGCAACTTGGGAAGATCCCTCCACTCCGTTTCACTTCGGTCGGGATGACATGTCGATAGGTGATACCATTCAACCGTACAGGTTGTAATTGCAACGTGGCGGGCGGCAGATTGCCGCCCCTACAGGCGTGGAACCATTCAACCGCACAGACTATATTTTCAACGCGGCAGCCTTCACAGACTCAGATGTTCCAAAGCGGAAACCAGCGCGGCTTCGTCTACGGCGGAGTAATTGATCACCAGGCTTTTGTCGCTTTCCGGGGTTGGAGTCTCATAGAAGCTGCTGAGCAGGTGGACTTTTAACCCCTGGGCGGCGAACTGCGTTATCAGGGCGGGGCCGGAGAGGGGAGAGTCCACTTGCAGGAGGAAGTGGAGGCCTGCGTCCTGCTCCAGAATGGTAAAGCGGTCCGCGGCGGGGCAGGTTTCCAGGGCGGCGATGACCCGGTTGCGGCGGGCCCGGTAGAATTTGCGCATGCGGTTGATGTGCTTTTCAAAATAGCCCCGGTCTAAAAACCGGGCCAGGGTGTATTGCTCGAAGCTGGGCACGGTGCAGCCGTAGAAGCCCAGTTTTTCCCGGAAGGTTTCCATGAGGGCCGGGGGCAGCACCATATAGCTGATGCGGATGGAGGGGGCCAGGGTTTTGGAGAAGGTGTTCATATAGATCACCCGGTCCGGGTCCATGGCCTGCATGGCAGGCATTGGCCGCCCCCGGAAGCGAAACTCCGTGTCATAGTCGTCTTCAATGATCCAGCCTCCCCGTTTTCGGGCCCAGTCCAGCAGGGCCCGGCGGCGGGGAAGGGGGGTGACCAGGCCCGTGGGGAAATGATGGGAGGGGGAGATGTGCAGCACCTGGGCATCCCCCAGGCACTCCGGGCGAATGCCCTGGTCGTCCATGGGAATGGGCAGACACCGGACCCCACCGGCCCGGTAGATTTTCCCGATTTTCCCATAGCCCGGGTCCTCTACGCCGTAGACCTTGTCCTGGCCCAGCAGCTGCAGCAGCAGGTTATACAAAAAGTCCGTGCCCGCACCCACCAGAATGCACTCCGGGTCGATGCTTAATCCCCGAAAATCCGCCAGATTCCGGGCAATTGCCTGCCGCAGCTCCAGGGCCCCCTGGGCGTGGAGGGGCAGCAGCAG
Organism: uncultured Oscillospiraceae bacterium; assembly: GCA_934589525.1. GTDB lineage: Bacteria > Bacillota > Clostridia > Oscillospirales > Oscillospiraceae > Faecousia. The sequence goes on along the minus strand of CAKTOB010000001.1, from coordinate 126,136 downwards.
CTTTTCTCCATAGTCCAGAATGACCTCCCGCTGAAGCCGGATCCACACGGAAAAGGGGAATTGGCCGGTGCCGTTTCCCGTCAGATCCGCCTTGGGCGGCGCGTCTGCCGGGGGAAGGGGCCTCTTGTCCGGGGATCTCCGGACAAGGGGCCGCTCCACCTGCTCCACAAAAAAGCCGGAACGCTCCCGGGAGACGATATACCCCTCCTCCAGCAGCTGGGCATAGGCCCCTTCCACGGTGGTTTTCCCCACCTCTAAGTTGGCGGCCAAGGCCCGCTTGGAGGGCAGCTTTTCCCCGGGCTGCAGGGCCCCGGAGAGAATGTCCTCCCGGATGGCCCGGTAGAGGGATTCATACAGCGGCAGTCCCGGGCATTTTTTCAGTTCATAGGTCCGCATGGGACACCGCCTTTCTTTTGATGGATTTATGCGGGGCGCTGGCTCTTCTTCTGGAAGGGCCGCCGGGCCCAGAGGCGTTTGCACCAGGAAGTGAAGCGTATCCGGGCCTTTTCCAGCCAGTCAAAGACACGCTGGATGGAGTAGAACACCGTGGGGGTCATGACAAGCAGGGTAAACATCACCAGCCGCACTTCGCTGGTCCAGGTCCGCAGGTCCAGAATGTCCCCCAGCAGGGTAAAGCACAGGACAATGCCGGAGGCCATGGCCCACCAGAGGATGCCTCTAAACCAGTTGCAGGGCTTGCAGATCTGATACAGCACCAGCATGCCCACGAAGGACAAAATGGCCGCGCAGATGGTGGAGACCTCCTCCTTGGGAAGGCCAAACACCGACATGAACATCTGGCACAGCAGCACCACAAAGACGTTGGTAAGCCCGCCCGGGAAGGCCCGGCGGAGCACCTCCGGCAGGAACCGGCCCTTGATGCGGTCGTATTTGGGCTCAAAGGTCAGAATGAAGGAGGGAATGCCGATGGTCATGGCGGAGATCACCGACAGGTGGATGGGCTCCAGGGGGTAGGGCCACACGGTAAAGAGGCTGATAATGGACAAAAACAGGGAGAAAATGTTTTTCACCAGGAATAGCGACGCTGCCCGCTGGATGTTGTTGATGACCCGGCGGCCTTCACTGACCACGCCCGGCATGGCGGAAAAATCCGAGTCCAATAGCACCAAACTTGCCAGCTGACTGGCGGCCTGGGCACCGCTGGCCATGGCAATGGCGCAGTCCGCCTGTTTCATGGCCAGCAAATCGTTGACGCCGTCGCCGGTCATGGCCACGGTGTGCTTTTTCTTTTGCAGGGCTTCAATCAGGTCCTTTTTCTGCTGGGGGGTCACCCGGCCGAAGACCGTATAGCGCATAGCCGCCTCCCGCAGCTGTTCCGGGGTCTCCAGGGTGGAGGCATCTACGTACTGTTCGCTGCCCGGAATGCCCGCCTGTTGGGCAATCATGCTGACGGTGGCAGGGTTGTCACCGGAAATGACCTTCACGGTGACGCCCTGCTGGGCAAAGTAGGCGAAGGTCTCCTTGGCGTTGGGCCGGAGCTTGCCGGTGAGCAGCACCAGGGCAATGGGGGTCACTTTCTCCCCTTCCAGCTTCCCGGGGGCCAGGGGGCCGTCATATTGGGCGGCCATCAGCACCCGGTAGCCCTTGGCGGTCCAGTCGGAGATGTTCCAGAGATCCTCCCGGTCCCCCAAGAGAAATTCCGGGGCGCCCACCACAAAGCTGCCTGTGTCTGCAAATTCGCAGCCGCTCCACTTGTATTCCGAGGAGAAGGGCACCCGGTTGAGACAGACAAGGTCGCTTTCCCCGTGAAACAGCTCCGCCATGGCCTTGGCGGTGGCGTTGTCCGGGGGTACGGCGCCGTACATGGCGGTCAGAATGTCCTCCAGCTCCTCCGGAAGCAGGTCTCCCAGGGGAATCAGGTTTTCCACTTCCATATCCGGCTCCGTAATGGTGCCGGTTTTGTCCACGCACAGCACATCCACCCGGGCCAGGGCCTCAATGCTGTTCATATCCTGGACCAGCACCCGCTGACGGCTGAGCTTCTGGGCGGATACCGCCAGAGCCACGCTGGTCAGCAGGTACAGCCCCTCGGGGATCATGCCGATCAGGGCTGCTACGGTGCCCTCGGTGCTCTCCCGGAGGCCCAGATGCAGCACGGTATACTCCTGGTGGAACAAAATGCAGCCCACAGGCACCAGGGCTATGCCGAGAAACAGGATGAGCCTGTCCAAAGACCGGGTCATTTCCGTTTTCTTGGCCTGGGGGTTGTGCTTGGCCTCCTGGGCAAGCTTGGCGGCAAAGCAATGCTCGCCCACCTCCGTCAGCTCCGCCCGGCCCCGGCCCGCCAGAACGATGCTGCCGGAATGGACCGGGTCTCCGGGGTTCTTTTCCACGCTGTCCTCCTCACCGGTGAGGAGAGATTCGTCTACAAACAGGGTGCCAATGCGCAGAATGCCGTCGGCGCAGATCTGGTCGCCCTGGGTAAACTCCGCCAGATCTCCCGGAAGAATGTCCTCCGGGGGAACCTCCGTAAGAGTCCCGTCCCGCAGGACCTTTACGGGTTTTCGGGCAAGCAGAGACAGCTGCTCCACCGCCCGCTTGGCCCGGATCTCCTGGAAAATGCCGATGACCGTATTGACGATCACCACCCCCAGGAAGCCCATATTCATGACGGAGCTGCGGCCGATCAGCAGCAGCACCGCCAGCACCAGAAACACCAGATTGAAGAAGGTGAAGCAGTGCCGGAGGATGATCTCTTTTTCGCTTTTTCCCGGCTGAACACCGGTTCCGGCCCCCAGGCCCTGGGAAAGCAGCTCCTCTGCCTGGGCGGAGGTGAGCCCTTGTGGGGCTTGTGCGGGTTTTGTTTCATCCATGGTGCGCCATTCCTCTCTTTATACATATTCCGGCAGCCCCGCGGCTCTGCGCCACAGGATCAGAAGGCTGCCGTCTTCCACGGAAATGCTGGCAGGGGCCTGGGTAAAATGATTGCTGACCCCCAGGGGAAAGCCGCTGGTAAGGGTGCCGTTTTCCAGGGTGTAGTAAAGCCCCCGGATGTTTACGCCCCGGGCGTCCCTTCCCATGCAGAACACGGAGATGTCCCCCTCTTTCCCGCCGGGGAAGCGGAGACCGCCGTTTTTAATGACGGTGGCGCAAAACCGGTTTCCCACCAGCACCCCCCGGGCCCTGCGGTCAGCCAGAAAGGATAGCAGCTGGTAGTTGGCCACCGTATGGTCCAGCCGCTCCCCGTCCATGGCCCCGTAGAGAAGAAAACGCTTATAGCCTCTGGAAAGTCCTAACTTCACGGCCAGCATACTGTCCGTATCGTCCTTTTCCACCGGGAAGACCTCTGCTCCCTGGGGCACATAGTGGAGGGAATCAAAGTCCCCGATAATGGCCTGGGGCGAGATCCCCAGGGCCTGGGTATACCGCAGCCCGCCGTCGGCGGCAATCACCAGCTCCCGCCCCGTCAAAGGCACCAGAAGCCCGTCAAAGCCCGCCGCACAAAAAATCACACACTGTTTCATGTGTTCGCTCCTTGTATGTTATTACATTCTAGTCTACCACATTTTTCCTAAAAGAAATACTGACAAAATGTAAACAACGTTGTAATTTAAAAAAACCGCCGGAGTTCTCCTGAGAAAAAGAGCCTCCGGCGGTATGAAATTCGTTAAAGCGTCTGCACCGTTTGCCGCAGCTTTTCCAGATCTTCTTTGTCCGGGTGGGACAGGGCACGGTCAAAGTTTGCAATGAGGGCGTCCACGTTCTGGGGATGCTCCGGCTGGGCTTTCATTTTAAGATACCGGTCTTTGACGGCCTGGGGCATTTTGCCCTGGCACATGTATTCCCCGATGACCTGATTGCTTTCATCCAGCGCAGTCCGGACATTCCCAAGGACCCTTTCAAAATAGGCCGGGCTCTCCCCGAAGCCTGCGGTGCCGAAGAGAAAGACCTTTTTGTTCCGCAGCTCTTTCAGTAGCGCCAGGGTGTCGGGATCTGCGTTCCCTTTGTCGGTCCAGAAGCCCACATAGACCACCGGGATCTCCGGGATTTCCCGGTTCCAGGGGCCAAAATAGGCGCATTGTTCCCGGGGCAGGGCCTGGTGAACGGTTTCGGCCAGCAGCTTTGTATTGCCGGTAGCACTGGAAAAGATAATGGAATAGCGTTCTTGATCCATGGGACCGTCTCCTTTGATTTATATGGAACAAATATAGCCCCGGGAAAGGGTGTTGTCAACCCTTTTGGGTGAAAACACGTTGACTTTTCACAGGTCCTGGGCTATGATAGACACCGTGAAGAAGGAGGGAATTTTTAATGAAGCCTTTGGTATTTCAGTCTGATTTTGGCCTGGTGGACGGGGCGGTCAGCGCCATGTACGGCGTTGCTTACTGCGTCAGCCCGGAGCTCAAAATCCACGACCTGACCCATGATATTACGCCCTATTCCATCTGGGAAGCCAGCTATCGGCTGATCCAGACCATTTCCTATTGGCCGGAGGACACGGTGTTTGTCTCCGTGGTAGACCCGGGGGTGGGCACCGACCGCCGCAGCGTGGTGGCCAGGACCCGGTCCGGAAAATATGTGGTCACCCCGGACAACGGCACCCTGACCCACATTCTCCGCCTGGACGGCGTGACGGAGGTCCGCCAGATCGATGAAAAGGTGAACCGCCTGCCCAATTCCGGGGAAAGCTACACCTTCCATGGCCGGGACGTTTACGCCTACACTGGGGCAAGACTTGCTTCCGGCGTGATTTCGTTCCAGGAGGTAGGCCCGGAAATTTCCCCGGAGAGCCTGACCCAGCTGCCGGTGGTGGAGCCCTATTTGGAGGGCAAGGCGGTCTGCGGCACGGTGGACGTGCTGGACGTGCGCTTCGGCTCTCTGTGGACCAACATTCCCCGGGAGCTGTTCCTGAAGACCGGGGCCCAATACGGCGACCGGCTGAGCATCACCATTGAAAACGACACCCGGACGGTGTACCGCAACATCATTCTCTACGCCAGAAGCTTTGCGGACGTATACATCGGTGAGGCCCTGGCCTATGTCAACAGCCTGGACTGCATGGCCGTGGCCATCAACCAAGGCTCCTTTGCCCGGGCCTACAACATCGGCACCGGCAACTCCTGGCGCATCCGCATGGAAGTGTTCAAAATGTAAGCCCCTTGCGTTTCCCATCTTTGGATGTGAACGATATAAACTTATGGAGGTAGAATTATGAAGAAGTTCTCTGTCAAAACCATCGTTGCCATCGGCATCGGCGCAGCCCTGTTCTTTGTGCTGGGCCGGTTCGTGGCCATTCCCAGCCCGGTGCCCAACACCAATATCGCCACCCAGTATGGCCTTCTGGCCTTTATGGCCGTGGTCTACGGCCCTGTGGCCGGTGCCCTCATCGGCCTCATCGGCCACGCCCTCATTGACTTCAGCTACGGCTGGGGCATCTGGTGGAGCTGGGTCATCGCTTCCGGCGTGTTCGGTCTGCTGATGGGACTGAGCACCAAGGTCCTCAAGATGGACGAAGCCGACATGGGCAAGAAGGGCCTGGTAAAGTTCAACATTGCCCAGGTGGTCTCGAACCTGCTGTGCTGGTTCCTGGTGGCCCCCGTTCTGGACGTTTACATGATGGGCGAGCCTTGGGACAAGCTCCTGGCCCAGGGCCTGCTTGCCGGTGTTGCCAACGCTGTCACCACCGCCATCGTGGGAAGCCTTTTGTGCGTGGCCTACGCCTCCACCAAAACCAAGGCCGGCAGCCTGACCAAGGAGTAAAAACAAAAGGGCGCAGCCCCTTGGCTCTCCCTCTGGGAGAGCTGGCTCGGCGCAGCCGAGACTGAGAGGGCCTTGCAGCGTTTATTGAATGAGAACGTGTATCATAAGCGTGTACCCTCTCCGTCCTCGCTAACGCTCGGCCACCTCTCCCAAAGGGAGAGGCAAGGGCCTGCGGCCTGCCAGAATAAGGGGCGGTACGGCGTTCGTTATTGTCGAAACAACGGGCGTAGAGGTAGACCTACCGAGTCTCACCGTAGGGAACGGCCTATGTGCCGTTCCGCCACGTTGCAGTTATAACCCGTGCGGACAACCGGAACCACTCTCCGACATGTTATTCCGAGCGAACGAATGTGAGTCGAGGAATCTACTCAAGTAGCAAATTTTACCTTGTGTTGGTACTTTTCTGCCACGTGGTGGATTCCTCCACTCCGCTTGCGCTACGGTCGGAATGACACAATGGGGAGACGTGGATGGTTTTTATCGGTAACAGTTCCGTCCTTTCACGTGCGGAACGGCACATAGGCCGTTCCCTACGGTTTCGCTGATGGTTGCATTTTCTAACCGACATATTCCTGAAACGTCCGTCCCCCCAAAATTGTCAATTGTCAATTGTCCATTGTCAATTCGAGAAAAACTGTCAACTGTCAACTGTTCACTGTCAACTAAACCCAACGCCCCGTCCGCGAGAGGGAAGACTCTTCCCTTTGGCGGATGGAACTTTGGAAAGGAGGTTTTCTGGTGGAAAACCAACCCATTATTTCCTTTGCGCACTTTGGCTTTCAATATACCGCCCAGGCGGAGCCCACGCTGTATGATATTGACCTGACCATTTCCAAGGGCGAAAAGGTACTGATCGCCGGGCCCTCGGGCTGCGGCAAATCCACCCTGGCCCATTGCATCAATGGCCTGATCCCCAATTCTTACCCCGGCCGCTCTACGGGCACTTTGACCGTGGGGGGCAAGGATGCCAAGACGCTCAGCCTCTTTGACCTGTCCCAGGTAGTGGGCACGGTGCTGCAGGACTCTGACGGCCAGTTTATTGGCCTGACGGTGGCGGAGGACCTGGCCTTTGCCCTGGAAAACGATGAAATGCCCCAGGACAAAATGAAAAACCTGGTGACGGAGATCGCCCAGGTGGTAGACGTTGAAAAGGTTCTGGGCAATGCCCCCCAGGAGATTTCCGGCGGCCAGAAGCAGCGGGTGGCCCTGGGTGGTGTCATGGTCAGCGGCGTGGATGTGCTGCTCTTTGACGAGCCCCTGGCCAACCTGGACCCGGCCACAGGCAAAAAGGCCGTGGAGCTTATCGACGAAATTCAGAAAAAAACCGGCTGCGCCGTCATCATCATCGAGCACCGGCTGGAGGATGTGCTCCACCGGAAAGTGGATCGCATCGTCCTCATGGGCGAGGGCCGCATCCTCTATGACGGCGACCCGGATACCCTGCTGTGTACGGATCTGCTGCCCCGCAGCGGCATCCGGGAGCCGCTGTACGTCACGGCCCTCAAGTACGCCGGGGTATCCCTTACCAAGGAGAATCACCCGGCCTTTCTGCCGGAATTGACCCTTTCCCAGGAGCAGCGGGACCAGGTGGTCCAGTGGTACCACCGGCTGCCGGAGCCCGGGCAGGAAGCGGAAAAGCCGGAACTTTTGAATGTAGAAAACCTGTGCTTTTCCTATCACCCCGGCCGTCCGGTGCTGAAAAACATCTCCACCTCCATCCGAAAAGGAGAGATGGTCAGCATCGTGGGCACCAACGGGGCGGGCAAATCCACCTTCTCCAAGGTGCTCTGCGGATTTGAGACCGCCCAAAGCGGCGCGCTTTCCCTGGAGGGCCGGGATTTAACGGCGCTGAGCATCAAAGAGCGGGCGGACCTCATTGGCTACGTCATGCAAAACCCCAACCAGATGATCTCCAAAACCCAGATTTTTGACGAGGTGGCCCTGGGCCTGCGGAACCGGAACGTGCCGGAGGACCAGGTAAGGCTCCGGGTGGAGGCGGCCCTGCAAACCTGCGGCCTGTATCCTTTCCGGAACTGGCCCGTATCCGCCCTGAGCTACGGCCAGAAAAAGCGGGTGACCATCGCCTCCATCCTGGTATTGGAGCCGGAAATGATCCTTTTGGACGAGCCCACCGCAGGACAGGATCTGGCCCACTATACCCAGATCATGGACTTTTTGCGGGAGCTGAACCAATCGGGCACCACCGTGGTGCTCATCACCCACGACATGCACCTGATGCTGGAATACACCCCCCGGGCCATCGTCTTCCACGACGGGGCCATTCTGGCGGATGCCTCCGCGGCCCAGGTGCTGAACAGCCCGGAAATTGTTGCCCGGGCCAACCTGAAGGAAACTTCCCTGTACCATCTGGCGGCCCTATGCGGCATTGACCGGCCGGAGGAATTTACCCGCCGCTTCATCGCCCGGGACCGGGAGGGACGAAGACCATGACCAATCTTTTTAACTATATCGACCGGCCCTCTCCCATCCACCGTTTGACCGGTGCAAGCAAGCTGGTATGCTTGCTTGCCTGGAGCGTGGCGGCCATGACCAGCTTCTATACCCCCTTGCTGCTGGCCCTGACGGTGCTGGCCTTTTACCTGTTCTACAAGGCCCAGTTAAAGCTCAAGGACGTGTCCTTTGTGGTGGGGTTAATGCTGGTGTACATTCTGATGAATAACATCCTGATTTTCCTGTTCAGCCCCAACCACGGCCCCAAGCTCTACGGCAGCACCACGCCCCTTTTTCACATCGCCGGGCCCTATACCCTGACGGCGGAGCAGCTGTTTTACCACCTGAATGTGGTGCTGAAAAACGCCTGCACCATTCCCGTTGTGCTGCTGTTCGTCTGCACCACCAACCCTTCGGAATTTGCCGCCTCCCTGAATAAGATCGGGGTCAGCTACCGCATCAGCTATTCCGTGTCCCTGGCCCTGCGGTATATTCCGGACATTCAGCGGGAGTTCCGGGAGATTTCCCAGGCCCAGCAGGCCCGGGGCGTGGAAATGAGCAAAAAGGTCAGCCTCATCCAGCGGCTGAAGGCCGCCAGCGCCATTCTGGTGCCCCTGGTGCTCAGCTCTATGGAGCGCATCGAGACCATTTCCAACGCCATGGAGCTCCGGGGCTTCGGCAAAAAGGACAAGCGCACCTGGTATGCCGCCCGACCCTTCACCCGCTGGGACAAGCTCTCCATGGGCATCTGCCTGGGGCTTATGGCCCTGTCCTTCCTGCTGACCTTCTTAAACGGCGGAAGATTCTATAATCCCTTTACTTAAACAACCCCTTTGGGGCTGGACGGCAATTTTTTTGCTTCCAGCCCCATTTTTGTCCTTGTAATCTGCGACGAACTGTGATAATATTGTCATAATATCACCTAAACGAGGATGCCATGCTTTTACCCTACTTAAACATCATGCTGCTGGGCTGGGAGGCGCTGTTCTGCCTCATTGCGGCCATCACCCTGGTGGAGGCCCCGCCCGGGGAAAAGAAACACAATCTCATCTGGATGCAGGCCTCCGCGGCCCTGCTGCTGGGCCTGGAGGCTGCCGTCTGGTATTACCAGGGCCGCCCCGGGAATATGATCCGGTGGGTTGTCTGGCTGTGCAATCTGGGAGACTTCCTGCTGAACCATTTCGTGCTGCTGCTGCTCCACCGGTATCTGTGCTGCACATTGCTGACGGTGCAGGAGCGGGCCAAGCTGCGTCTTGTAAAAGCGGTGGAGCTTGTTTGCTGCCTGGGGATGCTGCTGGTGATCGTCTCCCAGTTTACAAATCTTTATTATTACATCGATGACCAGAACAACTATGTCCGGGGACGCTTCTTTGCCCTGGTTCTACTGGCTCCTGTGGCAGGGCTTGTGATGGACGGGGTGTTGCTGGTTCAGCATCGGGAGCGGGTCAGCCGGGAGATGTTCCCGGTGATGATTTTCTATTTGCTGATGCCCCTGATCGCAGTCCTGATCCAGACTCTTTCCAATGGCCTGTCTCTTATTAGCCTCAGCATGGGAGCTACCATGCTGCTGATTTACCTGAACGTCAACCGGGAGCAGCAGGCCCAGCTGCGCCAGGTCCAGGAGGACAAGGCGACGGTGGCCCAGCGGCTGGAGATCGCCCAGACCCTGAACCGCTGTGTCCAGGAGCTGTCCTCCGACAAGGAGACCTCCCAGGCCATCCGGGATCTGCTGCTGATCATCCAGGAGTATTTCCAGGCGGAGCGGACCTGTATTTATGAAATCGACTTTGGGGAAGCCGTGGCGATGGATACCTACGAGGCATCCCGACCCGGCAAGACCTGCCTTGCCACCAAGCCCGGGGAGTCCATGCAGCTGCCCCTGAGTATGATCGCCACCTGGATGAAGCAGTTCCAGAAAGGCCGGACATTCTACATTGCCAACGCCGAGCAGGAAAAGGGTACCCCCCACTACCGATTCATTAAAGAGCAGGGCATCCAGCGGCTGCTGACGGTCCCCCTCATGGAGCAGGGCCGGGTCATCGGCTTTATGGGCGTGGCCAACCCCCAGCAGCACTATGAGGACGAGACCCTACTGTCCTCCCTGCAATACTTCGTCACCAACAGCCTGCGGAAGAAAAAGGAAGAGGAATTTCTACGAAAAATGAGCTTCCACGACCAGCTGACGGGGCTGTATAACCGGAACCGGTACAACCTGACCCTGAAAAACTGGGCAAAGGATTGCCAGAACCAGGTGGGCATCCTCTATCTGGACCTGGACGGCCTCAAATGGGCCAATGACAATCTGGGCCACGCCGCGGGAGACCTGCTGATCCGCAACACCGCCCTGATCCTGGAAGAGACCTTCCCCGGCCAGGCTTACCGCATCGGCGGCGACGAATTTGTGGTCATCCGCCAGGGCATCCCCGAGGAAGACTTCCGCCGGGAGATCGACACCCTGATGGAACGGGCCAAAGAAAAGAACGTCAGCTTCTCCACCGGCATCGTCTGGCAGCCCCAATGCCCGGATCTGACCGCGGCACTCCGGGAAGCGGACAACAAAATGTACGAAGAAAAACGGGCCCACCACAAAGCCCGCACGACCTGACATCAATCTCCATTTTCACAAAAAAATGACGCAAGCACAAAGCTTGCGTCATTTTTTTCAGTCGAAAAGCTTGTCAAAGAAGCTTCTTCCCTTGGGGGAATTGTTCTTTTCCAGGGAGCCGTCCAGCTTGCGGAGCAGGTCTTTCTGCTCTCTCGTCAGCTTGGTGGGGGTCTCTACCACCACGGTGAAGCGGAGGTTGCCCCGGCGGCGGGAATTGCCCACCTCGGGGATGCCCTTATCCCGGATGATAAATTCCTTGCCGGTCTGGGTGCCCTCGGGGATGGTGTAGCTGACGTTTCCTTCCAGAGTGGGCACCTGGATCTCCGCGCCCAGGGCAGCCTGGGTAAAGCTGATGGGCACGGCGCAGAGGATGTCGTTGCCGTTTCTCACAAAGGTATCATGGGGCCGGACACGGATCTCCACCAGCAGATCGCCGTTGGGGGCACCGTTGGAGCCTACGCAGCCCTCCCCCCGGACACGGACGGTCTGGCCGTTGTCCACGCCTGCGGGGATCTTGACCTTGACCCGGTTGTTCTTCCGGACCTTGCCTTTGCCCTTACAGGTGGTGCAGGGGGTCTTGATGATCTTGCCCCGGCCGCCGCACTGGGAACAGGTGGTGGTGGACTGCATCTGCATGCCCATAAAGCTCTGGGTCACCCGCTCCTGACCGGTACCGTGGCACCGGGAACAGGTCTCCACCACGCCGTCGGCGCTGCCGCTGCCCTTACAGTTGGGGCAGTTCTCGATCCTGGGGGCGTTGACCTCCTTCTCGCAACCGAAGGCCGCTTCCTCAAAGGTCAGCTCCAGCCGGGCCATGACGTTTTCACCCCGGCGGGGGGCATTCTGGGTATTGCCCCGGGACGAACCGCCGCCGAAGAAATCACCGAAAATATCCCCAAAGTCAAAGCCGCCAAAGCCGCCGCCAAAACCGCCGCCGAAGCCGCCGGCACCGGCGGCAGGGTTAAAGTTGGGGTCTACCCCCGCAAAGCCGTAGGAATCATACCTGGAGCGCTTGTCCGCATCGGACAGCACCTCGTAGGCCTCGCCCACTTCCTTGAACTTCTCCTCTGCGGCCTTATCCCCGGGGTTCCGGTCCGGATGGTACTTCATGGCCAGCTTCCGGTAAGCTTTCTTTATATCATCGGCACTGGCACCCTTTTCAACGCCCAGCACCTCATAGTAATCACGTTTATTTTCTGCCATAACACATTCACCTCAGACAAGTCAATTGACAATTGACAATTGACAGTTGACAATGCGTACAAACCTTTAAAAGAGATACCTCTTTTAAAGGTTTATGTCTCCTTTTAATGATAAAATGATGACTTTTCTTATAAAACAGCAGCCCATCCGTCCCCACTTGATATAGCCCCATTGGAACGGTTCCAGCCTCCCGTTTTGAACCAAAATTGTCAATTGTCAATTATCAATTGTCAATTTTCTCTTTTCCACCGGAACAAGGGGCGGCGTATTCCTGCCGCCCCTTGTGAAGTTTTTCTTAGTCTACGGTCTCGTAGTCCGCGTCTACCACGCCGTCGTCGCCGGGCTTGTTGCCGCCCTGGGCGCCGTCCTGGGGAGCGGCCTGCTTGTACAGCTTCTCGGAAACCGCATAGAAGGCCTTCTGGACTTCCTCGGTAGCGGCCTTGATGGCCTCTACGTCGTTGCCCTTGTTGACTTCCTTCAGCTTATCCAGGGCTGTCTGGATGGAAGCCTTCTCGGAGGCATCGATCTTGTCGCCCAGCTCGCCCAGGGTCTTCTCGGTCTGGTAGGCCACCTGATCGGCGGCGTTGTGGGCATCCACCTCGTCCTTCCGGGCCTTATCCTCGGCGGCATACTGCTCGGCCTCGTGAACGGCCTTGTCAATATCCTCCTTGCTCAGGTTGGTGGAAGCGGTGATGGAGATCTGCTGCTCTTTGCCGGTGCCCAGGTCCTTGGCGGAGACCTTTACGATGCCGTTGGCATCGATGTCAAAGGTGACCTCGATCTGAGGCACGCCACGGGGTGCGGGGGCAATGCCCGTCAGCTGGAAGCGGCCCAGGGTCTTGTTGTAAGCAGCCATCTCCCGCTCGCCCTGGAGCACATGGACCTCAACGGAGGTCTGGCCGTCAGCGGCGGTGGAGAAGATCTGGCTCTTGTGGGTAGGAATGGTGGTGTTCCGGTCGATCAGACGGGTGAACACGCCGCCCATGGTCTCAATGCCCAGGGACAGAGGGGTCACGTCCAGCAGCAGGATGTCCTGCACGTCGCCGGTAAGCACGCCGCCCTGAATGGCAGCGCCAACGGCCACGCACTCGTCAGGGTTGATGCCCTTGAAGCCTTCCTTGCCGGTGATCTGCTTCACGGCTTCCTGAACGGCGGGGATACGGGTGGAGCCGCCAACCAGCAGCACCTTGTGCAGGTCGGAAGCGCTGAGGCCCGCGTCGGACATGGCCTGACGGACAGGCTTCATGGTCCGCTCTACCAGATCGGCAGTGAGCTCATTGAACTTGGCCCGGGTCAGGGTCACGTCCAGGTGCTTGGGGCCGGTGGCGTCGGCGGTGATATAGGGCAGGTTCACGTTGGTGCTGGTCATGCCGGACAGCTCGATCTTGGCCTTTTCGGCGGCCTCTCTCAGACGCTGCATGGCGACCTTATCGTTGGACAAATCAATGCCCTCGGCCTTCTTGAATTCGGCTACCAGGTAATCCATGATCCGCTGGTCAAAGTCATCGCCGCCCAGGTGGGTGTCACCGGCGGTAGCCAGAACCTCGATCACGCCGTCGCCAATGTCCAGGATGGACACGTCGAAGGTGCCGCCGCCCAGGTCGTAGACCATGATCTTCTGCTCGGATTCCTTATCCAGGCCATAAGCCAGAGCCGCGGCGGTGGGCTCGTTGATGATTCTCTTCACGTCCAGACCGGCGATCTTACCGGCATCCTTGGTGGCCTGACGCTGGGCATCGGAGAAGTAAGCGGGGACGGTGATGACCGCCTCGGTAACGCTCTGGCCCAGGTAAGCCTCGGCATCCGCCTTCAGCTTCTGCAGGATCATGGCGCTGATCTCCTGGGGGGTGTAGTTCTTGCCGTTCAGGGTCACATGGTAATCCTCACCCATATGACGCTTGATGGAAGAAACGGTGCGGTCGGCGTTGGTCACGGCCTGGCGCTTTGCCACCTGACCGACCATCCGCTCACCGGTCTTGGAAAATGCCACCACGGAAGGGGTGGTACGGTTGCCTTCGGCGTTGGCGATCACAACGGGTTCGCCGCCTTCCAGAACGGCAACACAGGAATTGGTAGTACCAAGGTCAATACCGATAATCTTGCTCATAATATTTTTCCTCCTAATGATAACGAAAAGGTTTATACTGTTTTGAATTGGTTTTGTTGTTTATTGTTAATTGGCCACCTGGACCATGGCAAATCTCACGACTTTGTCACCGACCTTGAAGCCCTTCTGGAATACCTGGGCGATGGTGTTTTCACCAAGGCTCTCGTCTTCCAGGTGCATCACCGCGTTGTGGATCTTGGGGTCAAAGGCATCGCCCACATTTCCGAAAATCTCCACACCCAGGCCGGTGAAAATCTTCACCAGCTCGTTCATGGTCAGCTCCACGCCCTTTTTGTAGGCGGTATCCTCGGTGGGCTGGTTCAGGGCCCGCTCCAGATTGTCATAGACGGGAAGCAGCTTTTCCACGGCATCGGCCCGGCCGTTTCCGTAGGACTGCTCCTTTTCCTTCACGGTCCGCTTGCGGAAGTTATCGAACTCCGCCGCCAGTCGCAGGTAGCTGTCGTGCTCGGCGTTGTACTTTTCCTCAAAGGGATTCTTGCTTTCCGCCTCCTGCGGGGCTTCCACAGATTCCGCCACTTCTGTTTCCGTGGTTTCTTCGGGGATCAATTCCTCGGTGGTCTCAGGTGTCATCTTCTCTTCCTTTTTGGCCACTTCTATACCTCCTTCGATGTTTGCCCCTCATTGGGTTGGGGCAGCTGCTTGGTTTCCGGTTTGGCAAAGGCCTTGCTCAGGCTTTCGGCAAAATAGCTCAGCCGGGCGGTGACCTTCGCGTAATCCATACGGGTGGGGCCAACCACACCGATCAGCCCCTGCATCCCGTCGCCAATATCAAATTTTGTCATGACCACGCTGGAGTCCTTCAATTCCTGGGACACGTTTTCCGGGCCCACCAGAACCTTCGTGCCGTTCTCGCTCTGCATCATGGCAGGCAGACCGGAAAGGGCGTCTTCGTCAATGGATTCCAGCACCTTCTGGGCTTTGTCCACATCCCGATACTCGGGAAGCCCCAGAAGTCTTGCCTGGCCCGCCACCGCCACATTGGTAGAAGCCTTCTTGCTCAGCACCTCCGTGGCAAAGTCCACGATGATGGGTACCAGGCTGGCGGCATTCCCCGCGGAGCGCATGACCTTTTCCAGCAGGGACTGGGAGAAGCCCTCCGGGGGAAGCTCCGTCATGGCGGTGTTCAGCAGGGCTCCCAGAAGCTTCAAATCCGCCTCTTCCAGAGGAACGGGAAGCTTGATGAGCTTGTTGAACACTTCGTCATTGCTGAGCATCACCACCAGGATGAAGCTGCCCTGCCCCGCGAAAATCAGCTCGTACCGGGACACGGTAACGGAGGCGCTGCGGGAAGCGGCGGTAATGGCCGGAAGGTCCGTGGCCTGGGACACCAGCTTGGCGACTTTCTCCACCAGCCGGTCCACACGCTGGACCTTTTCTTCAATGGCATTGTTAATGGATTTGGTTTCATCTACACTCAGACGGTAATCCATCATCAGCTCATCCACATACAGCCGGTAGCCTGCGGGGGACGGGACCCGTCCGGCGCTGGTATGGGGCTGCTCCAGATAGCCCATGGCGGTTAAGTCCGCCATTTCGTTGCGGATGGTGGCGGAGGAATAATTCATGTCCGGCAGCTCCGTAATGGCCTTGGAGCCTACCGGCTCGGCGGTACGGATATAAAGGTCAACCACGCTGCGCAGGACCTTCTTTTTCCGCTCGGTGAGTTCCATCTCATTTCCTCCTTAGCACTCATTCTCCTTGAGTGCTAAGCAAACTATACTACAGAGTGCTAAGATTGTCAAGGGTCGGGGTGTGAACTATTTTTGAATTCTGGAAAATTATTGAGGGCCGGGTAAAAAACAGTTGACAGATGGGTGTGCTTGTGCTATTGTATTAATGCACTAATACAGTGATACAAGGAGGTACCTATGAACTGGAAATTTGCAGGGGACCGTCCGGTATACCAGCAGATCATGGAAAACATCCGGGGGGCCATTCTAAAAGGAGAATTGGCCCCCGGGGAGCGGATCCCCTCCGTTCGGGATCTGGCGGCCCAGGCCCAGGTCAACCCCAACACCATGCAGCGGGCCCTGACGGAGCTGGAACGGGAGGGTCTGCTGGTCGGCGGCGGCACCAGCGGCCGAACAGTTACAAAGGAAGAACAAATCCTTTCTGCCATGCGGCAGGAGGCATTACAGGCCCTGGCCCGGGAGTGCGCGGAAAAATTCATGGTTTTCGGCATCACCCCCGGTCAGGCAGCGGAGCTTCTAAGGAAGCTGGAAACGGAGGAACAATGAACATGGAAAACCCGGTACTCACTGCCCATAGCCTTGTAAAGCGCTACGGCAGCACCAACGCCCTGGACGGGCTGGACCTGGAGCTGCCCCAGGGTCAGATCATCGGCCTTCTGGGCCCCAACGGCAGCGGCAAAACCACCTTTATGAAATTGGCGGCGGGCCTCCTGACCCCCACCCAGGGAAGCATTCAGATCTGCGGCCAGCCCATTGGCCCGGACACCAAGGCCTTGGTATCGTACCTACCAGACAGGACCTACCTGAACCGGTCCCAGAAGATCACCCAGGTGCTGGATTTCTTCCAGGACTTTTACCAAGACTTTGACCGGGCCCGGGCAGAGGGCATGCTGAAGACCCTGGACATCGACCCGGACAGGAAGCTCAAAACCCTTTCCAAGGGCAACCAGGAAAAGGTCCAGTTGGTGCTGGTCATGTCCCGGCGGGCAAAGCTCTATCTTCTGGATGAGCCCATCGGCGGCGTGGACCCGGCGGCCCGGGACTATATTTTGAACACCATTATCACAAATTATGACCCCAGCGCCACGGTGCTGCTCTCCACCCACCTGATTGGGGACGTGGAGCGGGTGCTGGATGGCTTCGTATTTTTAAACCGGGGCCGGGTGGTCCGCCAGGGCGGCACCGACCAGGTCCGGGAAGAAACCGGGAAATCCCTGGATGAACTGTTTCGGGAGGAATTCAGATGTTTGGAAAATTACTAAAAGCCCAGTGGCGGACCAACCGCCGGGTGCTGCTGACCCTGTGCGCCGTGATCCTCATCTCCGGCATTCTGCTGGGGCTGCTGGCCTTTACCATGCTCCGGCTGGATGGCTTTGGGATGGACTCTACCTTTTGGGCGGTGGTGCTGGTGCTTCTGATTTTTACGGCCCTGGCGGCGGTATCCCTGTCCTGCGGTGCTTCTCTATTTTATGTCCTTTGGCGGTTTTATAAAAGCCATTTTACAGAGGAAGGGTACCTGACCTACACCCTGCCGGTGACCCACCATCAGCTGCTGCTGTCTGCCATTCTGGAAAGCGTTCTGGAAATGCTCCTGGTGCTGCTGGCGGTCCTGGTGGCGATCCTCTGCGCCGGCGGCATCTTCGCCCTGGGTCTTCCCTGGGATCAGATTTCCGCAGACTTCTGGGAGACGGCACAGCGACACCTGTATGAAATGTGGAGGGAGTTCCAACCCGTCAGCGGTGCCCTCCTCCAGGGCCTTGGATTGGTTGCCCTGAAAGCCCTGAGCCTGCTGCTGACCCTGATGCTCTCCATCACCATCGGCAGCATCATCGCCAGGAAGCATCCCATTCTGGTGGCGATCCTGGTGTACTACGGCATCAACATTGTCCAGTTTTTCATCACCATCCCCCTGCTCATGCAAGAACAGGCCCCCGTTGTCACCGCCATCAACCTGCTCTCCCTGGCAGTGATCCTGGGCAGCTACTGGGCCATGTATTACCTGACCAGCCGGAAATTAAACCTCAATTAAACTCAAACAGGACCGGGTTTTGCCCGGTCCTGTTGACAATGATGTCCGCACAATACATTTGTTCCGATTTTCTGTATATTTAATGCACATATCGTCGTTTTATATTTCAAAAATGCGAAAAACGTGGTACATTACCGTAGGGGCGGCAACCTGCCGCCCGACACGTTTCAAATACAACCTGTGTGGATGAATGAAACCACCTATCGACGTGTCATTCCGACCGAAGCGCAAGCGGAGTGGAGGAATCCACCACGTGGCAGAAAGTACCAACGTAAGGTAAAATCTGCTACTTGGGAAGATTCCTCGACTCCGTTTCACTACGCTCGGAATGACATGTCGGGGGGTGGTGCCGTTCAACCGCACAGGTTATATTCGTTACGTTGCTTGGCGATGAATCATCGCCGCTACATTGCGTGATACCATTCAACTGCACAGGTTATATTCGAAACGTAGCGGGCGGCAGATTGCCGCCCCTACAGGCATCGTCTAATGTATACCACTCGATCGGTACCACACCGGGCGGTGCACATTGGATATTCTTGCTTGAAATCCCCGTGACCCTGTGCTATGCTTGCGGCAAAGACGGTTTTAGAAAGGATCGCACTATGGAAATAAGAAAACCAGATTTTTATGACTCCTTCCGGTGCATTGCAGGCCAGTGCCCCGATAGCTGCTGCCAGATGTGGGATGTGGCGGTGGATGAGGAGAAGGCAAAGGTTTATCGGGGGCTTCCCGGGGCGCTGGGGGACCGGCTGCGGCATTATTTGCGGGACGAGGACGGGGAAACCTATCTGACCCTGGAGGGGACTCGATGCCCCATGTGGCGGCAGGATGGGCTGTGCCGCATCCAGGCGGAGCTGGGGGAGGAGGCCCTGTGCACAACCTGTCGGGACTTTCCCCGGCTGCGCCATGACTACGGCAGCTTTCTGGAGCTGGGCCTGGAGCTGAGCTGCCCGGAGGCCGCCCGGATGCTCCTTTCTCAGGACCGCTGGAATTGGGTCACCCAGGGGAACCCCACGGAAATGCCTGACTACGATCCCCGGGATATGGAAATTCTGCTTTCCACCCGGGAGACCGCCATGGAGCTGACTTATGGCCCGGACCCCCTGACCCGGCTGCTCCTCTTTACCTACCACGCCCAGGCCCTGCTGGACGGCGGCCCGGAGGAGCCCTTTTCCCCGGAGGCTTGCCCGGAGCTGGAACAGAAAGCCGATTTAGAATCCTTTTTGCAGGTCTTCCGGGAGCTGGAAATTCTGACGCCAAAGTGGAAGGAGCTTCTGAATCACCCCGCCCCCAGAGCCGTTCTTCCCCAAGATAGAGCCATGCTGCGCTATCTGATTTCCCGCTACTGGCTCCAGGCCATTTCGGACTTTGATCTGGTCTGCCGGGGGAAGATGGCGGTGAGCCTGGTGCTCCTTTCCTGCCTCTTAGGTGGTGACCCGGTGGAGACCGGGCAGCTGCTGTCTAAAGAACTGGAAAACGACGCGGAAAATATGGACGCCCTTCTGGACGGGGCCTACACCCTGCCGGGTCTTACGGACGGGAACCTGCTGGCCCTGATCCGGAGCGTTACAAAGCATTCATAAATTATTTACGGAAAAGCCCCTTTTCCCTCTTGCTTTTTGATTCCAATTGCGCTATTATATCTTAGCACTCAGAGATAATGAGTGCTAAGCAACAACTCAAGTAGAGAAGTGCCGGGTCTCCCGGCAGTCTATAATATTGCAAACATGGAGGAATACGTTATGAAACTGAAACCCATGGCTGACAATGTGCTGCTGAAGGCGCACGAAGCCCCTGAAACCACTGCTTCCGGCATTATTCTGGCCACCAGCAACAAAGAGAAGCCCGCAATTTACCAGGTCGTTTCCGTAGGCCCCGGCACCAAGGACGTGACCATGACCGTTTCCGTCGGTGACAAGGTGGTCGTCGGCAAGTTCACCGGCACGGACCTGACCCTGGATAAGGTAGATTACAAGTTTGTCAAGCAGGACGACATTCTGGCCGTCGTAACGGACTAAGGAGGATACACATTATGGCAAAGATGATCGTATATGGCGAAGAAGCCAGAAAGAAGCTGCAATCCGGCATTGACCAGCTGGCCGATACCGTGAAGGTCACCATGGGCCCCAAGGGCCGCAACGTGGTTCTGGGCAAGAAGTACGGTTCTCCCCTGATCACCAACGACGGCGTGACCATCGCCAAGGAGATCGAGCTGGAGGATGCCTTTGAGAACATGGGCGCCCAGCTGATCCGGGAAGTGGCCACCAAGACCAACGATGTTGCCGGTGACGGCACCACCACCGCCACGCTGCTGGCTCAGGCCATCACCAAGGAGGGCCTCAAGAACCTGTCCGCCGGTGCCAATCCCATGGTCATGCGCAAGGGCATCGAGAAGGCCGTTGCCGCCGCCGTGGAGGCCATCAAGGCCAACTCCGTCCCCGTTCAGGGCTCTGAGGACATTGCCAGAGTCGGCACCGTGTCCTCCGGTGACGAGTCCGTGGGCAAGCTGATCGCCGAAGCCATGGAGAAGGTTGGCACCGAGGGTGTCATCACCATCGAGGAGAGCAAGACCGCCGAGACCGGCCTGGATGTTGTTGAAGGCATGCAGTTTGACCGGGGCTACATCTCCCCCTATATGGTCACCGATACCGACAAGATGGAAGCCGTCCTGGACGATGCTTACCTGCTGATCACCGATAAGAAGATCGCCTCCATTCAGGAGATCCTGCCCATTCTGGAGCCCATCGTCAAGTCCGGCCGGAAGCTCATCATCATCGCGGAAGATGTAGAGGGTGACGCACTGGCTACCCTGCTTCTGAACCGTCTCCAGGGCCGCTTCAACGTGGTCTGCGTCAAGGCCCCCGGCTTTGGCGACCGCCGGAAGGAAATGCTCCAGGACATCGCCGTGCTCACCGGTGGTACCGTGATCTCCAGCACCCTGAACATGGAGCTCAGCGATGCGCAGATGACGGACCTTGGTCACTGCCGTCAGGTCGTCGTCACCAAGGACACCACCACCATTGTGGACGGCGACGGCACCCCCGAAGCCATCCAGGAGCGGGCCCACATGATCCGTTCCGCCATTGCCACCACCACCTCTGACTACGACCGGGAAAAGCTCCAGGAGCGTCTGGCAAAGCTCTCCGGCGGTGTAGCCGTCATCAAGGTCGGCGCCCAGACCGAGGTCGCCATGAAGGAGCAGAAGCTCCGGGTAGAGGACGCCCTGAACGCCACTCGTGCCGCCGTTGAGGAAGGCATCGTGGCCGGCGGCGGTACCGCCCAGGTCAACGCCATTGAGGCTGTTGAGAAGCTGGTCGCCACCCTCCACGGTGACGAGAAGACCGGCGCCCGGATCATCGCCACCGCCCTGCAGGCCCCCATCCGTCAGATCGCCGAGAACGCCGGCGTGGACGGCTCCGTGGTTTACGAGAAGATCCGCACCTCCGGCAAGGTGGGCTACGGCTACAACGCCTACACCGAGGAGTATGTGGACATGATCCCCGCCGGCATCGTGGACCCCACCAAGGTCACCCGTTCCAGCCTGGAGAATGCCGCCTCCATTGCCTCCTGCGTGCTGACCACCGAGAGCCTGGTGGTTGATAAGCCCGACCCCGCTGCCGACGCAGCCGCCGCTGCCGCCGCCGGTCAGGCCGGTGGCATGTACTAAGCCACAAAACCAAATTTCCCCGCCTTTCCAACTGGAAGGCGGGGTTTTTGATCGTTCCGGAGGGGATTTGCGCTTTTGCCCCAATGGGCGTCGGCCCTACAGGGGGCCGGTCTGCCCGCTTCTCTTCTGCTCCAGCTCAGCCCGGAGCACGATGCCCAGGGTCAGGCAGTAGTCCGGGTCTTTGAGGTCCCGGCCCAGCATGGCGGTGATATGGCTCAGCCGGTCCAGCAGGGTGGAGCGGTGGAGAAACAGGGCGGCGGCGGTTTTGGTGACGGACAGATTGTTGTCAAGATACACCCGCAGCGTATGCAGATAGGACACCTGGGACCCATCGTCGTGCTCCTTTAACCGCTTCAATCCTTCGGTATAGAATACCCAGGTCGGACGGCCGGACAGGGCCCCGCTGAGAAGCTGGGGCAGGAGATAGTCCTGGAAATAGAATACAGACAGGGTGCCGTTCTGGGTCAGCCCGAGCCGCAGGGCGGAAGAGGCCTGAAACCAGCCATGGCCCCCATCGTAGAGGCTGGAAAACACGGAGGAAATACCGCAGACGACCCCCAGCCGTTCCAAAAGCGGCAGCAGTTCCTTTGTGGATTCCTTTTCAGCCTGCTGGGCAGGCAGGAAACCCGCCACGGCGGTCTCAAACTCAAAGGCAATGGCCCCCGGGTGCCGTTCCTCCAGGGCAGCGGAGAGATAGGCGCCGGGAAGATGGGTGCCGCCGGATCTGGGGATCAGCTTCACGCAGACCCAGTCGTGCTTTCCGCTTTCCACACCCATGGCCCGGCGGTATTCAAAATCGATGCTTTGCCCGGAGATGACGCTGCGCAGCGCCCGGCGTACAGCGGTGCGGGTGCCGGCCAGCACCGGATTGAGCTGGATGGCCTGCCGCAGAAGCTTGGAGAAGAAAACCGCCAGGGCCGTGTCGGAATCCCGGAAGGGCCGGGTGCCTTCATAAACAGTCAGGCAGCCCAGATACTCCTCCTGATCGAAGATGTTCACAGAGAGGGTCCGCCTTCCCTGCAATTCCAACAGCAGAGGCTCCCGCACATGGTTGGACATGTCATGCAGAGACAGGAATGTGGCCATTTTTTCCACGTCAAAGGACTGGGTATCCAGCTGGAGCCCCAGCTCGTTTTGCAGATACCCTTCCTCCGTGACCCCCAGATAGCGGAAGTCCGAGCCGGTCAGCAGCATGGGGTTTTCAAAAATGCCCCGGCTCACATCCAGCATTTGCGGCAGGGCCGCCCCGTGGCGCAGAATGGACCAGAGCTGCTCCTCCCAGGTGTCGCAGAGGTTGAATACCTCCTGCACCAGATTGAACACCCGGAAAATATCCCACGGACCCTCTACCAGGATCACGCTGCACCGGTCGTAGCAGGCGTTGAGCTCCCGGCGCTGCCCCAGGCACACCAGGCAGACATTTTCCCCCAAGCGGGGGCTTTGGGGCAGATGATCCGCAGAGCACACATACACCCTGTTTTTTTCAAAGGACTGGGTGCGGTCCAGGTAAAATTCCGGCCGGTTCAGTGCCAGCTCGCTGCCGGTTTTGCCCCG
Source organism: uncultured Oscillospiraceae bacterium (assembly GCA_934589525.1). Taxonomy (GTDB): domain Bacteria; phylum Bacillota; class Clostridia; order Oscillospirales; family Oscillospiraceae; genus Faecousia. The sequence goes on along the minus strand of CAKTOB010000001.1, from coordinate 103,084 downwards.
CAGCGTGACCGTGGTCAGTTTTTCTTTCAGCCGCCAATAGAGAATATCCGCGCACAGCTTCATAAGGCCGCCTCCCCAAGAAAATTGAGACCATTATAGTTTTTCTCCGGAAGGCTGTCAAGAGACCTCCCGTACATTTTGTATGGGGGTTCCTTGCTTTATAGGGAATATTCACAAATTGCGGCCCTATAAATTGTATGGTTTGGCGGAATACAAATTGTACGGGAAAGGATGGGCAAAACCACCGTTTTTGTAGAATACCCTCCCGGACGCTTTTTCACTATAATGGAGCCACAGCTAAGGAAACTCTGAATAAATCGTCTGCGGCTGAGCGGCGAATCTTTTGCCCCCAGACTGCGGTTTGAAAAATGGGAAATACATACAGTATTCCCCCATTTTCCAAACCTTGCCTGGAGCCAAAATCTTTCGCCGTCAGCTCTTGCCGATTTAATCAGAGCTTCCCTAAAGAAGTTAGGAGGCATACCATGCTGAAAGAAAAACTGGATACCAGAAAATGCTTCGCTACCGCCTGGGGCAAGCTTATTACGGAAGAAGAAGCCTATGAGCAGCTGAACCGGCAGATCGCTGCCATGACCGCCAACCTCTTCCAGGTCATGCGGATCTTCGAGCCCAGCTGGGAAAAGCGGACTGCCGCCATTTGTGACATTGCCAATATGATGAATATGGCGGTGGCGGGCTCCCCGGAGGAGCAAAATGCTTATGTAAACCAGGCTCTTTATGAAGCCTTCAACATCCCGGAGCTCTGCGAAAAGTCCAGCTGGCTGGGAGGCATCACCGGCGACTCCGGCGACGAATGGGAGAATATGGCCGGCCGTGTGATCCAGTTCACCCGGAACCGGGTGGAAAAAGAGCTGGATACCTGCCCCTGGGACATTGTAGGCAGCGAGCTTTGCAACATGACCACCAGCATGTTCACTGCCAACTTTGACCTGGCCTCCTCCAACGGAACGGAGAACGAGGTGGCGCTGAACATGTGTCAGGCCCGGGGCTGCGGCAACAAGCACTGCCGGGTGGTGGCGGAGCGCCGGGATGTGTACGGACTACCCAAGCAGGACTGGCTGGAGCATATGCAGCAGCCGGTAGACCCCATCCACGACACCCCCCGGGAGCGGATGGTCAAAGAGGGTCAGTGCCTGCGCAACGGCCAGTATACCCAGAACTTCGGAGAAGAGACCTCCCTGGAGACCGCCTACCACTGGGTGGCCCAGATGGGCTGGGTCTGGTCCATCCAGTTCCCTATGATGGCCATTAAGGACATGGCTCCTGACGAAGAGGAGTTCCTGCGGGTATTCCGCATTGTGTTTGCCACGGCGGGCAAGAATCAGTTCATGGACCCCTTCGCCAAGGAGGGTCTGCGGAGCTTCCTGGGCGTGCCCCACGGGATGGATGATAACGACGGGCGGCTTCTGGGCGGCTACATCCGCTATATGCTGGATGTGCAGCAGGTGCCCTATGAAATGGTCCGCTGGACCAAGGACGAGACCTGGATCAAGGTCAAGAGCGAAGATTTCACCGCCCGCTATGAAATGGCCCCGCTGGAGGAGCTCATCGATGCTTACGAGGCCCAGTGGAACGGTGCCGCCAAGACCCTGGTCAGCCCTGAGTGGTCCTGCGTCATTGAGGACCGGGAGGAAGAAGAGATGTATATCAAGGTTATCCGCAAGGAAGACCTGCGCATGCTGTAAGGAGGTGCCGGAATATGCTGTTTAAAGAAGATACCGTTGCCCGGGCCGATGCCATGGCCATCCGTCAAGGCGTTGGCTTCTATCGGTGGACCCACGATCTGGTGGAGATCACCGGGAAGGATGCCCTGGAGGTGCTGCAAAAAATCTACGTCAGCGACCTGTCCAAGGTGCCGGTGGGAAAATCCAAATACACCGCCTCCCTGGATGAAAAAGGGGAGATCATTGACGACGTGATCGTCATGCACATGGCGGAAGGCCTCTACTGGGTCTCGGACTTGTACGGCCCCCGGCTGCTGCCCTGGATTGAAAAGCACAAGGGGAATGCGGATATTCAGGCGAAGATCATCACCTATGACTATGATATGTACGCCGTGCAGGGCCCGGACAGCCTGAAGGCCATGAATGCCCTGCTGGACGCGCCGGTGGGGGAGCTGAAACGGTTTGCCATCTGCGAAAGAAAAATCGGGGATATTCCCGTTTATATCCACCGCTCCGGCTTCACCGGGGAAAACGGCTATGAAATCTATGCGGCCTTTGAGAAGAGTCAGGCCATCCACGATGCCGCTTTGAAAGCCGTGGAAGGTGTTGGCGGCCGGGAGCTGCAAACTCTGGAGGTCTATGTCCGTTCCATTCCCATGGAGAAAGGCTTCGCCCTGAAACAGGACTTCAAGCACCTGAGTCCCTACGAATGCGGCCTTGGTTGGGCCATGGCCGCGGAGAAAGACTTCATCGGCAAGGAGGCCGCCCTGGAACGGAAAGCCCATCCCAAATACCGGATGGTGGGCCTGGAATTCTCCCGGGAATCCACGGAGGACATTTCCATCTGGGAGCGGGTGTACTGGTACGGCGTGGAGGTGGGCCGCTGCGCCCAGACCATCTATGGCTACACTGTGGAAAAGAATATCGGCTTCGCCACGGTCCGGGCGGACGTGCCCGACGGTGCGGAGCTGACGGTAGGCTGCAATGATTCTCCGGCGGTGGTCGTCGGCAAGGTCTTTTGTTGATAGGAGGTAGGTTTATGGGTAGAATGAATGGAAAGGTCTGCATCGTCACCGGCGCTTCCGCCGGCATCGGCAGAGCCACAGCGGCCCTTTTCTGTCAGGAAGGGGCCAAGGTGGTGGCAGTCGCCCGCCGGGAAGAACGGCTGAAAGAGTTGGCGGAAGAATGCAAAGGGATGCCCGGTACCATGGCCTGGTATGCCGGAGACGTGGGCGACCCCGCCACAGCCGTTGGCATGGTTCAAAAGGCCGTGGAGACCTTTGGAAGGCTGGATGCCGCCGTCAACGGTGCCGGTATCATGGATGACAACACCGCCATTGCCGATATGTCAGACGAAATGCTCCATGAGACATTCCGGGTCAATACCTTTGGCCTGATGTACGGAATGCGGGAGGAATGTAAGCAGTACCTGGCCCAGGGGGACGGCGGTGTGATCGTCAACATTTGCTCCGTAGGAGCCACCCACCAGACCTCCGGCGCGGCCTACTGCGCCAGCAAGGGAGCCGTGCTGTCGGCCACCAAAAACACGGCATTTATGTACATGGAGCAGGGCATTCGCTGCAATGCCCTATCTCCCGGCGGCGTGGTGACCGACATTCCGTTGGTCATGCCGCCCTCCGATGAATTTGGATTTGGCAGAACCAGCAAGCTTCTGGAATTCTCCGGGGAGCTCGCCATGCCGGAGGATCTGGCGGATGCCATTTTGTTCCTGGCCAGTGACCAGTCCCGCTATGTCAACGGAGAAGAACTCAAGTGTGACGGCGGCTGGACCTGTTTCTAAATCTCTAAGCTATAAAACGCCCCGGGCAGCCCCTGCAGGGGGCTGCCCATAAAAAATTTTGGGGTATCAACATGAAGAAAACCATCACAGCAGTGGTGACCGGCGGTCACGGCGGCATGGGAAAGGCCATCTGCAAGGAGCTGGGCACGGATTCTGCCATTGTCCTGGCCGGAGAGGCGGAGGATGAGGAAAGCAAGTTTTTCCGTGCCGGGTACATTAACGGCGTAGACATTCTCGCCGACGGCGGCCAGAATGTCGGGATCTTCGTCCCCCAGATCTAAGGAAACAAAGGAAACTCTGAATAAATCAGAAGCGGCTTCCCATTCGGGAGCCGCTTCTTTTGAGGTATTATTCAATTTCCTGGAGTTCTTTTTCCAGGGCTTCCAGATGGGGCTTCAGGAATGCGGACTGGGGGAAGGAAGAAAGCTTCCGCAATGTCAGACCGCCAACCAGCTTCATCTGGGGGTTCGTGGAAGCGCCGGGGCTGTACTTGTCCAGAACCGCTGCCGCCGCCGGATTCTTCAGAATGTCCTTTACCTTGCTGTCGAGAGAAAATGCCATGAGAATAACCTCCTGTTCAAGTTTTCATAGTTATATTATACAAAACTCCCCTACAAAACGACAGCCTGTAAAGTGCAGGATTTACAGCCGCATCACCCCCACATTTTGTCGGGATGTGCGCTTGCCAAGAATTGCCCCGCCCGGCTGGAGCACGTCAGAGCGATCCTCCCGGGCAAGAAAAAAGGACCGTTCCGGAGCACTTACCGGAACGGTCTTGTTTTTTTCCTTTATCTCTGGATCCTGCCGGAGCCGTCGCCGCCGACACGGTCGATGATGTGCAGGTCGTACTTTTTGGAGAAGCAATACGCGTCCTTGGCCGCGTTATACAGCATGGCGGAGTGGCTTTCCAGCAGGGCGATGGCCACCATCTGACCCACCACCAGGTTTTTGCTGCTCTCGGCAATGCAGGTGTGAAAGGCAATGTCGTCTTCAATATGCCGGTCTCCGTTACGGGTATTCTGCTCCACCCGCTCACACAACCGGCGCAGCGGCTCTATGTTTCAAAACGGGCTTGACTTTTTGGTCTACATGTAGTAGAGTATACTTGTCTACAAACAGTAGAGCAAAGGAGGAGCCCCAATGGCAGAATACAAGCTTGGGCAAATCGAAGGCATTTTTGCGGACATCATCTGGGACAATGCGCCGGTGACCTCCCGGCGTCTGACCGAGCTGGCACAGGAGCGGCTGCACTGGAAGCGCACCACCACCTATACGGTGTTGAAACGGCTGTGCGACCGGGGCCTGTTCCGGAATGACGGCAGTCAGGTCACCGCTTTGGTGAGCCGGGAGGAATTTTATGCCCGGCAGAGTGAGCAGTTTGTGGAAGAAACCTTCCATGGCTCCCTGCCCGCCTTTCTGGCCGCCTTTGGCAGCCGGAAGCGGCTATCCGACGGGGAAATTGACCAGTTGCAGCAGCTCATTGACGAGATGAGGAGGGAGTCCTGTGGATAAGCTGTTTTCGGCGGTGCTGAACATGAGTGTGACCGGCAGCCTGGTGATCCTGCCGGTGCTGCTGGTACGGCTGCTTTTAAAGCGGTTTCCGAAGATTTTTTCCTACGCCCTCTGGTCCGTGGTGCTGTTCCGGCTTCTGTGTCCGCTGTCCTTCAGCGCCCCGGTCTCGTTTTTGAACATGCTAAAGCCGGAGACCCGGGTGGCCGCTCCGGGAACGACGGTGATTTCCTTCCTTCCCGGGGATGTTCCCGCTTTTTCCGAAGCCCTCGCAGACCGGGAAGTCCCAGTCCGGCCCTCCCGGGAAAACAAGCCCGTTGACCGGGCATCCCTTGTCCCTGCGCTCTGGCTTTCCGGGGTGGCTGTCTTGGGACTTTCCGGCATGGGGCAGTACCTCCGGCTCCGGAAAAAGCTGGTGGGGGCGGTGCCTTTGGAACAGGGCATCTATTGGGCCGACTATATTGACACTCCCTTTGTTCTGGGAGTATTCCGGCCCAGAATCTATTTGCCCTCCCATATCCCCGCCCAGGAGCTGCCCTACATTCTTGCCCACGAGCGGCACCACATCCGCCGCTGTGACCACATCTGGAAGCTTCTGGCCTACTGCGCCCTGTGTATCCACTGGTTTGATCCTTTGGTGTGGGTGGCCTTCGTGCTGGCCGGAAAGGATATGGAAATGAGTTGTGATGAAGCGGTGATCCGGCAGCTGGGGCCCCAGATCCGGGGGGATTATTCCGCCTCCCTGCTGCGGCTGGCCACCGGCAAGAAGCGTATTGCCGTTACGCCCCTGGCCTTCGGTCAGGGTGATACGAAAGGACGGGTTTTGAATATGGCAAAATGGAAGAAGCCCAAGGTCTGGGTCAGCTTGCTTTGTTTCCTGGTATGTGCCGCTGTTTTGGCGGCCTGTGCCGTGAACCCCAAAGAAAAGGGGAATGCAGTCGATCCAAGTGCGGGCACGGGCATTGCGGCAGACGGGGATACCCTGCAATACGGCTCGCTTACAATGACACTTCCCCAGGGTGTTGAGGCGGAAAACCGGGAGAACGGCCTGGCGCTGCTCCAAGAAGGAAAGACCATAGGCGGCATTGATCGGCGGGATTATCCGGCGTTTGTAGCCTCGGATCTGGTGGAGCTGAAAGAAGCGGAACTGGGCTGCCCCCTCTCCTATATGTCCGGCAGTTCCCCCTACGGGGACGCGGAGACCGAGATTTTCTGGGACGGCAACCTGGATGCCCTGAATGAGCTGCACACCTTCTTTATCTTCGGCGACCATATTTATGACGTGTGGTTCGACCTGAATCAGATTTCCAGCATACGCACCGAAGATTTTCTGAAAACCGTGTCCATAGATGGGACGCCCGTGGCAACAGAACCCCCTGGCCGGGAAGCCGCTATGGAACAGTGCCAGGCGGTCCTCAACGCCATCCGATCCGGCAGCTGCCACTTGCTCATTCAGCGGTCCGCCACCGGAGACCGCCTGCGGCCCTGGTCGGTGACAAATTTTTATCAGGACGGGGAAAATCGGCTGGTGCTTACGGAAATCGCTCCGGAATCCGCCGCCATTGCCCAGGAACAGCAGCTCCCCCTGAAAACGGGCCGCATGGTTGTAAACGGCACCGTATACACCAGTCAGGGCGGTACTTGGGAACAGGATGGCAACCGGGATACGGACATAGAAATGCCCTGGCTGGCCTCTTTCCAATGGGATGATTCCGTGACCTACCAGCATACCCTCACCGATGAAAACGGCACCGTGGTCATGCTCCGCATTGACAAGCCTTACATCGATTCTCCGGAATATCTATCCTTTTACTTCCTGAATTTCCAGTTTGACACCCAGGGAAACTTTGTAAGCGTCCAGTTGCTAATCGATCTATTCAGGGAACAGGAACTGGACATCGTGGAATCCATTGTTTCCCTGGACGAGGAGCTTGTGGGGGAAAGAATCAGGGAAGAATACGGAAACGTTGGCAGTTGATCTTTTTCCCTGACCGCAGTCCTTACCAGACGTAAAACGCCCCCGGTTTCACTACAAAACCGGGGGCGATTTTGCGCTTGCGCGCTTGCAATTTGTCAAGTTCTGTGTTATGCTGTCTGTGGTGCTACCAGCACCCCGGCAGGCGGTTCCCCTGGATTTTATTCGGGGGTACTCTTCTTTTTGCCCCCGTTCACATAGAAAGGGGGTGACGGTATGGTTACATGGTCAGAATTGTTTCAATTTGGTATGTTGCTTGTAGCTGTCATTGCCCTGGTTCTCCAGGAAAACAACAAGAAGAGATAATCGCCCACTTCCCCAAGTAACGATTATCTCTTCGTGAGAAACATGGGGAGCCGACCTGCTGGTGGCACCCTTTGTATTCATATTATAGCCCTTTTTGCGTGTTTTGTCAACAGCCTGGCTACCCGCACGCGACAATTGCCGATTTGCTTGCATTTTGTCCGTTTCTGTGGTATGCTGTCTACGGTGCCACCAGCACCCCGGCAGGCGGTTCCCCTGGATTTTATTCGGGGGTAATGTGCTTCTTTTGCCCCCAATCGTAAGGAAAGGGGGTGGCAGATATGGTTACATGGGAAGAATTATTTCAATTCTGCATGGTCATTGCTACTGTCATTGCCCTGGTTCTCCAGGTAAACAACAACGAGAAGTAACCGCTAACTTTCCACAGCCCGGTTACTCCTCGTAATCATGTGGGGAGCCGACCTGCTGGTGGCACCCTTTGTATCTATACTATACCCCGTTTTCGATGTTTTGTCAACTGCCTTGCTTTCCGCAAGGCGGTCTTCTTTTTACGCATAAAACGGAAGAATTGTCAATGTACGTTCCCACTCCCGTTTTTGATCCGCAGGCTTTCAATGACCTGCCGCAGTTCCTCCCGGCCCCAGACGGCGGGGACGGGGTAGAGGGGGTTGGCTTCTTTTTTGGCCCAGGTGATCATTTGGTCGATGTCCTGGTCCTGAATCATGTCGAAGCCCTTGGGGATGCCCATTTTTTCGTTGGCCTGCTCCATCCAGCTAAGGAACCCTTCCGCCAGTTCTTCCTGGGTGTTCCCGGGAATGCCGCAGACCTGGGCCAGCTCTGCCAGACGCTTCTGGGCGGCGGGGCCATAGGCCCGCATGACCCGGGGCAGCAGCACCGCCATGGCAAGACCGTGGCTGACGCCGTAGAGGCCCCCCAGGGTATGGCCGATGGCGTGGACATAGCCCACGCAGCCCCGGGTGAAGGCCCGGCCGGCGTAGAAGGCGGCCCGCTGCATGTTCTGCCGGGCTTCCAGGTTGTCCCCCTGGGCGTAGGCGATGAGCAGATTGTCGTGGATCAGCCGGACGGCTTCCTTGGCAAGCTTATTTTCCAGCTTGGTGTTATAGGTGTGATTGGTGTAGGCCTCCACGGCGTGGGCCAGGGCATCCATGCCGGTGGTGGCGGTGGTGAAAGGGGGCAGCCCTACGGTGAGCTCCGGGTCCAGCACCGCATATTTAGGAATCAGGAAGGGATCATTGATGGCGGCCTTCCGGTGGGTGTCGGCATCGGTGATGACGGCGGCCACGGTGGTCTCCGACCCGGCACCGGCGGTGGTGGGGATGGCCACAAAGGGCACAATGGGCTTGTGGACTTTTAAAAGCCCCTGAAGCTGGGAAACGGACTTGTTCGGGTGGGTCACCTTGGCGGCAATGGCTTTGGCGCAGTCAATGCGGGAGCCGCCCCCCAGGGCCACGATGGCCTTGCACCCCTGGGCCTTGTAGGCCGCGAATCCGGCTTCCACATCCAAAGAGCTGGGGTCCGGGTGGTCAAAGGGCACCACATGATAGCGGATTCCGGCCTTTCGGAAGCCCTCCAGCATGGGCTCCACCTGCCCCCGGCGGACCATGCCGGAGCCGGTGACTACCAGCACATCATTGATCGTTTTCTCCCGAAGAAAAGCCCCCAATTCCCGGATCTTTCCCGGGCCCTCCAGATATTGGGGCATCCGATAGCCCATAAAGTAGTTACCCACCTTCAAAAGGGCCTGAAAGGAGCGGCAGCCCAGAACCTCCAGCGCGTGGTTACAAGACACGGAAAATCCCTCCTTGCAAAAAATGACTCCCTCTGCTCCGGGGGAATGTTGCTTGCGTCCATCATATCACAGGTTTCTTAAAAACCCAACAGGTTTTTTTGTTCACAAAATACCCTATATTTTTTTGACCGGGTATGGTATAATGCCATAGATTAGCAAATTTTGAAGGAAATCCGGCATGTATCCCGGATTTGAAAGGAGAGATCCCACATGGGATTGATGACCAAATTGTTTGGGACCCGCTCCCAGCGTGAGCTGAAAAAGATCCAGCCCACGGTGGATGCCATTCTGGCCCTGGAGGAGCCCTATAAAGCCCTGTCCGAAGAGGAGCTGAAGGCCAAGACCCAGGAGTTCAAGGACCGCTACGCAAACGGCGAAAGCCTGGATGATTTGCTTCCCGAGGCCTTTGCCGCCATTCGGGAGGCGGCGGACCGGGTGATCGGCCTGCGGCCCTATCCGGTGCAGCTCATCGGCGGCATTGTGCTGCACCAGGGGCGCATTGCGGAAATGAAAACCGGTGAAGGCAAGACCCTGGTGGCCATTCTGCCGGCCTACCTCAATGCCCTCACCGGCCGGGGCGTTCACATCGTCACCGTCAACGATTATCTGGCCAAGTACCAGTCCGAGTGGATGGGCAAGGTCTACCGCTACATGGGCCTGACCGTGGGTCTGGTGATCCCCGGGATGCTGCCGCCTCAGCGGAAGGTGGCCTACGCCGCGGACATCACCTACTGCACCAACAATGAATTGGGCTTTGACTACCTGCGGGACAACATGGCCATTTACAAGCAGGAGCTGGTGCAGCGGGGCCATGCCTTTGCCATTGTGGACGAGGTGGACTCCATTCTGATCGACGAGGCCCGGACGCCTCTGATCATCTCCGGCAAGGGCGAGGATTCCTCCCGGCTGTACCAGATGGCGGACCAGTTCGTGGCCACCCTGCGCAAGCAGGTCTTTGCCAAGACCGAGGACAAGGAAGTTCAGGACGATTACGACTGTGACTACTTTGTGGATGAAAAATCCCGGACCGTGTCCCTGACCGCCTCCGGCATTGCCAAGGCCGAAAAATTCTTTGGGGTGGAAAATCTGGCGGATGCGGAAAACACAACTTTGTCTCACCACATCAACCAGGCCATGAAGGCCCGGGGCCTGATGAAAAAGGACATTGACTATGTGGTCAAGGACGGGGAAATCATCATCGTCGATGAGTTTACCGGCCGACTGATGTATGGCCGCCGGTATAACGAGGGCCTGCACCAGGCCATTGAAGCCAAAGAAGGGGTGACGGTGGCCAGCGAAAGCAAGACCTTGGCCACCGTGACCTTCCAGAATTTCTTCCGGCTTTATGACAAGCTCTCCGGCATGACCGGTACGGCCCTGACGGAGCAGGAGGAATTTGAGGCCATTTACCGGCTGGACGTGGTGGAGATCCCCACCAACCGCCCGGTGATCCGGGTGGACCATCCGGACGTGGTGTATAAGACCGAGGCCGGAAAGTTCCGGGCCATTGTGGAGCAGGTCAAGGCCTGCCACGCCAAGGGCCAGCCGGTGCTGGTAGGTACCATCTCCATTGAAAAGAGTGAGATCCTCAGCAAAATGCTGAAAATGCAGGGCATTCCCCACAATGTGCTGAACGCCAAGTACCATGAGCAGGAGGCCCAGATCGTGGCCCAGGCCGGTAAGCTGGGGGCCGTGACCATTGCCACCAACATGGCCGGACGTGGTACCGACATCATGCTGGGCGGTAATGCGGAGTTTCTGGCCAAGGCAGAGCTCAAGCGGCAGGGAAAGCCGGAGGAGCTGATCGCGGAGGCGGATTCCTTTGCGGAAACCACCGACCCGGAAATTCTGGCCGTTCGGCAGGAATACAATGACCTGCTCAAAACCTATAAGGCGACCATTGCCCAGGAGGCCCAGCAGGTCCGGGATGCCGGGGGCCTGTTTATCATCGGCACCGAGCGCCATGAGTCCCGCCGAATTGACAATCAGCTCCGTGGCCGTTCCGGCCGTCAGGGGGACCCCGGTGAAAGCCGGTTCTACCTGAGCCTCCAGGATGACCTCATGCGGCTGTTCTCCTCCGAGCGGATCATGAACATGATGGATTCTCTGGGCCTGGACGAGGACACCCCCATTGACGCGAAAATCCTCTCCGGTGCCGTGGAAAACGCCCAGAAGAACGTGGAAAGCCGGAACTTCAAGGCCAGAAAGAGCGTTCTTGAATATGACGACGTGATGAATACCCAGCGTGAGGTCATCTACGCCCAGCGGCAGAAGGTGCTGGACGGGGAGGACCTGCAGGAGAACATTCTCTCCATGCTCCATTCCGTTATGACCTCCACCGTGGTGTCCGTACTGGGCCAGCACGGCGGCAGCGCCAACGAGGAAGCCCTGAAAGAGCTGGCGGTGCAGACCGAAGGCATCTACTACGCCCCCGGCACCCTGAACGCCCACAAGGATTCCTTTATGGGCATGGACAGCCAGAAGCTGGGCGAGGCCCTCTGCGATTTGGCCAAGGAAACCTATGCCGCCAAGGAGGCGGCCTACGGCGACAAGCTCATGCGGGAGCTGGAGCGGGTGATCACTCTGCGGGTGGTGGACGAATACTGGATGGACAACATCGATGCCATGGACGATTTGAAGCAGGGCATCGGTCTGCGGGCCTACGGCCAGCATGACCCGGTGATCGCCTACAAGGAAGAGGGCTACCAGATGTTCCAGAGCATGATCGAGTCCATCAAGGAGGAGACCGTGCGCCGGATGTTCCTGGTGCGCATCCAGCCCCAGCAGGAAGTGAAGCGGGAGAAGGTGGCCAAGGAGACCGGCACCGCCGGTGCCTCCGACGGCAGCGTGGTCAAGAAGCAGCCCATCCGCAACGCCTCTAAGAAGGTTGGTCCCAACGACCCCTGCCCCTGCGGCAGCGGCAAAAAATACAAAAAGTGCTGTATGCAGAAGGATAAGGAAGCCGGCATGGAGCTCTAAAGGCCGGACCGTCCCCTGCGCGGCAAACAGGAGAACGCCATGATAAAGACAATCCAAAAAGGGGAGCTGGTATATCTGGCTTCCGAGGGCATTGAAGTTCCCCACGGCTTTACCACCCGGAAGGGCGGGGTCAGCCAGGGCTATCTGTCCTCTCTGAACATCGGCGGCGGCCGGGGCGACACCCGGGAGCATGTGGAGGAAAACTACCGCATTTTAGGGCAGGCCCTGGGCTTTGACCCCCACAATGTGGTGCTGCCCCGGCAGGTCCATTCGGACATTGTGTATGTGGCCGGAGAGAAAGACCGGGGAGCAGGGCTCTATGCCCCCCATCTGCCGGACTGCGATGCCCTGGTGACCAATGTTCCGGGGCTGGCCCTGGTGGTCTTTTCCGCAGACTGCACCCCTATTTTACTGTGGGACCCGGTGACCGGGGCCGTGGGCGCGGCCCACGCCGGGTGGCGGGGGACGGTTTCCGCCATTGCCGCCCGGACGGTGGAGACCATGGCCCGGGAATACGGCAGCAGCCCCAAGAACATCCGGGCGGCGGTGGGCCCCAACATCGGCTTCTGCCACTTTGAGACCCACGAGGATGTGCCCCAGGCCCTGATTTCTGCCTTTGGGCCGGAAATGCAGGCATATATTCGCCCCCACGGGGAAAAATATACCATCGACCTGAAAGCGGTAAACGCCTGGGTTCTCCGGCAGGCAGGTGTCCAATATGTGGACATCAGTGATGCCTGCACCGTGTGTCAAAGCGACCTCTACTGGTCCCACCGGGCCACCCGGGGACGGCGGGGGAGCCAGGGGGCCGTGATCGTATGCAAAGGAGGAATGCTATGAAACGGCTGATCGCCCTGCTGCTGTGCTTCGCTGGGGTTCTCTCCCTGTTTTCCGGCTGCGGAAAGACCCAGGAGGAGGCCTATGTGCCCACGGGAGACGCACTTTTAATGGAGGATGAGGAGGTTCCTACGGAGCCGGACGAACTGGCGGAGGAGACCATGATCCTGGCCTACTACCCCAACCGGTCCATGAACCCCATCATCGCCATGAACTTTTCCAACCGGGTGCTGTTTTCCCTGATGTATCAGGGGCTCTTCGCCTACAACAGCAAAAATGAGACTGTGCCCATTTTGTGCTCGAAATACCGGGTGTCCCCCAGCAACATGATCTACACCTTCTATTTAGACGAAAATGCCCGATTTTCCGACGGCACCCGGGTCACCCCGGCGGATGTGATCGCCTCCTACGATGCCGCCCGGGAAAGTGACTATTATAAAGGCCGCTTCACCCACATCGTGGAGTACAAGCTCCACGAGGACGGAGAGGGCATCACCTTCTTTACGGACACGGCCTACCAGAATCTTCCGCTGCTTCTGGACATTCCCATTGTAAAGGCTTCGGAAGTAGGAGCGGAGCACCCCTTGGGCACCGGCCCCTATGTGTTCCAGCAGAATGAGGACAGTGTCCAGCTGGTGAAAAACAACTCCTGGTGGTGCGATGCCACCTTGTCCGTCCGGGCCAATGTGATCACATTGATGGAAGCCACCAGCCAGACCCAGCTGCGGGATGAATTTGAGTTCGGCGAGCTGAACCTGGCCGTTGCCGACCCCATGCTGGACTCCTTCGGAGAATACCGCTGCGACTATGAGCTGTGGGAAGTGGAAAACGGGGTGCTGCTGTATCTCTCCTGCAATACCATCTATTCCGAGTGGTTCAAGAAAAACGATACGCTTAAAAAGGCCCTGACCTATGCCATCGACCGGGAGACCCTTAATGAGGACAACTACCGGGGCATGGCCCAGCCCACCACCCTGATCACCTCCCCGGGCTCTCCCTATTATTACCCCAGTCTGGCGGCCAACTACGGGTATGACGCCATGAAATTCCTGGACGCCATCGGCAATTTGCAGTTCCCCAGAGACAAAAAGACCAATGAGGTCCAGAAGCTCAAGCTGCTGGTAAACGCCGACGACTCTGCCCGCTTGCGGACCGCCCGGGATATTGCGGCCCACCTGTCGGAGCTGGGCATTCCCTGCGGTGTTCTGGAATACGGCGGCTCCGGCCCGGGCATCACCTATCAGCAGGTTCTGAACGCCGGAACCTATGACATCTACCTGGGCCAGACCAAGCTGCCCCCCAATTCCGACCTGTCGGAGTTCTTCAAGGGCTACGGGAACCTGGGCAACAAGGTTCTGGCCAACGAGACCCTGCTGAACATGACCAAGGAGGCCCTGTCCAATTCCGGCACCTTCTACAACCTTTGCCAGATGGTGGCGGAGGACGGCAGCGTGATCCCTGTGCTCTACGGCTGCTACAATGTCTATTCCAAGCGGGGCCAGCTGCTGGATTTGCAGCCTGCCCGGGATAATGTGTTCTATTACTCCATCGGAAAGACCATGACGGACATCCTGGCCAAAGACGAGGAGTAACAAAATATTCTGATTGAATCGAGGTATGCGTTATGAAAAAGTATGTTGCTCTGCTTCTGGCCCTGTGCCTGAGCCTGACGGGCTGTGCACTGGTGCCCCCCAAGACCACCATGCCCACCGAGGCCCCTGCCACTACGGAGGCTCCCGTTGCCCCCACCACCGAGGAAACCACCGAGCCCACCACCGAGCCCGCCCCGGTGTATACGAACCCCTTAAACGGTGAAACCCTGGATGCCCCCTATACGGGCCGGGTGGTGGCCGTCACCGTCAGCAATATCCGGGATGCCCTGCCCCACTACGGCACCATGGGCGCGGATATTCTTATGGAAATGTGGGTCAACGGCTCCATCATCCGGGACCTGGCTCTGTATACGGACATTACCAAGGCCCAGGAGATCGGTTCCGTCCGGTCCGTGCGGCCCATGTTCAATCTGCTTGTAAAGCACTATGACGCGGTGCTGCTGGATGCCAGCGGCTCGGACCAGGCCCTGGGCCACGCCAAGAGCCTGGGTGTGCAGCGCATCAATGTGGACACCTATGACGGCACCGACTATTCCTACCGGAAAATGGACCGGGACTTTACCTTTAAGCCCGCCTCCAAGCTGGAGCACTGTCTGTTTGTAAAGCCCGAGGGCGTGGAAGCCCTGCTCACCGAGAAGGGCTACGCCACCCAGCAGCCCGAGGACAAGGACTATGGCCTGCACTTTACGGAAAACGGCACCCCTGCCGCCGGAGAAACCGCCGGAACAGTGACCGTGACCTTCACCTACCGCAACAACAAGAAGGACACCTCTATGGTCTATGACGAGAGCCTGGGCAAGTACGTCTACAACCAGTATGACACCCCCATGGTGGACGGCACCACCGGAAACCCCGAGTGCTTCACCAACGTCATTGTCATGCTGGCGGATATTTCCATGGACGGCATCTACTACACCGCCAACTTCACCAACGGCGGCACCGGTTACTTTGCCAACGGCGGCAAGCTCATTCCCATCACCTGGACCTGTGATGGTGAGGATGCTCCCTTCCGCTTCTTCACCCAGGACGGGCAGCCTCTGGAGCTGGGTATCGGCAACACTTATATCGCCGTCGCCCCGGAAGGCTCCCCTGTTTCCTACGAATAACCGGATTTTGCACAAAAAACGCCGCTTATTTTCTACGGGTTTTGACAGAATTTCCAGTTTACATTAACTGGGCCTTATAGTATAATAAAATCTGTACGGAAGTATCGATAGATTTCTCCGTGCTGACAGTATGATCAGACTGCGCATGCAGTACTATGAAATGGAGGAAATTCCCATGTCTGTTAAAGTTGCGATCAATGGTTTTGGCCGTATTGGCCGTCTGGCTTTCCGTCAGATGTTCGGTGCTGAGGGCTTCGAGGTTGTTGCCATCAACGACCTGACCTCTCCCAAGATGCTGGCTCACCTGCTGAAGTACGATTCCACTCAGGGCGCCTACGCTCTGCCTTTCGGCACCCACACCGTGGAAGCCGGCGAGGACAACATCGTTGTCGATGGCAAGAAGATCACCATCTACGCCAAGGCCAACGCTGCCGAGCTGCCCTGGGGCGAGCTGGGTGTTGACGTTGTGCTGGAGTGCACCGGTTTCTACACCTCCAAGGCCAAGGCTCAGGCTCATATCGATGCCGGTGCCAAGAAGGTCGTTATCTCCGCTCCTGCCGGCAACGACCTGCCCACCATCGTTTACAACGTAAACCACAACACCCTGACCAAGGAAGACAACATTATCTCCGCTGCTTCCTGCACCACCAACTGCCTGGCTCCCATGGCCAAGGCTCTGAATGACCTGGCTGGCATCGAGTCCGGCATTATGTGCACCATCCACGCTTACACCGGCGACCAGATGATCCTGGACGGCCCCCAGAGAAAGGGCGACCTGCGTCGTTCCCGTGCCGGCGCTTGCAACATCGTTCCCAACTCCACCGGCGCTGCCAAGGCCATCGGCCTGGTTATCCCCGAGCTGAACGGCAAGCTGATCGGCGCTGCCCAGCGTGTTCCCACCCCCACTGGCTCCACCACCATCCTGAACGCCGTTGTGAACAAGGCTGTTACCAAGGAAGAGATCAACGCTGCCATGAAGGCTGCCGCTACCGAGTCCTTCGGCTACAATGAGGACGAGATCGTTTCCTCCGATGTGATCGGCATGCGTTTCGGCTCCCTGTTCGACGCCACCCAGACCATGGTCTGCGCTCTCGAGGGCGGCAAGACCCAGGTTCAGGTCGTGTCCTGGTACGACAACGAGAACTCCTACGTTTCTCAGATGGTCCGTACCATCAAGCACTTCTCCACCCTGCTGTAATTAAAACCCAAATTTTTTCCGCCGCGGGATCTCCCGCGGCGGTTTTTTCATACCCGCCGGACACGTTTCAAATAAAACCCGCATGGACGAACGGAATCACCCGTAGGGTCGGCTACCAGCCGCCCGCCACGTTTCGAATATAAACTGTGTGGATGAACGGTACCACCCAATACACGGTACACCCGATGTAGCGGCGATGATTCATCGCCATGAAACGTCGCAAATAGAACTTGTGTAGATGAACGGTACCACCCATCAGCGAAACCGTAGGGAACGGCCTGCGTGCCGTTCCGGGGACGTGGCGAATACAACCTGTGCGGTTGAATGGAACCACCTATCGATATGTCATCCCGACCGAGTGAAATGAGCGGAGGGATCTACTCAAGTTGCAAGTTTTACCTTACGCAGGTTGTTTTTGCTACTTGAGTAGATTCCTCCGCTCCGCTTGCGCGGTCGGAATGACATACGTCTTTTGTGAAAATAAAAACAGCCGGAGCTTCCACAATGGGCGGAACGCTACGGCTGTTTTCAAATTGAATATTATGTTTACGGCAACACTGTAAATTCTACTGTGTATTCCTCGTGAGCCACCGGGTCAGAAAGAATCAGTCGAGACAAAATATCCTCAGCATTTTTTTGCGCCTTTTCCAGCAGACCGTTTTCAATGGCTCGGTTCTTGATGGCTTCTTCGGTTTTGGAATCAAATTTGACCTTATCATTTATGCTGATGTTATTGAAAATATTATCTTTTTCGTTCAGCACTTCCACACTGTCTCCATCTACAAAATAGGAAAGTATTTTTGCGGTCGGAACGGAAACATGCACCTTTTTCTCGGATTCATCAACTTCAATCGTTACCTTGTCCAGCTCAATGCCGGCTTTGATAACACCGCTCCATTTTAAAATAAAGGATTTTTTGGTAAGTGGAATATTTCAGCTCTTGATTTGTTTGGAATCTGAAAATTCCGCTGCATCGGTGAAAAGATATTCGGTTGTTGCAAGCTCACCAATATTGTTGATTTCGCTGCGAATAGCCTCCAGATTAATCGTGGGCGAAACCGGGCTGACCACCATTGGTGCTTCTTTTAGAGCTTCAATTTCTGCTTTGAGTTCCGCAATTTCGTCTCTTGTTTTCTCCTTTTCCTGGCTTCTCCCAGACATCCAGGCACCTAGCATAGCAAGCAGAACAACAAGAAGAATCGCGGCGGCTGTAAGAAGTCGCCTTTTAAATCTGCTTCTCTTTGCCAGTGCGATTATTTCTCTTTGCAATGACTCGTCTTGCTGTGCCATGGTATCCATAGGTTCCATGTCCATCCTTCTTTCTGTTTATGGTAGCAAATGCGCTCCTTTATTGGCCGTGAAAATTTTGCGAGCCTACATTCGCCTTCATTCTATCACATTCAGCGAGACCACACAAGTCAGGAATCGACAAAATTCGACGAATATACGAAAATTCCCCTTTTCCAGACCCCTCGCAAAAATTACCATTTCTTCTGTGAGAGAACGACGGAAACCGTCTTGGAAAAGTTCATGGGTATTTTTCAGGGGAATATTTCATTAGAAATCGGGAAGGTGATTCCATTATACTTGTATTAGAAATGTTCGAAAACTGCCCTAAAGGAGGGAAATGTATTGTGAAGCCAGAGGCCTATGCCGGGATCTATGGGGAGGTGGCCGCGCAGATCAATGGGGAAACAGCAGAAATGATCTACCGGCTGTTCCGGGGACAGACGGTGGTTTTTCCACAGCGGCTGTACGACCAGGAATATGTACGGTCCTTTGTACTGGAAAATGAGGGGAAATATACCGTTCGGGAACTCTCCGTTCTTTTTGGATACTCGGACAGAAGGATCCGGCAATTTAAGAAGTCCGACAAAATACAAGCGAAATAGCTCCGGCGGTGCCGCCGCTCTCTCAAGAAATAAATGGAGGTATACGAAATGAAAAAATCTGTATGGAGTAGGTTCAACAGACCGGAAATCACCCAAAAGATGCCCCATGGATGGCTCCGTCATACCGCTGTGTGTGTGTTAGCGGTCTTCTGCATGGCAGCGCTGTGCGCCTGCAAAAAGGAGGCCCCTGTTACGTCCCTGCCAACGGTGCAGCGTCAGGAGACAGAGGCTCCCGAAACGACCGCAACCACGGAGCCGGAGGTCACGGAGGAGGCCACACAGAATCCGAAGGGGCATCCCGCCGAGTTTTATTACGGTACATGGAAAATCAGCAAGTATAAGATGCGGGATGTAACACTTTCGGTAGACGAGTGGCTCAAGCTTGGCGCCAATCCATGGATTCGGGATTTTTCCATGGTATTTCAGGACACGGGAAAATTCTATTTCACCGACGGTACCGTCGGTGACTGGAAAGCTGTCGAAAATGGCGTGGCTATTGGCACCGGTGGAATCCCCATTGAGGACGATATGTTGGTTGTGGAGGTGGATGGTTCGGCGATGTACCTGGAAAAAGTCTCCCAGGACCAGACCATTCCCCAGACGGAGGCCCCTACGGAGGAAACAACCGCCAGCGGTCTTCGACCGGAGTTCAAGCAGGCCATGGACAGCTATGAGTCCTTCTATAACGAGTACGTGGACCTGCTGAAGCAATACAAGGCCAACCCCACGGATTTTTCCATTCTCACCAAGTATATGTCCATGCTCTCCCAGGTGGAGGAAATTGATGCCGCCTTTAAAGCCTGGGATTCCAGCGACATGACCTCGGAAGAGCTAAAATACTACCTGGAGGTTTCCGCACGCATCCAGAAAAAGCTGGTGGACCTGTTCTGACCGTTCCCAGGTTTTCATTTCATAAAGGCCAGCCGCGGTTCCCATTAAAATGCAGGAACCGCGACTGGTTGCGTTTTTTACAGATACAAATGGAGCATCACCATGCCACGTTGCGAATACAACCCGCGTGGATGAATGGAACCACGCAATGTAGCGGCGATGATTCATCGCCATGAAACGTCCCGAATACAACCCGTGTGGACAAAACGAAACCACCCCCCGACATGTCATTCAGGCCTTAGTGAAACGAGCGGAGGGATCTTCTCAAGTTGCAAGTTTTCCCTTACGCAGGTTGTTTTTGCTACTTGAGTAGATTCCTCCGCTCCGCTTGCGCTACGGTCGGAATGACAGACGTTTTTTGCGTTGGTTTGTACAAATTCAAATGTACAACGTATATGGCGGCAGGTTGCCGCCGCTACATTGCGTAATACCATTCAACCTCATGGGTGATATTCGCAATGTCCCCGGAACGGCAGCGGCTGTTCCCTACGGTTTCGCTTGTTGGTGTATTTTTCTACACAACGTATTCCAAAAACGGCTACGTCCGTCACCCCGATAACTGTCAATTGTCAACTTAAACCAATTGACAATTGTCCATTGTCAATTGTCAATTTTTATTCCGATGCCGCTTTAAGATAGGCCCCGGTGTTCTCTACGGCCGGGATGTCCTTGGCGATGCCTACGCCCAGGGCGCCGTAGCCCACGTGGCAGCAGACGCTCAGGGGCAGGGGGTCTAGGCCTACGGCGCAGTGGGGGAAGGCGGCTTGGAGGGTTTCCTGCCAGATTTTCCCCGCTTCCAGGTCTCCTGCGTAGGCGGCCCGGAGCATCAGGTGGGGGCACTTCAGGACCCGTTCGTCTTCTTTGAGGCCTTCTATCATGGCCTGCATGGCGGAGCGCATGCCCCGGACCTTTCGGAAGGCATCCAGCTTCCCGTCTTGGATCCGCAGCACCGGCTTGATGCTGAGGATGCTGCCCAGGGCCGCCCCCGCCGCCGTGACCCGGCCGCTTTTTTTCAGCAGCTCCAGGGTGTTCACCGCCACAAAAATATCGGAATCCAGGTCGTTTTTCTCCAGAGATTCCTTGATTTCCCGGGCATTCCGGCCCTGCTCTGCCAGAAACAGGGCATCCAGGACCGCCTGGCGCTGGGTGACGGAAATCCGGTGGAGGTTCGCCACTTGCACCCGGCCCTCGTAGTCCTGGGCCAGCATGACGGCGGTCTGATAGCTTCCGGAAAGGCCAGCGGACATTGGAATATAGACCACTTCCTCATGGGTTTCCAGCAGGGCCTCCCAGGCATCCATCAGATCCCCGGGGGCGGGCTGAGAGGTGGATACCGCTTCCTCCTCTTGAAGACAGCTGAAGAATTCCTGGGGGGTGATGGAGGTATATTCAAAAAAGCATTCCCCGTCCAGGATCACCGGCATGGGGATCAGGCCAATGCCCAGTGCTTTCGCCTCTTCGGGGGTCAGGCCGCTGTTGGTATCTGTTACGATGGCTGTCTTGTCCATGAAAATTTCACCTTTAGATCAATCATTGTTGGTATCGTGTGCAGCGCGTAAACGGCCAGGGCAGCAGGTGCTTCAAGGATTTCCGCGCGGAGAGAAAGGGAAGGACCGTCCAGGGGGATGGACGGTCCACCTTGCAGGGGCCTTTCCGGAGAACGCACCGCCGACGCAGAGGCCGGTGGGGCTGATGAAATACTTGGTGCCGTTGTCTCCTTCCGGCCGGGAGCCGGGCTTACGCCTGGGGCTTCCAGTCCTTGTAGTTTTCGTAGTTGGGCACGGGATGGGTCTCTTCCGCCCAGAGCTTTTCGGCGCAGGGCTTCCAGTTTTCTGCATAGGCCTTGCACTTGCCGCACAGGTGCTCGGCAGACTCGGGGGATTGCAGGTCCGTGGACTTGGCGCCGGTCTGGGCCACCATCTTCTGCAAAATTTCCGGGTTTTCCAGCATGGGGCAGGGCCGCAGGTGGTTTTCATTGAAGGGCTGATTGTCCCGGTAGGCCATGAACAGGGGGCTCTTGAGAATCTCCAGCAGGGTGTGGGTGCGGATGTTGGCATTGGAGTAGTGGATGAACACACAGGGCTCCGCGTCGCCGTTGGCGTTGATGTGGAAGTAGTTCCGGCCACCGGCAATGCAGCCGCCTACAAACTCGCCGTCGTTCTGGAAGTCCATGGTGAACAGACCCTCGCCGTCCTGGAGCTTCCGGATCTGGCGGATGCGGTCCTTCAGGTACATCCGCTGCTCCGGGGTGGGCAGCAGGTCCACGGAGGCTTCATTGCCCACAGGCATATAGTGGAAGTACATGGCGTAGCGGCAGCCCTTGTCCACCATGAGCTTTACAAACTCCGGGCTGGTGACGGACATGCAGTTCTTGGAGGTGTAGCAGATGGAGGTGCCGAAAATCAGGCCGTTGGTCTTCAGCAGGTCCATGGCCTTCATGACCTTGCCGTAAACGCCCTGACCCCGGCGCAGGTCGTTGACCTCCGGGTCGCCCTCCAGGGAGATGGCCAGCATCAGGTTGCCCACCCGCTTCATATCGGCACAGAAGGCCTCGTCTACCAGGGTGCCGTTGGTGAAAGCCAGGAACTGACAGTCGTTAAACTCCTGGCACAGCCGGATCACGTCCTTCTTCCGCACCAGGGGCTCGCCGCCGGTGAACATGTAGAAGTAGACACCCAGGTCCCGGCCCTGACGGACCACGCTGGAAAGCTCTTCATAGGTCAGGTTCAGCTTGTTGCCGTACTCCGCGGCCCAGCAGCCGGTGCAGTGCAGGTTGCAGGCGGAGGTGGGGTCCATGAGGATCAGCCAGGGAATATTGCACTGGTGTACTTCCCGCATTTTGCGGATGGTCATGGTGCCGTTCAGCATGGCCTCAAAGCCAAAGTTCAGCACGGAGGTTTTCAGCACGTTGTGATCTACCTCGTCCAGGGCCCGGTTGATGTAGCGATTCAAGGCGCTGGTCTCATCCTGGATCATGGCCCGGTAGTTGCTCAAATCCACGGTCAGGTTGGTTCCGGCGGTGTATTTTTCCATCAGATCGATGAGCTTCAGCAGCTCCGTTTCCCGGTCGCCCCGGGTGACCTTCTTGATGGTCTGATCGATGCCCAGTCCTGCGGCGGCTCTGGCTGCCTTGTGTGTTAAGCTTCCCATTCTTTTTTCCTCCTAAATGTATTGACTGTACTTTGTGTAACATATAGATTTAAGACACCGTCAACGGTCAGACTGAATCCGATCAGCCGACTGACAGTCTCAAATTCCCGAAATTCTACGAGAACGGCCAAAACGCCGATGACTGCGGTCACCAGGGCCACGCATAAGATGAGCCACCAACGCTCCATGCCGATCCTTTTGGCATCAATGGCCGTCTGCACCTTGGAAAGTCCCTCGATGAGAAAGAACAGCCCTAAGATCATGACGATGTGGCCCAGGGCGGAGGGCTTCCAGATCATGTAGCAGCCCAGCACCCCGGAGGTGATACCCAGGATCAGGTCAAACTGAAAAGCCAGCTGTAAGGCATCCTTGGAGCAGTAGCCCATGATCCGCAGGGCGCCAAAGAGGATCATCAAGATTCCGCCAATCAGCATGAACCGGCGCTCCGGCACCGGGGCTCCCAGCATGGCCGTCAGGCCAAAGGCCATGAGCACGCAGGAAAAGGCGCTGTAGGCGTATTTGACCGCTTTGAGTTGTTTCAATTGTCTGCCTCCTCTCGTTTCAGCATCCATATCTGCATTCTAGTTTTTTCGATTCAAAAAAGATACAGGCAAAAAAACGGAACCATCCGAAATCGAACAGTTCCGCAAATTTGCCTGTATTTTTTAGTCCTTGGAGTTCTGGGAGAATTGGAGGTAGTCCTCAATGACGCTGTTGATGGAGGCATTGAAAGTGCTCTCCAGCCGTTCCGGCAGATTGTCGATGACCGAGGGCAGATCCTCCCTGATCCAGCGCATGGTGAGGCCCACAATGGCATAGCTGTAGAAATGGGTCACATAGTAAATGCCCTCTTCGCTGAGGCCGTAGGGGGCCGCCGCCTGCCGGACGAACCGCTCTACGAAAAGCCCCGAGGCGGTTTCCAGAAACTGGGAAATGAGGGCCCGGTTTTCCGACGCGTACAAATGCCGCAGCGCCTGCCGGTTGGTCCGGACCAAATTACTTGCCCGCATGTATTCCTTGGCGAAGGAATCGCTTTTCTCGGTGCTGTTGGAAAAGTTTTGAATTTCCTGCTCAAACAGAGCCTTCAGCAGGGAGGGAATGTTTTCGTAGTAATAATAAAAGGTATTCCGGTTGATGTCCGCCTTTTCAATGACATCCTTTACCGTGATCTTATCATAGGGCTTCTTGGCCAGCAGCTCCATAAAGGCCTGCATGATCACTGCCTGCGTCCGTCTTGCCATTCAACCAGCTCCTTTCCCGGAAATACCGCCTCCGATGGGTGCGCCCCGAAAAGCCGGGGCCAGTGCGTAGAGTATTATATACGTTTTTTGTCGGAAATTCAAGGAAAAAGAATCCCTCCCGGCATTCCGGGAGGGACAGGATTTACTTCAGCATATCCTTTGCCACTTCTTCGATGTGCTCCGCACTGAGGCCGAACTGCTTCAGCAGGGCCAGGGCGGGGCCGGAGTGACCGAAGACATCGTTGACACCGATGCGGCGCAGGGGGGTGGGGCAGCGCTCGCTCAGCAGGGCGGCCACGGCTTCACCCAGACCGCCGATGATGTTGTGCTCCTCGCAGGTGATGACCTTACCGCACTCCCGGGCGGCCTTCAGGACGATCTCCTCATCCAGGGGCTTAATGGTGCAGATGTTGATGACCCGGGCGTGGATGCCGGCGGATTCCAGGTTCTCCGCGGCGATCCGGGCCTCGTTGACCATCAGGCCCGTGGCGATGATGGCAATGTCATTGCCCGCGGTCAGCTGCTCGCCCTTGCCCAGGGTGAAGGTGAAGGTCTCCTCGTCATGGAACACGGGCACGGCCAGACGGCCCAGACGGATATACACCGGGCCCTTGTGGGCATAGGCGGCCTTCACGGCGGCCTTGGCTTCCACATCGTCGCTGGGGCACAGGACAGTCATGCCGGGGATGGTGCGCATCAGGGCAAAATCCTCGCAGCACTGGTGGCTGGCGCCGTCCTCGCCGACGGAAATACCGCCGTGGGAAGCCGCAATCTTCACATTCAGGTGGGGGTAGCCCACGGAGTTGCGGATCTGCTCATAGGCACGGCCTGCGGCGAACATGGCAAAGCTGCTGGCAAAGGGCACCAGACCCATGGTAGAAAGGCCTGCGGCCACACCCACCATGTTCTCTTCGGCAATGCCGCAGTTAAAGTGCCGGTCCGGGAAGGCCTTCTTGAAGGTGCCGGTTTTGGTGGCACCGGCCAGGTCCGCATCCAGGACCACCAGATCGTCGGCCCCGTTCCGGGCCAGCTCTACCAGGGCGTTGCCGTAGCTGTCACGGGTGGCGATTTTCTTGACTTCACTCATTTGGCTGCCTCCAGTTCTGCCATGGCTGCGGTCAGCTCGTCCATAGCGATCTTGTATTCCTCATCGTTGGGTGCCTTGCCATGCCAACCGGCCTGGTTTTCCATGAAGCTGACGCCCTTGCCCTTGACGGTGTTCATGAGAATGCAGGTGGGCTTGCCGGAACCCTGGGCCTGATGGAAGAAGGCGAAAGCCTCCTCGATCTGGTCAAAGTCGTGGCCGTCAATGGTGATGACGTTGCAGCCGAAAGCCTTGCACTTTTCGTCCACCGGGGCGGAGTTCATGACGTCACAGGTCCGGCCGTCAATTTGCAGGCCGTTCAGGTCAATGATGACGCACAGGTTATCCAGGTGATAGTGGGCGGCGAACATCAGCGCCTCCCAGACCTGACCCTCGGCGATCTCACCGTCACCCAGCAGGGTGTAGACGTTGATGGGCTGATTCAGGAACTTGGCGCCCTTGGCCATGCCCGCGGCGGCGGAGATGCCCTGACCCAGGCTGCCGGTGGACATATCCACACCGGGCACCGTATTCATATTGGGGTGGCCCTGCAGGAAGCTGCCGATATGCCGCAGGGTCAGCAGGTCCTCCACGGGGAAGAAGCCCCGATAAGCCAGAGCGGAATAAAGACCCGGGGCGGTGTGTCCCTTGGAGAGCACAAACCGGTCCCGGTCAGCCTTCTGGGGCTCCTTGGGGTCGATCCGCAGCTCCCGGTTATACAGATAGGCGAACAGATCCGCGGCGGACAAACTACCGCCGGGATGACCGGCCTTGGCGCTGTGGGTGGACGCAATGATCCCCATGCGAACCTGACAGGCCTTCTTCCGCAAGTCGAGTTTCATTTCTTCTGTCAAAAAAACGCACCTTCCATCCCTAAGATTGGTATAAATTGCAGTAGGACTGCACAAACTTCCGACATTATATCATAGGTTTTCACTTTTTTCTACCGCTATTCCCAAAAAAATTGAAAAGATGTGTGGGATGGAAAGGAGCGGACGGTTATTTTTTGAATTGACAATTGACAATGGACAATTGACAATTGGAGAGAGTTGACAGTTGAAAGTTGAAAGTTGACAGTTTTGCGTTTCGGGGCGTGGCCCCTTTGATCGCACGGGGCAAAAAACGGACGTTTTTTAACGACGACAGTTGAAAAAACAAACCTGTCAGCGAAACCGTAGGGAACGGCCTATGTGCCGTTCCGGAAACGTCCCGAATACAACCCGTGCGGATGAACGGTACCACCCAATACACGGTACAATGTAGCGGCGATGATTCATCGCCATGGGAACGCCCCGAATATAACCCGTGCGGTCGAACGGAACCACACTCCGATATGTCATCCCGACCGAGTGAAACGAGCGGAGGGATCTACTCAAGCAGCAAGCTTTACCTTGTGTTGGTACATCATCCAACGTGGTGGATTCCTCCGCTCCGCTTCGCTACGGTCGGAATGACAAAAGGGGGGACGTGTCTGGTTTTTATCGATAACGGTTCCATCCTGAAACGTAGCGGAACGGCACATAGGCCGTTCCCTACGGTTTCGCTGGTGGGTGGTACCGTTCATCCGCACAGATTATATTTGCAACGTGACCAGCCCCTGGCCGGGGCTGGATGGCGGCAGGTTGCCGCCGCTACATGGCGTGGTTCCATTCATCCACACGGGTTATATCCGCAACGTCCCCCGGAACGGCACATAGGCCGTTTCCTACGGTTGCGCCGGTTTGAACGTCGGAAAATTTTTCTGAAAACCCCATTGACATTTCCTAGAAACGTGGTATGATTGGAATGTAACAATTCAACGGTTATTTAATCGTTAAATCAAAAACGTAAAGGAGCCTTCCCAATGAAAAAGACCTACAAGATCGAAGTGGACTGCGCCAACTGCGCCAATAAGATGGAGGATGCCGCCAAGGCCACCCAGGGTGTGAAGAACTGCACCGTGAATTTTATGGCCCTGAAAATGATCGTGGAATTTGAGGATGGGGCCGACGTGAAGGCCACCATGGAGCATGTCCTTGCCAACTGCAAGAAGGTCGAGGACGACTGCGAGATTTACATTTGAGTCTTTCCTGGGGCAAGGTCCAGCGGCGTGGGTGCTCTGGCTTGCCCCGGTTTTTTGAGAGGAGCTGTGCCCTATGACGAAAAAACAGAAAAAAGCGCTGACCCATATTTTGATCGCGGCGGCGCTGCTGGTGGTGCTGGAGCTGATCCCCAAAACCTTTTATATGGATGCCTTCGGGCCCTTTGGCCGCTGGCTGCGGCTGGGGCTGTATCTGGTGGTGTACTATATCATCGGCTGGGACATTCTGAAAAAGGCCTGGAAGGGCATTCGGAACCGGCAGGTCTTTGACGAGTGCTTCCTGATGGCGGTGGCCACCCTGGGAGCCCTGACTCTGGCCATTTATAAAGACGGCACCGCTCTGGGCGGGGACTATGTGGAAGCCATTGCGGTAATGCTGTTCTACCAGGTGGGAGAGCTGTTCCAGAGCTACGCCGTGGGCAAAAGCCGCCGGAATATCAGCGAGCTCATGGACATTCGCCCGGACTACGCCAATATAGAGCGGGAGGGTGTTCTGGAAAAGGTAGACCCGGAGGAAGTGGAAGTGGGCTCCATCATTGTGGTCCAGCCGGGAGAAAAGGTGCCCATTGACGGCGTGGTGGTAGAGGGCACTTCCAGCCTCAACACCTCCGCCCTGACGGGAGAAAGTGTCCCCAGAGATGCCGCCCCCGGCCAGGAGATCATCAGCGGCTGCATCAACCTCAATGGCTTGCTGAAAATCCGCACCACCAAGGAGTTTGGGGACTCTACCGTGTCCAAAATTCTGGACCTGGTGGAAAATGCCTCCTCCCGGAAGTCCAAGTCCGAGGACTTTATCGCCAAGTTCGCCCGTGTCTATACCCCGGTGGTGTGCTACGCCGCCCTGGCTCTGGCCCTGATCCCGCCCGCTGTTGCCATGGTTCTGGGCAGCCCCGCCCAATTGGGTCAATGGGTCTACCGGGCCCTGACCTTCCTGGTGGTGTCCTGCCCCTGCGCCCTGGTGATCTCCATCCCTTTGACCTTCTTCGCCGGTATCGGCGGCGCCAGCCGGGCGGGGGTGCTGGTGAAGGGCTCCAACTATTTAGAGACCCTGTCCGATGTGAATACGGTGGTCTTTGACAAAACCGGTACCCTGACCAGAGGCGTTTTCGAGGTGACGGCGGTCCATCACAATACCTTGGCCCAGGAGCGGCTGCTGGAGTACACCGCTCTGGCGGAAAGCGCTTCCTCCCATCCCATTTCCAAGAGTCTGCAAAATGCTTTCGGCCACCCCCTGGACCGGAGCCGGGTGGCGGACATTCAGGAGATCAGCGGCGAGGGTGTCACCGCAGCGGTAGACGGCCACAGCGTGGCCTGCGGCAACCGGAAGCTCATGAAGCGGCTGGGCATTGAATACCGGGACTGCCACAATACGGGGACCATTGTCCACGTGGCCATTGACGGGGCCTACGCCGGGCACATCGTCATTTCCGATCTGCTCAAGCCCACGGCCAAACCGGCTATGGAGGCTCTGCGTCGGGCGGGCATCACCAAAACCGTCATGCTCACCGGCGACATTGACGCAGTGGCCCAGGCCACGGCCAAGGAGCTGGGCATTGACACGGTCTACAGTGAGCTGCTTCCGGGGGACAAGGTTTCCAAGGTGGAGGAGCTTCTGGAGGGGCAGCGCAAGGGCAAGGTGGCCTTTGTGGGCGACGGCATCAACGATGCCCCGGTGCTGTCCCGGGCGGACATCGGCATTGCCATGGGGGCCATGGGCTCCGACGCGGCCATTGAGGCGGCGGACGTGGTGCTGATGGATGACGACCCCCTGAGCATTGCCAAGGCGGTGAAAATCTCCAGAAAGTGCCTGGGCATCGTCCATCAGAACATCGTCTTTGCCATTGGTGTCAAGCTTTTGTGCCTGGTACTGACGGCCATGGGCATCTCCAATATGTGGTTCGCCATTTTTGCGGACGTGGGTGTCATGATCCTGGCAGTCCTCAACGCCATTCGGGCGCTGTGGGTGAAGAATCTGTAATTGAAGCGTTTCCGAATAATCGAATAGAAATCCGCACCTTTTGGTTTGAACCTCCAAAAGGTGCGGATTTTTCGTATCAGAAGTTGGATTTAACGGTGGAGATCAGAATATCTCCCGCCACCACCCGGTCCTCCGGGGCGAAGCCTTCGGAGAAGTTGTCGGAATAGAGCACCTGGGCGCTGGGGGGAAATTCCTCGTCTCCGGCCCAGACCAGCAGCTGCATCCGGTAGCTGCCGATGAGGTCAAACTGGTAGCCCGCGTCTCCGTGGGGCAGGGGAATGCCCCCCATTTTCTCCGCGGCGGCCCGGAAGGCCTCCACCCGGGTGCCGAAGGTAAAGGCGGCCCGGGTCAGCACCCGGCCGGTGTAGGGGCCGATGTACATTTCACCCCAGGGCATTTCCCGGAAGGTCTTCCAGCTGCCGCCGAAGGGAACGGTCTTGCTTTCCAGCAGATAGCGCAGCAGGAAGGTCCTGGTGGGCAGAGGGGGCAGAGCCCCGCCATCCTGGGCGGTAAACTGGCAGTCCGGAAAGCTGATCGTAAAGGTCCGGCCCAAGAGGGTCAGGTGAAAACCTTCCCCGTCAAAGGTCACGTCCGGCAGACGGCCGGTGACCTCCTGGGGGTCCAGCCCACAGTACAGGGCCTCATAGTGGGCAAAGGGTACTTCTTCTTTGTGATTTTCAATTTCCAATGGTCAGGCCTCCTGGCGGCTGTGGGGGAACAACCGGGAATCGGTGTGGGGGATGAAGCAGGCGGCTACAAAGGAATCCATGTAGCCCGGGTGGGTGGAAAGCTCCAGATAGGTCATATTGGCGGCCACCTCCGCGGTCTTCTTGGCTGCGTCATCGCTCATAACCATGGAGTAAGCGCCGGTGAGGGAGGAGTTTCCGATGTAGTGGAACTTTTCAAGGGGCACATCCGGGAACATGCCGATGTTCACGGCGTTCTTCATGTTGATGCCGGAGCCGATGCCGCCGGCAACGTATACGTCGTCGATGCCCTCAACGCTCATGTCCACGCTGTTGAGCAGGGTCTCAATGGCGGAGAAAATAGCGCCCTTGGCCCGGATGAAGTTGTCGATGTCCACCTCGTTAATGGAGATTTCCCGCTCGGTCTCGCTTTCCTGGGGCTCTGCCAGGACGTAGCGGCCCATGCCGTGGTGATCCCGGCGAATGCGGCTGCCTTCCTTTACAAACAGGCCCTTGGCATTGATGATGCCGCAGCGGAAGAGCTCGGAGATGATGTCAATGATGCCGGAGCCGCAGATGCCTACGGGCTTCTGGTCCGGATCGCCCACAATGGTGAGGGTGGGGTCCATGGTATCTTTGTCAATGGTGCAGGCCTCGATGGCGCCGTCTGTTGCCCGCATGCCGCAGGAAATGTCGCCGCCTTCAAAGGCGGGGCCCGCGGAGCAGGCGCAGCTCATCAGGAAGTCCCGGTTGCCGAAGACGATTTCACCGTTGGTGCCCAGGTCGATAAACAGGCTCATTTCGTCCCGGTCCCAGATGCCGGAGGCCAGGGTACCGGCGGTGATGTCGCCGCCCACATAGGAGCCGATGTTGGGGGCAATCTGCACCGGGGCCAGGGGGTTGGCGGGGAGCTTTACGTCACCGGCCAGCAGCCCATCCCAGTGGAAGAAGCTGGGAATGTAGGGCTCCATCCGGACGGACTGGGCATCCACGCCTACAAACAGGTGGTTCATGGTGGTGTTGGCACCCACGCACAGGGAGAGAATACTTCTGGGGTCCAGGGAAGCGGACTTGCACAGGCCGCCCATAATGGGGGTCAGGGTCTCTTTGACAATGGCGTTTTGCAGCTTTTTACGGCCGCCGTCCTTGCCCTGCTCAATAATGCGGTTGATCACGTCCGCACCGTAACGGATCTGGCCGTTGCCGGAGGAGCCCTTGGCCAGGATCTTGCCGGAGGTCAGGTCCGCAATGACCATGGTCACGGTGGTGGTGCCAATGTCGATGGCGCAGCCGTAAATGCCGGTATTCTCCGGGGGGCAAACTTCCATGCACTGGAACCGGTCCCCTGTCAGGCGGCCCTTGACGCAGACCCGGAAGTTGTTTTCCCGAAGGGTGGAGGCCATCCGGACCATCACCGTATAGGGAATGGACACCTCCTGAACCCCCAGGGCTTCCTGGAGGGCCCAGGTCAGCCGCTCGTTGTCGGGCATGGTGTCGTCCAGGGTGGGTTCTGCCATAGAGACCACCACGCTGCGGAAATCATTGATAAAGTGGATGCCGCTTTTCTTCAAATCCTCCTGGGCTTTGTCGAAAATGGCCACTTCCTGGGGGCTGGACAGGTCGGCGGTCTTCATCCGGCTCTGGTAAGCGGAGGCAATATCCGGCACAAAGACGGTGCAGTCGGCAATGACCTTGGAGCTGCAGCTGAGCCGCCAGCCCTGGGCATATTCTTCGTCGGAAATGTGGCGGGTCTGGATGCTTTCCAGCGCCCCTTCCGTCAGCTTTACCCGGCACTTGCCGCAGGAGCCGTTGCCGGAACAGGGGGCGTCAATGGCCACATTGCTCCGCCGGGCCAGCTCCAGCAGATTGTCCCCCACGTTGCAGGAGACGGTTACGGGCTTGCTGCCTTCAATATCAAAAATGACCTTGGGCATAGATGCTTCCCTCTTTCTTGTATAGTTTTTTTCAGTATAACACAAGGCGTTCCCAATGTCCAGAGACTCAATATTTTTTTATCGGTTGCCTTTAATCCTGGGGCCAGTAGCCGATGATGGTGTCCACGCCGTAGTACTGGGACATGTAGGTATTGGGCCACTCCTGGGTGGTGTTGGTCTTCAGATAGTAAAGGGTATAGCCGAAGGAATAGTGCAGATCCGAGTCAAACATGGGAAGGGCGATGTCCCGGGAGCCTTCCGCCACCTGGTCCCGGAGGCGCTGTTCGTTGGCCCGGACCAGGGTGTGGGTCTGGTTGATGGCGGAAAATCCATACCGGTACTGGGGAATGGCCAGCAGCATCAGTGCCGCCGCACCGGCGGCGCACAGGGCCTGGTACTGCTTGTTTTCAAAAATCGGCTGCAACAAAATGGCATCGGCGCACAGCAGCAGCACAAAGGCGCTGGACCAGCAGCGCTCCACATAGTAAGAGGCAAAGGTCATCATATAGTTGGCAGCCAGTGACCCCAGGAAGAATACTACCGCCAAAGCGATCCGCCGGGGGGGCTACCTGGGTGTAGTGGCAGAGCACCAGCAGAACGATAAAGGCACCCAGCAGCTCCTTCATGTGCAGATACTGCTTGGTGGTGAGGATAAAGGAGGAGAAAAGGGCAGAAAAGGTCCAGGCCACGCTTTTATTGTTCCACTGGGCCGGGGCCAGATAGATGGTCACATAGCCCAGGAAGCACAGGCCCACCATGGTAAGAAGCAGTCGGTCCCATTTGTCCTTCCACAGCCGGTGGCCCAGCAGAAGCAGCAAAGCTGCCATAAAGAGGGCGGCCACGGAAACGGTTTCGGAATAGGCGCCACTAAAGAATGCCAGCACCGGCAGCAGATACCGGCCCTTTCCCTTGGGCAGGCGGCATTCCATAAAGTAGTTTACAAAGGGCAGCAGGAAGCCCAGGGACAGGGTGATGCCCCAGAGGTAATTGACGGAGCCGTCAAACCACAGATTGACCTGACCGAAGGAGGGCTCATATACCCACAGGGCGGTGAAGACCACCCCGGTCAGCAGGCAGCTCCACTTGTTTCCGGCCGGGCTCGTTGCGATGCGGCAGAGAAAAAAGCCCTGGGCCAGGAACATCAGGGTATTCACCGGGTCAAAGACCCACTTGGGGAACATGCCAAAAAACTGCACCAGGAAATGGGCGGTCAGGCGGCCGTTGAGCAGCCGGGCATGGGCGGCCATGGAGGGGAAAATATCCCAAAGGGAGGTGATGCGCTCCCCGGTGGCGAAGCTGTAGAGATAGCCAAAGTCGTCACTGTAGTAGGGGGTCAGGGTGTTGCAGACCCATATAAAAAGAAAAATCCCCAGATAGACCAGCAGCTCCGGGGTGATCCGGCGTTTTTGTAAGGGCTTCATAAGCGGCCTCCTTTGATGGTGGGAAAAATGGTAAAAAAATCCCAGTGCCCATGTCAGGCAGGGCCTACCATCGGCACCAGGATTTTTGAAAGAAGACCGGCGGGAGAGGGGAGGCCCCTCTCCCGCCGGGAAAGTGTTTGCAAAACCAGAGTGTACTTACAGATCCAGGTAGGAGTCGGAGTACAGAACGTGGTTCTTGAAGATGTCGCAGGACTTGATGGTTTCCATCAGCCGCAG
The DNA here is from genome assembly GCA_934589525.1 of uncultured Oscillospiraceae bacterium. Taxonomy (GTDB): domain Bacteria; phylum Bacillota; class Clostridia; order Oscillospirales; family Oscillospiraceae; genus Faecousia. The sequence goes on along the minus strand of CAKTOB010000001.1, from coordinate 69,713 downwards.
GTCGCAGGGGTTGACGATGGCGGAGGTCAGGCCCTGCATCATGGCCATGGCGACCAGAGCGGAGTCCATGATGGGACGGACGTTCTTGGGTGCGCCGTTGGAGTTGTTGGACAGACCGCCGGTGGACTTGAGGCCCTCGTCGGCGAACAGCTTGATGGCGTTCAGCACGTCCATCTGCTTGTCCTGCATGCCCTTGACAACCAGGAACAGGGGGTCGAACCACAGGTCGGTGGCTTCCATGCCCAGGCTCATGCCGCGCTCGAGCATGTTGTGGCAGTGCTTCATACGCTCGTCGTTGTCCTTGGCGATGCCGTCGGCAGAGCACAGGGCCACGCAGATGGCGTCGTTGGCAGCGGCCAGGTCGATGTAGGAGATACGGGAACCGGCGTCAGCGGAGTTCACGATGGGCTTGCCGTTGGTCCGGTTGTAGACCTTGATACCGGCCTCGATGGCCTTCTTGTTGGCGGTATCCAGAGCCAGAGGAACGTTGTTGAAGTTCTCCTGCAGCAGCTTGACAGCCCACATCATGCGCTCGGGACCGTCCTTCTCGGCAGGTCCGATGTTCACGTCCAGGTAGGTGGCACCGGCAGCGATCTGCTCGGCAGCACGCTTCAGGATGGGAGCGGGATCCCGCTCGTCCATGGCCTTGCGGATGACGGGGGAGATGCAGTGGATCCGCTCGCCGATGGTGACGAAGGTCTGGGAGTCGGGGTTGTGGCCCTTGTACTGCACGCCCATGTCCACCACTTCGATGGCGGGCACCTTGGTGGCCAGCAGCTCTTCGAAGGACAGCTCCTTGACTTCTTCCTTGGGAGCGGAAGCGGCCTTGGCGGCAGCCTCAGCGGCGGCAGCGGCGGCGGCAGCCTCGTATTCCTTATCCTTCATGTACTTGGGCAGCTGAACGGCTTCCAGAGGTCCGACGACCACGTTCCAGCCGGGCAGCTTCTCGGCGATCTCGCCCTTCATAACGGCGACCTTGCCGGGGATGATCAGGGTGCGGTTCTTGATCTTGTTCTCGATGTCCAGGTCTGCGAAGGTCTTCTTCACAGTGGTGGAGGAGAACTTACCGGCAGCCCAGGCAGTCAGAACGGACATGCCGGAAGCATCGGTGATGATCAGGTTCACAGGCTGGTTGGAGCGCTCCAGTTCGCCGGAAACCAGGAAGTAGGTCAGGGCGAAGTCAACGGTCAGAGCGCAGGGGCTGTTCTCGTCAGCACCGTTCAGGGGGTAGATCTTGGACTCCACCTTCATGGGCTTCTGAGGATCGGTGTAGATGTTCTGACGCAGACCGTACAGAGGCAGAGCCTGGGCGTAGGTCATGTTGTCCAGAACGATGATGGAAGCGTACTTCTCGGTGAACATGGAGGCGTAAGCGGTCTCCAGGTGCATGTCACCGCCGCAGAGCTTGGACAGGTTCACGATGGAGGGGTAGCCGAAGCTGCGGTCGCCGTCCTTGATGGCGGTCCGGCGGACCAGAACGGCATTGGCCAGGGTCTCCTTGGCAGTCTTGCCGGTGACATCCAGAACCAGGTTCTTGTTGCCGGCGGCTTCCAGCTTCTTCACGGTGTCGTACAGGTCAGACAGGCTCTCGGCCCAAACGCCCAGAACAACGCCGGCCTCGGTGGCAGCGGCGCTCATAGCCTCCCAGTTTGCGGGGGTAGCGCCGTCCAGAATGGGCTTTGCGTCCTTGCACACAGCCAGAGCTGCCTTGGCGCAATCCACGTCCCAGCACTCCAGGATCAGGTCACGGCCGGTAGCGGCAGCCTTCTGCACCAGAGCGGTGTAGGCGGCGGCATCGGTGCCTTCGTTGCGGACGAAGACGGTTTCAACGTACATCCGCTCGCCGATACGCTCGTAGTCCACTTTCTGCAGGTCCGCGAGCTTCGCGTCCACTTCCGCCTCGCTCATGGAGGTGGAAACGGGAACAGAGTACAGGTTCTTGTTGACCAGGGTCTTCTCGTGACGGAACAGAACGGTTTCGCCGCCCAGCTTGTGATCCTTACCGAAGGTAATGGTCTTCATGGCGGGGGCAGTAGCCTCGTTCAGCATTGCCTTTGCGTCGTCAGAGAAGTACGGGCACTTGTCGATGGACACAGCGCCCTGGGCCACCTTCATGCAGAATGCCATACAGGTGGGGCTGCCGCACTCCTTACAGTTTTTCTTGGGAGACAGCTTAAAAATGTCAAGACCTTTCAAAGCCATGGTATGTATCCTCCTTCCGCTTAAACAAGCTCGTTGATGAACTTCTTGATGGTGGCCACAGCCGCGGGATGACGCATGATAACAGCGTCAGCGCCGCCGGTGAGGTCCGCAGCGGCAGTGGAAACTTCCATGCCGATGCCACGCTCTTCTGCGTTGCCCCAAGCGGGTTCATCTTCTTCGGAAGCGGTGGATTCCTTCACACCCCAGCTGTCGGGAGAGACAGGAGCGATGATGGGCATCTGCAGGTCGGCGTCAGACTGGTCCAGAGCGGCCAGACGGACACGGTCCAGGGTGGAGGCCACGTACTCATAGCCGTAGCCAACGGCGGCGGTACCGACGTTCATCACGATGGATTCGGGAGCCACGGTCAGGCCCTTCAGCATGATGTTCAGCTGCTTGGCCAGGTTGATGTCGTCAGCGGTCTCGGCGCCCACCTTCTGGCCATAAGCCAGAGCGACGGAAGCGCCGACGGTCTTGTAGTCCTCGCTGCGGGCGGAGAGTACCAGGATGTTCTTGCCCTGGAGCGCCTCAGCGATCTTGCTGAACAGCTCGCCGTCCTTTTCGATGTTCTTGCAGCCCATGATCACGATGGGCATGGATACGGCCTCGGCCACGGCCTTGGCATCGGCCACGCACTCGGCAACGGAGCGGTTGGCACCGTTGGGGTCAGCGGACTCAAAGTGCAGGCACAGGAAATCGGCACCCTCCATGGTCTCCGCCTTCTTGGCGTAGTCAGCCATGGTGGTGCAGCCGGCGTAGAATTCCTTCAGGGCAGGAGCAGTCCACTCGCTGGCCAGATCGGAAATTTCGACGCCGACCTTCGGCGCGTTCTCAATGGGCGCGTCAAAGGTGTAGAAGGGCAGCACGTTCTGGCCGCCGATGACAATTGCCTTGTCGCCGGTGCCCAGAGTTACGGCATTGATCTTGCCGCGGAAGGGCTGCTTCTTAGGTTCGAAAGACATGTAAGTATCCCCCTTAAAAGATTTGTGAATGATAGAGAAGCCGCGTTCGGCTTCGGGTATCCAAGAATTACAGGTGCAGCTGTTCCATCAGACGGTTGACGGCCGCCTTCATGGGAGAGGAGTCGGGAAGCTTGGCAGAGGGTTCGCCGTTGCAGTCGCAGCGGTAAACGCCCTCATCCTGGGGCAGCACCCCAAAAAGCGTCAGACCGTGACGGTCGATCTCCTCCTGAACGCCGGGCTCCAACACGCCTCCCGGGGCACGGTTGACGATGAGGCCCATCCGGCCGGGCTTCAGCTGCATTTCTTCCACCATTTCGGCGATCCGGGCCACGGCCTGGATGCCCCGGCGGGAGCAGTCAGAGACCAGAAGCATGGTGTCCACCTTGGGGAGGGTTCCCCGGGCCACGTGCTCCAGGCCTGCTTCGTTGTCCATTACAACGTAGGAATAGTTCTTTGCGTACTTGTCCACCTGGGTTTTGAGAACGCCGTTGACATAGCAGTAGCAGCCCTTGCCCTGGGTGCGGCCCATGACCAGCATATCGAAGTCGTCTTCTTCGATGAGGGCGTTGTTGAACTGCATTTCCGCGTAGTCCGCCTTGGTCATACCGGCGGGAATAGAACCGGTCTGCTCCGCGTGTGCCATTTCCTCACGGATCTGGCCCAGGGTCACATCGGCTTCCACACCCAGAACCTCATTGAGGTTGGAGTTGGCGTCTGCGTCCACCACCAGGATGGGGCCTTTCTTCTGTCGGCACAGGTATTCGACGATCATGCCGCAGGTCGTGGTTTTGCCGACGCCGCCTTTACCGGCAACGGCAATGGTATGAGGTGTTGCCATAAGAAAAAGCTCCTTTTCCAGGGAAATCTTCCGCCCCCCCGGAAGGGGCTCGGAAGTCAGAAAATCGCGCAAGATCCGCCCCTTCCGCACAAGCGGCGGGACTTGATCCAAAATGTATCCCACAGGGAGATGTTTGACCTTAAAAGCGGTACTACAGCCAGGGCGCACTGCTCCCATATCGATACGAATATATCATATCACGCAGACCGGAATATTTCAACTGATATTTTTCACAAAACCAAAAATCTTTCAAATTTTTCTCCTGTTCCCCTTGTTCATAGAAAGTTTCCCGGAGGGCCCATTGCGCGGGCGGGAAATTCTGGTATAATAGCATCCATAAGGAATCAAACGAAAATCCCCCAAGGAGGTTTTTGGTATGACGGAGAATGGACGTTCCCCGGAAAGCTGTGCCCGGAAAATGCGGAATCTCTGCCCGGAGTGTACCCTGTTTTTAAAGCGCAGCGGCAAGCTGCCCCTGCCGGGGGCCTGTGAGATCGCCCTTTATGGGGCCGGGGCCCGGCATACGGCCCTGGGAGGCCCCGGAGGCGGCCCCGCCGTGCCCATTGAGGAAGGGCTCACCCGGGCAGGCTTTCAGATCATGACCAAGGACTGGCTGGACCGGTATGACGAGCTCCGGGGGAAAAAGACCCGGGCCCGCCGGGGAAAAGAAGACAGGGGTGCAGACAACCGCCGGATGCCCCTGGAGCAGCGGTGCAATACGGCAGTGTATGTGCTGACCCGCCAGGCGCACCCAGGGGACCGGAGCCGGGCCCCGGGGGATCTGCTGCTGACGGTGGAAGAGCAGCGGGACATTCTGGCCCTGGGGGCCTTGTATCCCGTATTTGTGCTGGTACTGAACACCGCCGGGCCCGTGGATTTAAGCCCCGTGCTGGAGCACACCGAGGACATTCTGCTGCTGGGCCAGCTGGGCTCGGAAACCGGGGCGGTGCTGGCGGAGCTCCTGCTGGGCCGGAGCGTCCCCAGCGGCAAGCTCACGGCCACCTGGGCCTTTCCGGAGCACCCGGGCAGCCGGGGGAAGGGCAAGACCCACTATTATAAAGAAGGCATCTACGGCGGCTATCGGTATTTTGACAGCGCCCGGGAGCCCGTTTTGTTCCCCTTCGGCTTTGGCCTGGGCTATACGGATTTCCGGGTGACCCCCGAAGAGGTGGTTTTGGCCGGGGGACAGGTCACGGCCTGGGCTCAGGTCCAAAACATCGGCGCCTTCCCGGGAAAAGAGGTGGTGCAGCTCTACCTCTCCAGCCCCTGGGGGGAGCTGGACCAACCGGCAAAGGCCTTGGCGGCCTTCGAAAAAACCAAACTGCTGTCCCCCGGGGAGAGCTGCCGGGTGGAGCTGCGGTTCCGGCTGGAGGATGTGGCGGGGTTCAGCGTCCGGCGGCAGGCCTACTTGCTTGAAAAAGGGGACTATGGGCTCTACTGCGGCACCTCCTCTCAAAATCTTCAGCCCATGGCCCTGCTGCGGCTGACCCGGACGGTGGAGACCGGGAAGGTTCACTCTTTTATGGAAGACCCGGGCTTTGCGGACTGGAAGCCGGAAAAGCCCCAGCCCCTCCCCCAGGGGCTGCCGGTGTGCCTGATCGATCCGGAGACCCTGGAAAAGGGGAATGCCGCCTATGAAGAGGGCCCCCTGCCGGAGAGCACCCTTCGGGGGCTCCAGGATGAAGACCTGGTGCGGCTGTGCCTGGGGGCCTTCGGCAGAGGGAAGGAGCCCAGGCAAGGTGCCGCCGGGGAAACCACCGCTGCCCTTAAAGGCATTCCCTCTCTTGTAATGGCCCGGGGCCCTCAGGGCCTGCTGCTGCGTCGGAAGGAGCAGGAAGCGAAGCCGGAAAAGCCCCGGAGATTCGGAAAAGTCCAGGGAAGAACAAGCCCAAAAAGTAAGGAAAAGGTCCTGTTTTCCACCGCCGTCCCCGTGGCGGCCTCCATGGCCCAGAGCTTTGATGTGGCCGCGGCGGAGCTCTTTGGGGATGTGATCGGGGAAGAAATGGAGAACCTGGGTGTCCACCTGTGGCTGGCCCCGGTGCTGGACCTGCACAGAAGCATTCTGTGCGGAGAGAATTATGAGCGCTGCTCCGAAGACCCCCTGGTCAGCGGCCTCATGGCGGCGGCCCTTACCCGGGGCGTGCAGCGGCACAAGGGCCGGGGCGTGGTCATCGGCTCCTTCGCCCCCCGGCCCTGGCCCGGCGCAACCAAGGGGGCCGACAGCCGCTATTCCCAGCGGGCTTTGCGGGAGGGCCCCTTCCGGGCCTTCGGTCTGTGCATCCGGGAGGGCGGCCCCTTGGGTGTTCTCACCGCCCCGGCCCTGTCCAACGGCTTCCCCACGGCCCTGCGCCGGGACCTGGTAGAAAACGTCCTCCGCCGGGAGCTGGGCTTCCGGGGAGTGGTCATTGCGGACTGGGGCAGGGAAGCCCGCTTAAAGCCCCAGGGAAAGCGCCGCTCTCTGTCCAACGGCGCCATGACCGTCCTGGCCGGCGGCGACCTGTTCCTCCCCGGCACCCGGGAAGAATTTGAGCGCTGCCTCCGAGCCCTCCGCTCCGGCACCCTCCCCCGCCCCCTCCTGGAACGCTCCGCCGCCCGGGTCCTGACCCTGGTAGAGCAGCTGACCAAAGAAGAATAACCGCGCCCCCAACCGTCCGGACAAAGTGTCAGGTGGTTGGGGGCGGCTTTTTAAAAAATTGACAATTGACAATGGACAATTGACAATTGGTTCTAAGTTGACAGTTGACAGTTGACAGTTATTGTGGACGGACGTGTCCGTTTTGGAATTGCGTTGGTTAAAGAATATACCACGTTGCATGTATAACTTGTGCGGTTGAATGGAACCACCCTCCAGTGAAACCGCACAGGTTGTATTCGAAACGTTGCTTGGCGATGAATCATCGCCGCTACATTGCGTGATTCCATTCAACCGCACGTTATATATTCGCAGCGTTCCCGGAACGGTACACAGGCCGTTCCCTACATCCTTTAACGGAAGGGTCGAAATGAACAACGCAGGTCGCCCCAATAATTGTCAATTGTCCATTGTCCATTGTCAATTGGGACATAACTGTCAACTGTCAACTGTCCACTGTCAACTTCCCTCGTGTTCCTGCAAATAGAACGACAGCAGCAAATACAGCCGTTTTTCCGGGTCTTCCAGGTCCATGTGGACCAGTTGGGCGATTTTTTGCAGGCGGTAGGTCAATGTGGTGCGGTGGATGATGAGGGCCTCGGCGGTGCGGGGGATGTTGCGTTCCTGCAAAAGGTACTGCCGCAGGGTTTTGTAGTATTCGGTGCCGAACTGGCGGTCGTGGCGGCGGAGGGTTTCCAGGGTGCTGTCGCAGAGCATGGAGGTGGGGAGCTCTTTCAGGGCGCAGCCGCGGATATAGGCCAGGGCGCAGTCTTCAAAGGCCATGACCCAGTGGCTGTTGTCCTCCCGGAGAATGTGCTCCAGGGCGATGTCCGCCTGGCGGAAGCCCAGTTTCAGGTCCCGGATGCCGTCGATGGTGCTGGAGAGGCCTGCGTACATGCAGCTGTCCCGGATCATGGGGGAGAGAACGTGCCGGAGGCTGCCGATGTCCGTGCCCGGCTGGGTCTGGTCCACCACGATGCAGAGTTTCCCCTCACAGCGGAAAGTGAAGCTGCCGTTGATTTTTAAGGACAGGGTGCTGTTGAGCACCTTGTCGGGCTTTACGGACAGAGATTCATCCTGGTTGCACAGCTTGATGCACAGGTATTTTCCCATGGGGCTCCAGCCTAAAATATTCAGGGTGGTTTGCAGGTCCCGGTTGTCTACGTTTTGGCCCTGCATGAGGCCGATGAAGGTATCTTCCAAACCCCAATACCGGTGGCTGGAATCCGCCTGGTCCCGCTGGATGAGTTTGACGGCATATTGGGCCAGATATTCCGCCGCCCGGAATTGCCCTGGCAGAAGTCTCGTGCCCAGTTCGTTAATGAGCAGCCGCCCATAGTAGGTCTGGCCGCTGCGCAGGTTTACATAAAGACTGCGCATGGTGTAGGGGTACTGCTCATTGTCCCAGATCCCTGCCCCGGACTGGGTCAGGGTGTGCTGGTAGTCCTCGTCGTATTTAAATTCGTTGATGAGCCACAAGGGAATATAGAGCTTACCGGTTTTTTCGTTGTACTCGAATTTCAGCATTCCTTCCACCCGGGAGGACAGGGCAATGACGGAAAACAGATTGTCGTGAATATAAATGGGGTTTTCAAAAAAGGTACTGCCTGCCCGGCACAGGTCCACCAAGGAGCCGCCGCCGGTGACGATCTGGTTCAGCTGGTTTTCAAAATCGTGGTATTTCTGGAAGACGGAAACCAGAAGGTTCATCACCTGATACACAGGCCGATGGAGCCCCTCAATGTGGGGGGCCGCCCCATGCAGGTCTCCGCATGCGATATAGCTGTAGGCATCCACCGGGAAGGTGCTGCCCAGCTCCTCCGGCACCAGATACACCGCGCTTTCCTCCAGCTGCTCCTGGCCCCAATAGACCTGACAGCAGCGAAACCGGGGGACATCCTCCCGGGCCTCCATGCGGTGCTCCCACAATAGTTCGTCTAAATGGTCCGCGATCATCTGCAAATTCAGCACCATGCTCTCTTCCATGAAGCTCCCTCCTAAGTGGCTGACAATTTGTGCTTATTGTATCCTAGAAAATTAGGAAACGCAATGGCCGTTCTCAACAAATTTAGGAACTTTCTTTTCGCTGTCATGTTTCAATTGACAAGACGAAGCGAAAAATGTAGGATAAATACATACAGAATGTACAAAGCATTCTACGTTCGTTCCAACCGCTGGCAAATTTGTTCCTCTGGAATGCGCAAGGGCCCTGCGGATTTCGGGAAACACCGAGAAACTGTTTGGAGGTAATCGTCCATGAAAGAAACAGCGCAGCAGAACCAAAAACCAAAAGGCCTGAGCAAATCCCTCAAATACCTGTTCGGTGTGGGGGACGCGGGCTTCAGCCTGATGAGCAATATCGAAACCTTCTATTTTATGACCTTCCTGACGGATCTGGCGGGCTTCGGCACGGCCATTGCCGCCCTCATCAACTCCGTTTTCTCCATTGTGGATGCCTGCCTGTCCTGGATCTACGGCGGCATCCTCAACGGCACCAAGGCGAAAAAGTGGGGCCGCTACCGGTCCTGGCTGATTCTGGTGCCCTGGGTGGTGCCCTTCCTGTACGCCTTCCAGTTCATCCGCATCGGCGATAACGAGATCCTCTCCGCGGTGCTGATCATCGTCGCCGCCATTGCCTCCCATGTGGTGTGGAACATTGCCTATGTGGCCAACGCCACCCTGGTATCCGTGGTGGGGAAGACTCCTGAGGACCGGGCCACCCTGGCTTCCTCCCGGGGCACCTGGAATAACATTGGCTCCCTGCTCTTTACCTACCTGGGTCTGCCCTTTGCCACCCTGCTTGCAAACTTTGTGGGAGAACGGAACAAGTTCGCCGCTGCGGCCTTCTGCCTGGGGATCCTGATGGTTCTGGGCTATTATGCCCACTTTAAGATGACGGAAGGCTACGAGGAGATCGAAACCCAGTCCGCGTCCAAGGCTGGCTCCAAGGTTTCCATTCCCGATATGTTTAGGTCTTTGTTCCAGAATCCTCAGCTGATGATCCTCATGGCGGCAGACCTGGCCAAGTGGTGCGTGAAGTTCGTTACCGCCGCCGCGGCCATCTACTACTTCCGGGATGCCATGGGCAACCCCGGTCTCATGGTCCCCTACGCCCTGGCCATTGCCCTGGGTGCCATTGCCGGTTCCTTTGCCACCCGGTATATTGCCACCGCCCTGTCCAACCGGACCACCACCATTGTGTCCTTCCTGGGCATGGCCGTTGCCCTGGGGCTCATCTATGTGTTCTATAACAGCGCCGTGGCGGTCATTGCCCTGATGACCGTGGCCCAGTTCTTCTACGGCATTGCCTATTCCACCTCTCCCGCCCTTTACGCCGACACCGTGGTGTATACCACCTGGAAAACCGGCAAGAACGCCGCGGGCTGGATCATGGGACTGCAAAACCTGCCTCTGAAAGTGGGCGTGTTCCTCCGGGGCACCATTGTTACTGCCTGTCTTGCCAGCGTGGGCTGGCACTCCGGCATCGTTCTGGAGGGGGCTGCCCGCCGGAGCATGACCGTAGCCCTGGGCCTGATCCCTGCCATTCTCTGCGCCGTGGGCGCGGTGCTGCTGATTTTCGGCTACAAGCTGACCCGGGAGAAGATCGCCCAGTGCCAGGCGGAGATCGACAGGAAATAACCATGGAAGACTTTGCTTTAGACATCAATGCCTATCTTGCCCGCATGGGGGCGGAGCGGCCCCGGGACTTGAGCCCGGAGAGCCTGCAAGGGCTGGTCCGGGCCCATTTGGAGCACATCCCTTTTGAGGACTTAGAGCTGACGGAGGAGAAGGCCCAGCCCTCCCTGGAGCCCGAGGCCCTGTTTCAGAAAATCGTGACCCACCGCCGGGGCGGCTACTGCTTTGAGCTCAACAAGCTGTTTTATCTGCTGCTGCAAGCTCTGGGCTATGATTGCCACTGTGTGGGAGTCCGGTGCATTCAGGGAAGGCCTGAGCCACGGCCCATTTCTCACCGGGGCATTGTGGTCCGGTTTGGAGAAGAACGGTGGTACTGTGACGTGGGCTTCGGTGGCCGGGGCCCCAAGGGCATCCTGAACCTGGATCACGCCGGTATCCAGGAAATCTGCTATGAGCGCTTTCAGGTCCTTTTGGAGGACGGGCAGTATGTCATCGTCTATCTGGAAGGGGAAAATCCGGTGCGGATGCTGAAATTCCGGGATGAACCCTACCTGGATGTGGATTTTGAGATGCTCAACGGCTATTATTCCCTGAACCCGGATTCCCCCTTCCGGCGCAAGCGGGCGGTGTACCGCTGTACGGCGGAGGGCTGGCTGGGTCTCCGGGGAGACACCTATCTGACCTTCCAGCGGGGCGTATACCTGGAACAGGAAGTTCCCCGGGAGAACATCAAGGAATTGCTGGAAACCCAATTTGGACTCCAGGTTCCCCTTTGCCAGTAAAGAGATTTTATCAAATCAGGAGGAATATATTATGTTAACCAAACGTCAAAACCTGTTGGAAACCATTCACGGCGGCCATCCGGACCGCTTTGTCAACCAGTATGAAGCCTTCGCCATGCAGGTGGGCAACGCCTTTTCCGCCCACAACCCTGCCCCCAAGCCCGGCGAGCTGAATGTGGTCAATGCCTGGGGCGTGACCCGCTCCTTCCCTGCCGGTACTCCCGGTCCCTTCCCGGTCCACACCCCGGATAAGATCGTCATCAAGGACGTGGAGGAGTGGCAGAAGTATCTGAAGGTGCCCAACGTGGTCTACAGTGCCCAGGAATGGGAGCCCTTCATTGAGGCTGCGGAAAAGGTAGACCGTACAGAGCAGTTCTGCACCACCTTCATTGCCCCCGGCGTGTTTGAGCAGAGCCACTACCTGATGGAGATCCAGAACTGCCTCATGGCGTTCTATGAGTACCCCGATGAAATGCATGAAATTCTGGAGCGGATCACCCAGTTTGAGTTGGACCTTGCCAAGGAGATCTGCACCTACATTAAGCCCGATGCCCTCTTCCACCACGACGACTGGGGCAGCCAGCAGTCCACCTTCCTGTCCCCCGAGATGTTCCGGGAGTTCATCAAGCCCTGCTACATGAAGATCTACAAGTATTATAAGGACCACGGCGTGGAGCTCATTGTCCACCACTCCGATTCCTACGCCGCCACTCTGGTGCCGGATATGATCGACATGGGCATTGACATCTGGCAGGGTGTCATGACCTCCAACAATATCCCGGAGCTGATCCGCCAGTACGGCGGCAAGATCTCCTTCATGGGCGGCGTTGACAGCGCCACCATCGACTACCCCGGCTGGAAGCCCGAGGACGTGGCCCGCGAAGTGGACCGGGCCTGCCGGGAGTGCGGCAAGCTCTACTTCATCCCCGGTGCCTCCCAGGGTCTGGCCATGTCCACCTTCCCCGGTGTCTACGAGGAAACCAGCCGCCAGATCGACCTGGCTTCCAAGAAGTATTTCTAAGATTTCGTTCATCCCTCCAAAAATCCCCCGCCGGTCTCGGCGGGGGATTTTGTCACGGAGTATTATTTGACGTAGCGCTTCAAGACCTTGGTCAGGGTCAGGGCAAGAGCGATTTTCAGCAGGTCCGGCAGGATGTAGGGGATGACGCACATGCCCAGCACCGCGCCCATGGTGATGGGGCCCTTGGAGCCGGTGTAGACCACCAGGAACCAGGCGCTGCCAAAGGCGTAGCAGGCGATGAGGCCCAGCACCATGGAAAGGGCCAGCACCCACAGCTTCTTCCCCAGCAGCCGCTCCAGGAACCACATGACCAGGGCGGAGGCCAGGAAGCCCACGATGTAGCCGCCGGTCATGCCCAGAAGCTTTCCCAGCCCTCCGGCCATGCCGGAGAACACCGGCAGGCCCACCGCGCCCATGAGGATGTAAACCAGCACCGCCAGGGTGCCTCGCTTGCCCCCTAGCAGGCCCACCGCCAGGAATACACCCATGGTTTGCAGGGTGAAGGGGATCTGGGCGGGGACGGAGATCCAGGCGCAAATGGCCATCAGGCAGGCAAACAGGGCAATATACACCATGTCCAGGGTCTTCATTTTGGTAGTATTCATTTTATATCGATCCTTTCTTTTCTCGAATACGAACTTCCCCGGCCTTTAAAACCGCCCGGGTGCCGTCCGGATATTCTACAATGAGTCCGCAGCGTTCATCCAGATCCAGGGCCTTGGCGGACTGCTGCCCCTGGGGTGTCTGGACCCAGATGTCCTTCCCCAGTACCATGCTTTTTTCTTTATAGGCGGGAAGATGATCCTTTGGGCTCCGGTATAAATCCCAGAAGGATTGCAGGAACAGGGCCGCCAGCTTATTTTTGCCGTTGTCCACGGTCTGGGGCAGAATGGCCCCGGCAATCCCCGTCAGCTCCTCCGGAAAACCCTCCTGGGGAGGATAGAGGTTGAATCCGGCACCCAGCACCACATAGTCCGGGGTGCCGTCCTCCAAGGAGAAGGAGGCTTCGGTTAAAATGCCGCTGACCTTTTTGCCGTTTAAAAACACGTCATTGACCCATTTGATCCCGGCGTCCGCACCGCTGAGGGCAGACACCGCCTGACAGGCCGCCAGCGCCGCCATGGTGGTGACCCGCCCCGCCGCCGCCCCGGTTTTGGGCCGCAGCAGCAGGCTCAGATAAACCCCGGTGTCCGCCGGGGAGAAAAAGGGCCTGCCCATGCGCCCCCGGCCCTGGCTTTGGGCAGCGGCCAGCAGCACCGTGCCCTCCGGAGCGCCGTTAAAGGCCTGCTCCCGCAGCAGGGCGTTGGTGGAGGGCACTAGGTCCCGCAATTCCAGCTTCCAGGGCCCGCCGGGCTCCAGCAGCCCCAGAATCCCCTGGACGGACAGAATATCTGCCCCCCTTTCCAGACAATACCCCCGGTTGGGCTGCCCCACAATGGGAAATCCCCCCTCCCGCAGGGCCTTGACCCCTTTCCAGACCGCCGCCCGGGAAACCCCCAGACTCATGGCCAGTTCCTCCCCGGACAGATAGCTCCCACGACAGGACAGCAGCAAATCCAGTATCCGATCTTTGGTAGCCATGGGGGCACCTCCTAACGTGAATGGGTTGGAGAAAGAGGGGAAAAAGTTGACAGTTGACAGTGGACAGTTGCGTTTCAATGGACAATTGACAATTATTTGGGGAGACCAACGTTGTTTATTTGTGTTCGTTCGTTAAAGTCTGTAGGGAACGACCTATGTGCCGTTCCGGGGGCGCTGTGATGATAACCTGTGCGGACAAAACGGAACCACTCACCGCCCCTTGGCTCTCCCTCTGGGAGAGCTGGCTCGGCGCAGCCGAGACTGAGAGGGCCTTACGGTGTCTTTTATGATAACGTATTGGTATCGTGGGCGTAGACCCTCTCCGTCCTTGCTACGCTCGGCCACCTCTCCCATAGGGAGAGGCAAGGGGGGCTGCCAGGATGGGGGGGACGTGTCTGGTTCTTATCGGGAACGGTTCCGTCCTTTCACGCCCGGAACGGCACATAGGCCGTTCCCTACGGTTTCGCTGATAGGTGCAATTTTTCAACCGGCGGATTCTAAGGATGTGTGCTTTTTGCGTTCGGAAACACAGGGGGCGTTTCTACGGCGCTATCCTTTGAGAAGCTACCATGTAAACCTTTGTTTGTCAACCTTTAATTTTGAACGGTTTACGATTCAAGAAATAAAAATCAGCCCCGTATTATGGGGCTGAAAGGAATAAATATATGGTAATTCATGATGTTATCGAAGCAAACAAGCGCCGCTCTTGTTTCTGCGCTCCAAAAAATGTAACCATTTGTAATCACCCGGCCACCCCGTCCAGGGCATCCTCCGTGTCAAAACGCAATATCAGCCCGTTGGGCAGACAGGCGATGGGGGCACCGCTGTTTTTCGGGCCCATGGACATGCAGATGTGGTCCGGGCAGCTGGCTTGGGTCACGGCGACTTTGCCGTTTTTGATTTCGACGGTGTTGGTGCCGCCGTTACTGCCGGTAAAAGTGAGCGTTTGGTCCCGGGAAAGGTCCAAAACCGTGACCACCCGGCCCTCCTGGATGACTGTTACCTGCTGCTTTGGGGCCTGGGGCCGGAGGAGCCAGAGGCCGAGACCCAGGCTCAGAACCAGGGCAATGGCAATGAGCCCTATCCAATATGATGTCTTCATGGTCCGCTCCTTTGTTTTTTCCCACTATATCAAATCTTTCTCCAAAAGGCAATGGGCTTTCTCTTGCAATTGGGGAAGGGGATTGTTATACTGGTAGAAAAAATACGGAGGTTTTTTCTATGAAGAAGCACATTCTCTGCATTGGCGACTCCAATACCCATGGCTACTGCGCCGACCCCATGGACTGCGCGGACCACGGCATCCGCTTTAATGAGGACGAGCGTTGGACCTGCCGCCTGCAAAAGGCTCTGGGCCAGGAATACCTGGTGACGGAAGAGGGCCTTTCCGGCCGGACCACCGTGTTCCCGGACCCCATCAATGAAAACATGGACGTGCTGTCCTATGTGTACGCCCTGCTTAAAAGCCACGAATATATTGACTTGCTGGTGATCATGCTGGGCACCAACGACACCAAGGAGCGGCTGGGCACCAATCCCTTCGTCATCGGCAAGGGCATGGAGCGGCTGGTCCGGAAGGCCATGACCGTGGACTGCTGGCAGCCCGGGAAACAGCCCAAGGTGCTGATCATCGCCCCGCCCCCCATTGGCGAGGGCATGCTGACCAACGGCCCCATCGCGGCGGATATGGGCAAAAACGCCCCCGCCATCTCCCGGGGCATCGCGGAATACTACAAGGCTGCCGCGGAGCTCTTGGGTGTCCACTTCCTGGATGCCGCCTTCTGCCAGTTCAATGAGGTGGACTACATGCACCTGACCCGCCATGGCCACGCCCAGCTGGCGGAAAAGCTTTCCCAACTGGTGCCGGAGATTCTGGCGGAGTGACCTTTTGATTTTTGAAGCCCGCCCCGGGACGAAAGCTCCTGGGGCGGGTTTTGCGTCAAAAAATTTTTCAAAATTACCTGTTGACAATAGAGGACGACCGTGGTATAGTATGGATGTAAATGATAATCAGTCGCAAATAAAGGAGGGGTGACGATGGAGCCCACAAAACAGTTTCGCAAGCGCAATGCCATTCTCGCCTGCCTTCGGGGTACCACGGCCCACCCCAGCGCCGAGACCTTATACCAGATGCTCCAGCAGGAGAATCCGGATATTTCTCTGGCCACGGTCTACCGGAATTTGGCCCTCTTTAAAAGCCAGGGGCTGATCATCAGCGTGGGCAACGTCAACGGCGTTGAACGCTTCGACGGCAATACCGTTCCCCATGTCCACTTTATCTGCACCGACTGCGGCGCGGTGCTGGATGTATCCCAGGTGGAGCAGCCGGATTACGGCGGATTCGCCCGGCACCTGGGCTGCCGCATTGATACCACCCAATTGACTTTCACCGGAGTCTGTAGGGAGTGCCTTCAGAGGGCGGACGGACTTACGGAAAGTAATATTACCGCTTAAAAAGCCGAAATCAGAAATCAAAATCTTTATTTTATGGAGGAAAACCTTATGAAGAAGTTTGTTTGCCCCGTTTGTGGTTATGTTCTGGAAGCTGAAGTAATGCCCGAGGGCTTTGTCTGCCCTGTCTGCAAGGTTCCCGGCTTTAAGTTTAAGGTCATGGAAGAAGGCAAGCTGGCTGCCGAGCACGAGCTGGGCATCTACGAGAAGACCGTTGCCAACAACCCTGACATTTCCGACGAAGACAAGGCTTATATCCTGGAGCAGCTGAAGGCCAACTTTAACGGTGAGTGCAGCGAGGTCGGCATGTACCTGTGCATGGCCCGTGTGGCCCATCGGGAGGGCTACCCCGAGATCGGCCTGTACTGGGAGAAGGCCGCCTATGAGGAAGCCGAGCACGCCGCCAAGTTCGCCGAGATGCTGGGCACCACTCTGGAGCCCAACATGACCGCCTCCACCAAGAAGAACCTGGCATGGCGGGTAGACTGCGAGTTCGGCGCCACCCAGGGCAAGTTTGACCTGGCCGCCTGCGCCAAGAAGAACGGCCTGGATGCCATCCACGACACCGTCCATGAAATGGCCAAGGACGAGGCCCGCCACGGCAAGGCTCTGAAGGGCCTGCTGGAGCGGTACTTCAAGTAAGAGGAGACTTCTCTATGAAATACGAGTGCCCCTGCGGCTATGTCTATGACCCCGCCCTGGGCGACCCCGACAACGGTGTAGCCCCCGGCACGGCCTGGGAAGACGTCCCCGAAGACTGGGTGTGCCCCACCTGCGGCCTGGGTAAAGACGAGTTCTATCCTGCGGAATAAAAACCACCGGCCCGCTCCTGCTTTTGGAGCGGGCCGGATTTCATTAGAGCTTCTCTTGGTTTTACTTGCAATTTACCGAAATGCGTGTTACGCTGTCTACGGTGCTACCAGTACCCCGGTAGGCGGTTCCCCCGGATTTTTTCGGGGGTGATGCTTCTTTGCCCCCAATTGAAAGAGAGAGGGGGTGCGAATATGGTTACATGGCAGGATCTCATTGCCTTCTGTATCCTGATCGTCGCGATTATCTCCCTGGTTCTCCAGGCCGTCGATAATAAGAAGAAGTAACCGCTGCCTCCACGCTGACGGTTACTTCTTAACATAACGCTGGGGGAACCGACCTACTGGTAGCACCCTTTGTATCTATACTATACCTCAAAATCGATTTATTGTCAACGGCCCCGGGATTTGTTGGGGTCGTTTTTACAAAAAATGCGGTCTCCGTGGCGAATAGAACCTGTGCGGATGAATGGAATTACCCACCAGTGAAACCGTAGGGAACGGCCTGTGTGCCGTTCTGGCCCGAAAGGATGGAACTGTTTCCCAAAAAGGAAAAAGCGTTCCCCATATGTCATTCCGACCGCAGCGTCAGCGGAGTGGAGGAATCCACTCAAGTTGCAATAATAACCTACGCAAGATAAAACTTGCCACTTGGGAAGATCCCTCCACTCCATTTCATTTCGGTCGGGATGACATGTCGGTGGGTGGTTTTATTCATCCGCACGGGTTGTATTCGTTACGTTGCTTGGCGATGAATCATCGCCGCTACATTGCGTGGTTCCGTTCATCTACACGGGTCGTATTCGCAACGCCCCCGGAACGGCACGCAGGCCGTTCCCTACGGTTTTGCTGATACGGTCATTTTTTAACCGCAGCGCTTTCTCAATAGAAAAAAGGCATGGCCATCAGTCGTTTGTGGGCCATGCCTCTTTTTGTCGTTTATTCGGACATATCCACCAGCCCCAAGCGGATGGCGCTGTAGTCAACGCTTGCTTTGGTGGCGGCGCGGGCTTCGTCTACGAAGTCGTTGGACATCTGGGTCAGCAGGTCGGATTTGGCCTGGGACTGCCAGAGGGTCTGGGAATTTACAAAGTACATGATGTGGTAGCCAAAGTTGGTTTTGACAATGCCGTAGTCTCCGGGCTGGCGGCTGTCGTCAAAGCACCAGGCGTCGAAGGCTTCTACCATCTGGCCCTGGGTGACACCGGAGTACAGGCCGCCGTTGGTGTTGGAGCCGGCATCGGCGGAGTGTTCGTTGGCAAGGGCGGCGAAGCTGTCCTCGGTTTTGTCACCGGCAAGCCAACCGTCCAGGATCTCCTGGGCCTGCTTTTCTCCCGCGGCCCAGGCTTCCTCGGAAAAGGTTCCAGAGATGACGTTTTCAGCGGAGGTTGCACCCTCTGGCAGAATTAGAATGTGGCGGACATCCACGGCCTTGGTGGTCTTGTCCAGGCCGTCTTCGGCATATTGGGCCTCACGGGCATTGAAGAAGGCTTCAACCTCGGCATCGGTAGGGGCAAAGCTGGAAGTCACCTGGTCATAGTAGTCGCTGCTAAGCATTATCAGCTCTAGGAAGTCCCGGTAGTCCTGCAAGGTGGTACCAGGCCCAAAGAGCCGTTCACACAAGGCCTCAGCACTTTCAATGTTCTTATCCTTGGCGGTATCCGCAAAACTCTCCAAAATAGAATCTATCGTTTTCTGACTGTCCTCAGACATCTGGAAACCGGCCTCTTGAGCCTGCTGGTAGATGGCCTCATGAAGCTCCCAGGAACTTAGAGCTTGGTCAAGGAAAAACTGCTGCCACGTCTGACCTTCGACCATGGCGCAGGTTTGGGTATCCAGCCCCTGGGTGAGGTCTAGCCCCATATACTGGACATAGATACCAGCACGGTTGCAGAAATCCCGCACAGCGAACCAGTAGTGGACTTGCAGCTGGCTGTTGGTCAGGCTGTGGTCGCCGGAGGTGGCTACCACCTGGGCGGCGGCATCCTTTGCCTCCTGGTCCGTGACGGTGTAGCTGCCCTTGCAGGTCACGTCATCGGGGTTGCCGTCGGCGGGAATGGTGGGGGCCTGGGTGGGCTCAGTGACTTCCTCCGATGCGGAGGAGCTTTCCGTAGGCAGCTGTTCGCTCTTGGGCTTCCGGTCGTTTAAAATCAGCACTGCCAGAATGGCCGCCAGCAGCACCACCGCGGCCACCATCAGGGCCACGGCGGAGGCACCGGTGATGCCCTTTTTCATGGGTACTTCCGGCTGGGGTTCTTCGGCCTGGGCATTTTCTGCCTGTTCTTCGGTAGGCTCTACTGCGGGTGCTTCGTCTACCTCCTGGGTCTGGGGGGCTTCCGGGGCGGTTTCTTCCGGAATCTCCTCCTGGGGTTCCTCCTGGGGCTTGTTACATGCGGGGCAGACGGTCAGTTCGTCGTCCATCTTCTGACCGCAGAATTTACAGTTTTTCATGGAATCCTCTTTTCTCCGATATTCGGAATATGATCCCGGAAAGTTTACCACGGTTTGGCCGTAAATGCAAGCGAAAAGCAGATTGTTTACAATTCTCCCCGGCGAGTTGGGGCTTTTCCTGGACAGAAAGGAAAAACTTGGAACCATCCGCCCTTGAAAAAATCGGTGGTTCATGGTATGATTTAAGTTGAAAAAGAATCCATATACAAAGGAAGAATCCTATGAATACAAAAACCACTGTGATTGAGAAGGCCCGGCTGGACGAACAGTTTGGCTATTGCGATAAAATCGCCGCCCTGTGGGCCCAGCGGGGGCGGACACCGGTTGCCTATGTGGAAACCTACGGCTGCCAGCAGAACGAGGCGGATTCGGAAAAGCTCCGGGGGTACTTAGCCCAAAGCGGCTATGCCATCGGCAAGGAAGCGGAGGGGGCCGACGTGGTGGTGATGAACACCTGCTCCATCCGGGAACACGCCGAGCAGCGGGTCTTCGGCAACCTGGGGGCCCTGACCCACACCAAGCGCCGTCATCCGGAGCAGAAGATTTTCCTCTGCGGCTGCATGGCGGGAGAACCCAAGGTGTCGGAGCGCATTAAAAAGAGCTATCCCTTTGTAGACGGGGTGTTCTCCACCCATCATCTGTGGCAGTTCCCGGAGATCCTTTACCGGGTGCTCACCGGCAAGAAGCGGCAGTTCTATGTGGAAGACGAGGCGGGCTCTATTGCTGAGGGCATCCCCCAGGTCCGGGATTCCTCTTTAAAAGCCTGGGTGTCCATTATGTACGGCTGCAACAATTTCTGCACCTACTGCATCGTGCCCTACGTCCGGGGCCGGGAGCGGAGCCGGAAGCCGGAGGACATTCTGGAGGAGTGCCGCCAATTGGCGGAAAAGGGCTGCCGGGAAATCACCCTTCTGGGTCAGAACGTCAATTCCTACGGAAAAGATCTGGACTGCGGCGTGGATTTTGCGGACCTTTTGGAGCAAATTGCTCAGATTCCCGGGGATTTCCTCATTCGCTTTATGACCAGCCATCCCAGAGACGCTTCCGAAAAGCTCTTTGATACCATGGCCAAGTACCCCAAAATCGCCAAGCAGCTTCATCTGCCCTTCCAATCCGGTTCTTCCCGGGTGCTGAAGGCCATGAACCGGCATTATGACCGGGAGACCTATCTGCGGAAGGTGCGCTACGCCAAAAGCGTCATGCCAGAGCTGGTGCTGACCAGCGACGTGATCGTGGGCTTTCCCGGAGAGACGGAGGAAGAGTTTGAGGAGACCCTGTCCCTCATTGAGGAAGTGCGCTACGACAGCCTCTTTACCTTTATTTTCTCCCCCCGCACCGGCACCCCTGCCGCCGGAATGGAGGACCCCACCCCCAAGGAGGAGAAAAACGCCCGATTTGATAGGCTTTGTGCCCGACAGAATGCCATTTCCGAGGAAATTCACCAGGGCTATGTGGGGAAAACCTTCCGCTGCCTGGTAGACGGACGGGAGGGAGAACTGCTGACCGCCCGGACCGAGGGAGGCCGCCTGGTGCGCTTCGAAGGGCCGGAGTGCCTGGTGGGGGATTACCACGCTCTTCGCATCACCGGCTCCACCACCTGGAGCCTGACGGGCGAACTGGCGGAATAAGAAAGGATAAAAACCATGGCAAAAACAGAACTGACGCCTATGCAGCGGCAGTATCAGGAAATAAAAGCCCGGAACGATGACTGCATCCTCATGTTCCGCCTGGGGGATTTCTACGAGATGTTCAATGACGACGCGGTGCTGGCCGCCCGGGAATTGGACCTGACCCTCACCAGCCGGGACCGGAGCAAGCCCAAGGAGGAGCAGACCCCCATGTGCGGGGTGCCCTACCACAGCGTGGATTCCTATATCGCCCGCCTGGTGCAAAAGGGCTACAAGGTGGCGGTCTGCGAGCAGATGGAAGACCCGGCCACCGCCAAGGGCCTGGTGGAGCGGGACATTACCAGAATCGTGACCCCCGGCACGGTGACGGAAAGCTGCATGCTGGAGGAGCGGAAAAACAACTACATGGCCTGTTTGTACGGGGCAGGGGGCAAGTTCGGCGTGGCCTTCTGCGACCTGTCCACCGGAGCCTTTTACGCTACCACCTGCCGGGATGCCCGGAATGTGGCTTCCGAACTGGGGCGGTTCAGTCCCAGTGAAGTCCTGCGCTGGGGCGAGGGGGTAGAGGAGGAAGAAATCTCCGATGCCCTGTTCCGCAGACTTTCCTGCTGCGTAGACGAGGGGAAGCCGGAGCAGTTTGAATTGGAAGCTGCCGCCGCCCTTTTGGAGCGGCATTTTGGGAAAGACCTGGAGGCCCTGGGCTTGAGCTCCTTCCCGGAGGCCGTGACCGCCAGCGGAACGTTGCTGCAAACCCTGCTGACCCTGCAAAAAAACGATCTGGCCCATATCCGGGAGCTGCAATACTACACCTCCGGAAAATTCATGGAGCTGGACCTGGATGCCCGCCGGAATCTGGAGCTGACGGAGACCATGCGGGCCAAGGAGAAAAAAGGGACGCTTTTGTGGGTGCTGGACAAGACCCATACCGCCATGGGGGGCCGGATGCTGCGCTCCTGGCTGGAAAAGCCCCTGTTAGACCCCGGCGAAATCACCCGGCGGCAGGGGGCTGTGGAAGCCCTGGTGGAAAACCCCATTGCCCGGGGGGAGCTGGAAGAGGCGCTGAAGGACGTCACGGATCTGGAGCGGGTCATGACGAGAATCGTTACGGGCACCGTGAACTGCCGGGACCTGCTGGGTCTGGCCCGGGGCCTGCGGGCCCTGCCCCAGGTGAAAGCATTGCTTTCCGGGCTTCAAAGCCCAAAGCTTCAAAAGCTTGCCGCAGCCATCGACCCCTTGACGGACTGTGCGGATAAAATCGAAAACACCATCGTGGAAGAGCCGCCCCTCACCGTCCGGGAGGGAGGCATCATCCGCCGGGGAGCCAACGCCGATGCGGACCGGCTCCGGGACATTATGGAGGGGGGCTCCGGCACCATTGCGGCCATTGAGTCCAGCGAGCGGGAGAAAACAGGCATCCGCACCTTAAAAGTTGGATTCAACCGGGTATTCGGCTATTATATCGAGGTTTCCAAGTCCTTCATGGACCAGGTGCCCCCAAGCTATATCCGCAAGCAGACCCTGGCCAACTGCGAGCGCTACATCACCCAGGAGCTAAAAGACCTGGAAACCCAGGTGCTGACCGCCAAGGACCGGCTGACGGCCCTGGAATATGGGATTTTCACGGCCCTGCGGGAGGAGCTGGCCCGGGCAGCCTGCCGGGTGCAGGAGTCCGCGGCGGCGGTGGCGGCGGCGGATACCCTGTGCTCTCTGGCCTGTGTGGCGGTGCAGCGGGGCTACTGCCGCCCGGAAATCAGCCTGGGGCCGGAAATTTCCATTACCGACGGCCGGCATCCGGTGGTGGAGGCCATGTTAAAAGACAGCCTCTTTGTGCCCAACGACACCTGCCTGGGGGGAAAAGACAACCAGGTGGCCATTCTCACCGGTCCCAACATGGCGGGCAAATCCACCTATATGCGCCAGGTGGCCCTGATCGTGCTCATGGCCCAGATGGGCTCCTTTGTACCGGCCCGGGCGGCGAAAATCGGCCTGGTGGACCGGGTGTTTACAAGGATTGGTGCCAGTGACGACCTGGCTTCCGGCCAATCCACCTTTATGGTGGAAATGGCGGAGGTGGCCTCCATCCTCAAATACGCCACCTCCAGAAGCCTGCTGATTCTGGACGAGATCGGCCGGGGCACCTCTACCTATGACGGCATGAGCATTGCCCGGGCGGTGCTGGAATTTGCGGCGAACCCCAAGCGCCTGGGGGCAAAAACCTTGTTTGCCACCCATTATCATGAGCTTTCCACCATGGAAAGCAAGCTGCCCAATGTGAAAAACTACAACATCGCCGTGAAAAAACGGGGGGATCAAATGATTTTCCTGCGGAAAATCGTCCCCGGTGCCACGGATGACAGCTACGGCATCGAGGTGGCCAAGCTGGCGGGACTGCCCAACAGCGTCATCGCCCGGGCCCGGGAAATTCTGGAGGAACTGGAGACCCAGGCCCCTCAGCGTCCCGCCCCTGTGGCACCACAGGAAGAGCAGGTGAGTCTGCTGGACCTGTCGGCGGGCCGGGTCTGTGAAGCCCTAAAGGCCATCCAGGTGGAGACCCTGACCCCCATCGAGGCCATGAACCAGCTGTATAAGCTGCGGAAAATGTTAGGGAACTAGACTGATTGGAAGAATGTAATGGCAAAATCAAATATCATGGCACCGGCCCCCCGGCGGGATGAGACCATCGTGGGGTGGTGCTGGTACGGATTTCAGATGGTGGTGCTGGGGAGCCTTCTCACCGGGCTCAACGGAATGCTCCAGGTGCCCATGAGTCAGGCAGAGGTGAATTTCACCTACTTCCTGCTGAATTTCCTGGCCACCGTCTGGATCTTTCATAAATATCTGGAAAGCAACTGGAAAACTGTCAAAACCCACCCCATTCTCTTTTCCCAGGCGGTGGTGCTGGGGCTGGTGGCCTATTGGCTGAGCTTCTGGGCTTTGAGCTGGGCCATCCGGCACTTAGACCCGGGGTTTATCAACCGGAATGATGCTTCCATCTCCGGCCTTCGCCATGGAAGCTACTATCTCACCATGCTGGGCACGGTGCTTTTAGCACCTGTGGCGGAGGAATGCGTCTATCGGGGGCTGGTGTTCCGGAATCTGTACCCCATTTCCAAGGTGGCGGCGTATCTGGTTTCCATGGCGGCCTTTTCCGCCGTCCACATCGTTTCCTTTCTGGGCCTCTACACCCCCTTGCAGCTGGTGCTGGCCTTTTTGCAGTATCTGCCCGCAGGGCTGTGGCTGGCCTGGTGCTATACCAAAAGCGGGTCTATCTACGGACCCCTGGCTATGCACATGCTGATCAATGCCTATAGCTTTGGGCTTTTGAGGTGAGAACATGGGAAAAATCATTCAGTTATCCCCCCATATCGCCAATCTGATCGCCGCCGGTGAGGTGGTGGAGCGTCCGGCCAGTGTTGCCAAGGAGCTCCTTGAAAACGCCGTGGATGCCGGGGCCACCAAGGTGACCATTGAGATCCGGGACGGCGGCATGACCTTTCTCCGGGTGACGGACAACGGCTGCGGCATGACCCCTCAGGATGCCCGGACGGCCTTCCTGCGCCATGCCACCTCCAAGCTGCGCTGCGCCGAGGATTTAAGCGCCATCGGCACCATGGGCTTCCGGGGAGAGGCTCTGGCGGCCATTGCTTCCGTCAGCCGCATTGATCTGCTGACCAAGACCCCGGAGGCCCTGATGGGGCTGAGCCTCCATTTGGAGGCCGGAAATGTAACGGAGGAGACGGAGGCCGGGTGCCCGGAGGGCACCACCATCATCATCCGGGACCTGTTTTACAACACCCCTGCCCGGATGAAATTCATGAAGGCCGATACCGTGGAGGGCTCCCGGGTCACGGGGGCGGTGCAGCTCCAGGCCCTGGCCCATCCGGAGGTGGCCATTACGTTGATCCGGGACGGGAAAACCGTGCTGACCACCCCGGGAAACGGGGGCTTGCAGGGGGCCGTGTACTGCGTATACGGCCGGGATTTTGCCGGCATGACGGAGGTTGGCAGCCAGTGGGAAAAATACAAGCTCACAGGCTTTGTCTCCAAGCCCTCCCAGGCCCGGCCCAGCCGGAATTTGCAGACCTTTTTCGTCAATCACCGGCCTGTCAAATCCAAGCTCCTGGTCACGGCCCTGGAAGAGGCCTACCGGAATCAGCTGATGGTGGGAAAATTTCCCGCCTGTGTGCTGTGCCTGGAGCTGCCCCCCGCGGCGGTGGATGTGAACGTTCATCCGGCCAAGACCGAGGTGAAATTCCTCAACGAAAAGGCGGCCTTTGACTGCGTCCACTATGGGGTGCTGGGGGCACTGAACAAGACCCCGGACCGGCCCCAGATACAGTTTTCTCAAAAGAACACCCAATTCTTCCCGGAATCCCCCAAGGAGCCGGAAAAGCAGCCGGTGGCGGCACCTAAAAAGGACTTTTTCAGAACCATGCCCCCCCAGGATTACAAAGCCTTTGCCGGGGCCATGAAGACGGCCCCCAGGCCGGAGCCGGAAAAGGCCCGGGCCGCGGCGGAAAAGCTGACGGAACAGCCTGGGCTTCGCTCCCCGGTTTTTGTTCCCGGAAACGCCGGGGCAGAGGTCTTCCCGACGCTTCCTGCAAAAAATTCCACAGTCCCTGTGGAAAAAGCGCCGCCCCCGGTGCTGCCGCCTATGGAAGAGCAGCCCCTTCCGCCCAAAAAAGAAGAGCCTCTATTGGAGCAGACCGCCCTGGAGCTGCCCCAGATTCAGCCCTGGCGGATGGTGGGGGAGCTCTACAGAACCTATATCCTGGTGGAGCAGGGGGAGGAGGCCTTCCTCATTGACAAGCATGCGGCCCACGAGCGCATCCTCTTCAACAAGCTGAAGGCCCGGCAGGAGGCCATTGTGCCCCAAACCCTGCTGACCCCCATCCCCGTCCGTTTAGACCCCAAGGGGGCCTCGGAGATCCTCAGCCATCCGGACATGATGGAGGAGCTGGGATTTTCTTTGGAGGAGTTCGGGGAGAACACCCTGCTTTTGCGGCAGATCCCCATGGACCTACAGCCCGAGGCCGCGGCGGAGACCGTGGAGACCCTGGCCCAGGACCTGCTCCGGGGAAAGATCACATCTGCCGATACCGTCCGGGATGAAATGCTCCATACCGTTGCCTGTAAGGCCGCCATCAAGGCCGGATGGGTCAGTGACGAGCAAGAGCTTCTGGCGGTGGCCAAAGAGGTTATGGAACACGAAGAACTCAAATACTGCCCCCACGGTCGGCCTATTTGCGTTTCTTTAAGCAAAAAGAATCTGGAACGGCAGTTCAGAAGGACGTGAGACGATGAAGCTTCCAAAAGTGATGAGGCGGGTGACCGCCGCCTTAGGCCTTGCGCTGCTCTTGCTGCTGCCTCCGGCCCTTAAGGGTTCGGAGATAGCGGAAACCCTGGCCATTACCGCCGGGACTTGCTTTTATCATTTCGCCATGCGTCTGGCGGTAGGAGCCCTGATGCCCCGCATCTTAAAGCCCGGGGCGGCGGAGCGGCCCTATTTCCGCCAGCGTCCCTTGGAGCCGGGGCTATACAAGGCCCTCAAAGTCAAGCGATGGAAAGGCCGGATGCCCACCTATAACCCCGATGATTTTGACCCCAGAAAGCACAGCTGGGAGGAGATCCTCCAATCCGGCTGCGTTGCCGAGGCGGGCCATGGGCTCATGGTGCTGTTGAGCTTTCTTCCCGTGCTGACGGTGCCGGTGTTTGGAGCGGCAGGGGTGTTCTGGGGAACCTCCGTGGCCGCAGCGGCGGTGGACGGCAGCTTTGTGATCTTGCAGCGGTTCAACCGCCCCAGAATTTTAAAAATCCTTCAAAAGGAGCGTCGTCGCCTATGAATCCAATCGTGTGCCTGGCGGGGCCCACCGCCTCCGGAAAAACCGCCCTGGCGGTGGAGCTTGCCCAGGCCCTGGATGGGGAAGTGGTGTCCTGCGACTCCATGCAGGTGTACAAGCGCATGGACATCGGCACCGCCAAGCCATGTAAGGAAGAGCGGCAGGGCATCCCTCACCATATGATCGACGTGGCACAGCCGGAGGAGGATTACTCCGTCAGCCGCTACTGCCGGGAGGCCACCCCCATTGTGGAGGACATTGTGGCCCGGGGGAAGGTGGCCATCATCGCCGGCGGCACGGGGCTATATATGGATTCCCTGATCCGGGGCAACGACTTTGCCCCCTTCCCCTCCACCGGCGTCCGGCAGCGTTTGGAGCAGCAGGCCGATCAAGAGGGCATGGAGGCGATGAAAGCCTGGCTTTCCCGGGTGGACCCGGAGGCGGCGGAGCGCATCCAGGACCGGAAGCGGCTGCTGCGGGCCCTGGAAGTGTACTTGGAGACCGGGGAAACCATTACGGAGCACAACCGCCGCACCCAGGAACAGCCCCCCAGGTTTACCCCTGTGTGGCTGGCTCTGGACTTTGCGGAGCGGCAGACCCTCTATGACCGCATTGATCAGCGAGTGAGCAATATGCTTCAAATGGGCCTACTGGAAGAAATTCAGGGGCTGCTTTCCTCCGGGGTGCCGGAGAGCGCCACGGCCATGCAGGCCATTGGCTATAAGGAATTTGTAGGGGCCCTGGAGGGGAAGTGTACCGTTGAGGAGGCCGCCGACCAGGTGCGGCAGTCTTCCAGAAGGTACGCCAAGCGGCAGCTGACCTGGTTCCGCCGGAATCAAGCAGTCCATTGGCTTATTCGGCAGGAGGGACAGGGGCCGGATGAAATTTTCCGGGCCGCCCGACAAATTCTTCGGGAAATCGACAAGTGAATCGTGCTAGCATATGCGTACTCCAAAATGAACAAGAAAGCGGGTATACATATGAACGAAACCATGAATTTACAGGATGCCATTCTCAAGGAGGTCCGCCGGGAGAAAGTGCCCGTCACCCTGTTTTTGATGAACGGCTTCCAGCTCCGGGGGATCATTACCGGATTTGACAGCTTTGTGGTGGTGCTCTTGTCTGACGGCAAGCAGCAGATGATCTACAAGCATGCCATTTCTACCCTTGCGCCTATCCGGCCTCTGAAGGCAGCGTCTTCCACCGTGTAACGGCAGACGGCCTTTCGGCTCCGGGAAACCCAGGCGGCGGAGCGATCCGCCGCCTTTTGCTGTGACAGAAAGGGAAAAATATGTCCATTGAAGAAAATGTAGAGAAGGTCCAAAGGGAGATCTCCCAGGCGGCGCTGGCCGCCGGCCGGAAGCCGGAGGAGGTGGTGCTCTGCGCCGCCACCAAAATGAATGACAGTGCGGCTGTTCGCCGGGCCATTGCCGCCGGGGTGCGGGTCTGCGGAGAAAACCGGGTCCAGGAGCTGACCCGGAAGCTGGAAGAGAACGCCTACGAGGGCGCCCAAATCCATTTTATCGGCCACTTGCAGACCAACAAGGTAAGGCTGGTGGTGGGAAAAGTGGACCTGATTCAAAGCGTGGATTCCCTGCGGCTTTTGGAGGCCATTTCCAGGGAAGCCCAGCGTCAGGGCATCCGACAGGACATTCTTCTGGAGGTCAACATCGGCAAAGAGTCCGCCAAGACCGGATTTTCCCCGGAGGAGGTTCTTCCTCTGGTGGACAAAATTGACAGTTTTTCCAATGTTCGGGTCAAAGGACTTATGGCAATTCCCCCAATTGCCCGGTTTCCTGGGGATAATTTAAAATTTTTTCAGAAAATGAGGCAAATTTATGTTGACATTAGGGCGAAAAAGAACGATAATGTTCCGGTAGACTGTTTATCTATGGGCATGTCCGGAGACTTTGGCGACGCCATCGCCGCGGGCAGCACCATGGTCCGGATAGGCACCGCTATTTTCGGCGCCAGAGTGTACGACACCGTTCATCAGAAGATGTAAACATACAGGAGGATATATAGAAATGAGCCTTTGGGATAACGTAAAGAAGTTTGCCGCGCCCTACGGTGATGACGACTATGACGATTATGACGAAGACGAAGACTACGCTGAGGATGATTACGAAGAACCTGCCGAGCGTCCCGCCCGCCGCAGCGCCCCGGCCCGCAGCCGCCGCCCCGCGGCCAAGGAGGTAGAGGAGCCGGAAGAGGATGAGGACGAGGGAAGCACCGACTTTGGCTTCGGCACCGTGGCGGCCCCCAGCAGCAGCTCCAATATCAGCAGCGGCTTTACAGGCTCCGTGCTGCACGCTAGCTCCCCCTCCAACCGCCAGGAAGTGGTCCTGTTCCGGCCCGGCAGCTTCAGCGATACGTCCAAGGCTGCCGATGACCTGCGCAACCGCAAGGCGGTCATCGTCAATATGGAGAACGTGGACAAGGCCATGGCCCGCCGGGTGGTGGACTTTCTGTCCGGCTGTGTTTACGCTCTGGACGGGGATGTCAAGAAAATCGCCCAGTCCGCTTTCCTGTTCTGCCCCCACAACATGGAGATCTCCGGGGATCTGGAGACCCTACAGGCAGAGGTCGAAAGCTATGTATAAAAAACGCTGAAGAATAAAAGCGAATCAGAAAAAGATCCAACCAGGAAGGAGAAACAGATATGATCACTCCGCAGCAAATCGAACAGGTGTCCTTTAGCAAGGCTTCCTTCGGCGGCTACAATATGCAGCAGGTCGATGAATTTCTGGAGCCCCTGACCGAGGACTATGTGACCCTTTATAAGGAAAATGCCCTGCTGAAAAGCAAGATGCGGGTGCTGGCCAGCAAGCTGGAGGAGTACCGCAAGGGGGAGGCCGCACCCAGAGCCTCTGACAGTGATGCCAAGGCCGCCGCAGACCAGATGCTTCTGGAAACCAAGCAGAAGTGCGAGCGGATGCTGAAGGAGGCCACCGTGAAGGCCCAGAGCATCACCGCCAGCGCCGCTGCTGCCGTTCCCGCCCCCGTGGCCCCTGCGGCTGCCCCCAGCGGCAACGCCGAGGCCCTGATCGCCGCAGAGAACGCCCGGGTGGAAGAGGCCCGGAAGGCTGCCAACGCCAAGATCGCGGAGATCCAGGAGCAGATGCGTGCCTGCATCCAGGCTTTGGAGCGCATCAAGGGTGCCGCCCCCAAGGCTGCTCCCGCCGCCGCCCCCAAGGCTGCCCCTGTGGCTCCCGCAGCACCCGCAGCCCCCGCTGCCAGCGAGCTGCGCTATGACAGCGGCTCCGTGGCCGACGAGATCGCCCACAATGTGGAGGCATTGGTTGGCACCGCCGAGGAGCCCGCCCCCAAGGCAGAGCCCCGGCACCCCGTGAACGATACCACCACCAGCCGGTTTGCCAACCTGAATCTGCAGTTTGGCCGGAACTACGACCCCACCCACAAGTAAGCTTTTCAAAGCCTATTCCATATGCAATGCCAGGACGAGGACAGGAGTCCGGGTGCCCCCCCTTTTCAGAGAGCCGTCGGTCGGTGCGAGACGGTAAGAAGCCCCGGGACTTATCCCCTCAGAGCAGTGAGCCGAACCCCCATTTTGGGGCAGTAGACCCCACCGGGTCCGCCCGATACAGCGCACACAAGTGCCGTTATAAAAACGGAACAAGAGTGGTACCGCAGAGGAAATCAAGCCTTTGTCTCTTACAGTGAGAGACAAAGGCTTTTTTAAATTGACAATTGACAATGAACAATTGGCAATTGTGGTTTTTTCTTCGAAAATAGATTTAAAAATTGTCAACTGTCAATTGTCAATTCCAATCGTACATCGTACTACGATGTCCAATTCAACAAACGTTCAATAGAACAATCAGACGGAGGTTTTTCCCATGGATTACAAAAATACCATCATCACCCCCAAGACCGACTTCCCCATGAAGGCCGGTCTGCCGGCCCGGGAGCCCGGTATGCTGGAGCACTGGCAGAACCTGGACCTGTACAACGAAATGCTGAAGAAGAACAAGGATCTGCCCCCCTTTGTGCTGCATGACGGCCCTCCCTTCTCCAACGGCTATATCCACATGGGCCACGCCCTCAATAAGACCCTGAAGGACTTTATCGTCCGCAGCCACGCCATGATGGGTTATTACACCCCTTACGTCCCCGGCTGGGACAACCACGGTCTGCCCATTGAGCGGGCCATTGAGACCTCCAAGAAGAAGCTCAACAAGGATCTGACGGTCCCCGAGTTCCGGAAGGCCTGCGCCGAGTTTGCCGAGGACTTTATCCAGAAGCAGATGGGCGGCTTCAAGCGCCTGGGCGTGGTAGGCGACTGGGAGCACCCCTACCGGACCATGGACAAGCATTTTGAGGCCCAGGAGGTCAAGATTTTTGGCCGGATGTTCGACAAGGGCTACATCTACAAGGGCCTGAAGCCCGTGACCTGGTGCCCCTACTGCGTCACCGCCGTGGCCGAGGCGGACATCGAGTATAAAGACGATGCCTGCACCACCGTCTATGTAAAGTTCCCCATGAAGGACGACCTGGGCAAGCTCGCGGGCTTTGACCTGAGCCGTACATTCTTCGTCATCTGGACCACCACCATCTGGACCCTGCCCGGCAACCTCGCCATCTGCCTCCACCCCCGGGACAGCTATGTGCTGGTAAAGGCCGAAAACGGCGAGACCTACATCATGGCCGAGGCTCTGATGGACAAGGTGATGCATGTGGGCGGCTTTGAAAACTACGAGGTTCTGGCAAGATACCCCGGCTCCTTCTTTGAAAACATGCTGGCCCAGCATCCCTTTATGGACAAGACCTCCCGGCTGGTCAACGCCGAGTACGTCACCATGGATTCCGGTACCGGCTGTGTCCACACTGCCCCCGGCTTCGGTGCCGATGACTACCAGACCTGCATGCGCTACGGCATGGAGCTGGTGGTGCCCGTGGATGACTATGGCCGTCACACGGACTATGCGGGCAAGTACGCCGGGATGAAGACCGAGGAGAGCAATCCCGTGATCCTGGAGGATATGCGCCAGTCCGGGGCCCTCTTTGCCTCCGAGGAGATCGTCCACTCCTATCCCCACCATGACCGCTGCAAGAAGCCTGTGATTTTCCGGGCCACTCCCCAGTGGTTCTGCTCCGTGGAGTCCTTTAAGGACCAGGCCATCCAGGCCATTGAAAACGTCCAGTGGTACCCCGCCTGGGGCCAGGATCGGATGACCAGCATGATCCGGGAGCGGGCGGACTGGTGCATTTCCCGTCAGCGCCGCTGGGGCCTGCCCATCCCCGTGTTCTACTGCAAGGACTGCGGCAAGCCCGTCTCCACCCAGGAGTCCATTGAGAAGCTGTCCCGGCTCTTTGACGAGCACGGCTCCAACATCTGGTTTGAGAAGGAAGCCATGGAGCTGGTTCCCGAGGGCTTTACCTGCCCCCACTGCGGCGGCAAGGACTTCACCAAGGAGAAGGACACCCTGGACTGCTGGTTTGACTCCGGCTCTACCCATTTTGCCTCCCTGATGCACCGGACCCCGGAGCTGTGGCCCGCAGACGTGTATCTGGAGGGTGCGGACCAGTACCGTGGCTGGTTCCAGTCCAGCCTCCTGACCTCCGTAGGCGCATTGGACCGGGGCGCACCCTTTAAGCAGGTGCTGACCCACGGCTGGACCGTGGACGGCCAGGGCCGTGCCATGCACAAGTCCCTGGGCAACGGCGTGGACCCCGCGGACCTGATTAAAGAATTCGGCGCGGACATCGTTCGTCTGTGGGCCGCTTCCTCCGACTACCATGCGGATGTCCGCTGCTCCAAGGAGATTTTCAAGCAGATCGCCCAGAACTACCTGAAGTTCCGCAACACCGCCCGGTACTGCCTGGGAAACCTCAACGAGTTTGACCCCGACGATCTGGTAGCCCCCCAGGACCTGGAGGAGCTGGACAAGTGGGCGCTCACCAAGCTGGATGCCCTGGTGCAGGAATGCAAGCGGGCCTACAATGTGTATGAGTTCCACATGGTCTCCCATGCCATCAACGACTTCTGCGTGGTAGAGCTGTCCAGCTTCTATCTGGACATTCTGAAGGACCGGCTGTACTGCGAGGAGAAGAACGGCCTGCGCCGCCGCTCCGCCCAGACCGCTCTGTTCCTGATCCTGGATGCCATGGCCAAGCTTTTTGCCCCCATTCTGGCCTTTACCTGTGACGAGATTTGGCAGTCCATGCCCCACCGCTCCGGTGACGACAGCCGGAACGTCCTGCTGAACCAGATGCCCCAGTCCTTTGAAAGCTATAAGCTGGACGAGGCCGCCATGGCCCGCTGGGACACCGTCATGAAGCTCCGTCAGGATGTCAACGGCGTCCTGGAAAAGGCCCGGGCCGACAAGCGCATCGGCAAGGCTCTGGAAGCCCATGTGACCCTGGAAACCGCCGACGAAGCGCTGAAAAATGCCTGCGAAGGCCTGAACCTGGCGGAAATCTGCATCGTCTCCGATTGCACCTGGTCCGCCCCTGAAGAGGGTGCCGAGGTGGCCGCCGGTGTGAACTTCCCCCAGCTGACCATCGGTGTCTCCGAAGCCAAGGGCACCAAGTGCCCCCGCTGCTGGATGCACTCCCTGAACGCCAACGCCGAGGGCCTGTGCCCCCGCTGCGCCGCCGTCATCGCCAAGATGGACGTGGAGCTGTAACAAAGGCAAACACCGGGCAAAAAGCGTCTGCGGACATTAGCGATTTTTGCCGAATCATTAAAGCATTTTCCGCCGCCGTGCCTTAAAAGAGCATGGCGGCGGTTCTTTTTTGAGAGAACGGATTTTGTCGCACAACGAAGAGGACTTCCGGAATAAGCGAAAAATATGTTAGAAATACACCAAAAACATAGAAAATCGCAAAGCGGAAATGTGTAAAATAGAACAAGGGAAATCGGGATAAATTTATTGATATTGCTGTATTTTGTAAATGATGCCAGAAAAGTGTTGACAAGCGCACAGCGCGATTGTAGAATCCATGTGTAAAGATAACGCCTTGCAGGTGCCCGCGAAGATGCGGGTGAAAAGGGAATCCGGTGTAAGTCCGGAACGATGCCGTCACTGTGAGAAGGCCGCAGCTGTCCGAAACCAATGGGAAACCGTGAAGGGGACCGCTGCCATGGCCTCGAGTCAGGAGACCTGCCGCAGGGTTTGGAGCTGAAATCTGCGGTCTACGGATTTCCTTCCTGTTTCTGGCCTGCCGGTTTCTTCCGGACAGGCGGAGTGTACACGGAGTGAGAACAGCAGCCGGGATACGGCTGCTGTTTTTTGTATCTGGATGCGGGTCGAGCCGCAATTGGATAGATATTTTTGGAAAGAAGGAACCCTAATGAAAAAAATGATTGCCGTGCTGCTGGCCGTGGCCATGCTGCTGTCTCTGGCCGCCTGCGGCTCTGCCGGTGCCGGGACCACCACGGCCACCGCTGCCCCGGAGACCCAGGACAACGGGACGGCCCAGACCACCGCCACCCAGGCCACCGCCGACCCCAATGCCCATGTGGAAAACCTGGTGATCGGCACCATCGCCCAGCCGGATGCCACCAGCATTTACTCCCAGTCCGGCGCCATCGGCAAATTTCAGTACAACTGCGTCACAAATCCCACCTTCTTCTTCCCGAACGAGAACAACGAGGTGCAGGGCTACTTTGCGAAGAGCTACGAAATTTCCGAGGACGGCTGTGAGTTGGTCATGACCTTCCCCACGGACAAGCATTGGCACGACGGAGAGCCTGTGACCGCCGACGACGTGGTATTTACCATGGAGTACCGCCGGGATGTGATCAAGTCCCCGGCTCTCAAGAACTTGACCGAGGTCCGGGTGGACAATGAAGGCCAGGTCACCTGCGTTTTCAGCCAGCCCGACGCCTACTACTGGGTCCGCTCCAACCCCATTACCCAGGGCGTTCTGCCGAAGCACATCTGGGAAAAGGTGGATGACCCCAGCAACTACGCGGAGCCCGATGCCGCCATCGGCTGCGGCCCCTACAGCCTGACCAGCGTGGATACCGACGCGGGCATCGTGGTCTTTGACGCTTACCCCGGCAACGGCTATCTGGGCGAGATCAAGGTAGACCGGATCACCCTCAAGTCCTATTCCTCCAAGGATTCCGAGCTCATGGCGCTGGCCAACAAAGAGATCGACCTGATCTATGACTACGCCTCCCCCACCAGCTACACCCTGCTGGACGTGATCGCCGGAAAGGACTTTATCGACGAGGGCCGCAGCGAATACAGCGGCTGCAACCAGGCCACCTTCGGTATGCTCAACGCCGCCAACCAGGTCTATGAATTCCGGGAGGCGGTGGTCAAGTGTCTGGATTGGGATCTGATCCGTCAGCTCTCCTGCGGCGACTACGGCCAGACCCCCGGCTCCGGCGTGATCCCGCCTGTGAACGTGGGCTATGACGACAGCCTGTGGAAATTCTATACCGACGTGGATGAGGCCAACAGCATCCTGGATAAAGCGGGCTTTGCGGATGCGGATGGCGACGGCTTCCGGGAGCTGCCGGACGGCACCCCCTTTACCTACAAGGTCTCCTCTCAGATGACCAAGGCCAAGCAGGAGCTGTTCAACCGCATCGGTGAGATCATGGTGGACGGCCTGAAGAAGATCGGTGTCAACGCCTATTACGATACGGATGCGCTGACCAGCAGCGAGGCCAACAAGGCCATGGTCACGGAGGGCGCCTATGACCTGTTCATCGGCTATACCACCAGCGGCATCGCCTCCTACCGCACCGCCATCTGGTATTTCCTGAACCGGGCTGTGGCAGGCTCCGGCGGCTACAATTGGGGCGACACCCTGGACGACCCGGCGCTGAACAAGGCCTATGAGGCCCTGCAGGATGCCAATTCCGACGAGGAATATGTGGCGGCGGTCAAGGAGCTGCAGAAGATCGTTTCCGAAAATCTCTATGGCTTCGCTCTAACCTGGGAGGATTGCTTCTTCCCCTATCGGACCGACGAGTTTGACAACCTGCTGTACTACCCCGCCATCGGTGTTGTGACTCCGGTCCTGTTCTACAACATTGCGGTAAAATGATCCGAAGGAACCTGTGAATCGTTGGCCGGGGCCGGGCGTCGGTGATGCCCCTGACTGGCCCTTGCCGACCGAAACAGATCCCTTGCAACGCGGGACGGTACTGCCGTCCCGCTATTTTGTTTTGTTGTTTTCCCGGGAGACAGCGAAAAGCTGTCCCCGAAGAGAGGAGCATGCGTGTGCGGGTTTTGAAAAAGCTGGCCGGAGCTCTGCTGACGGTGTGGATCGTGATCACCATCAGCTTTGCCATGGCGCATTTTATGCCGGGTGACCCCTTGGAGCACCTGGTGGGGCAGGAACGGTACTATGAGCTGCTGTATGAGGCCCCGGAGGAATTGGAAAAAATCGCGGAAAAATATGGGCTGAATGAATCCCTGGGCCAGCAGTATCTGGACTATATGAAAAGTGCGGTGACCCTGGATTTCGGCATCGCCTATTCCAACAAAAAGCCGGTGCTGGACAACGTACTGAACCGGGCGGGGTGGACGCTGGTGCTGAGTATTCCCACCTTTCTGCTGGGGGGGCTGCTGGGAGCCCTGCTGGGCATTGCCGCAGGATGGAAGCCCGGAGGGTGGACGGACAAGCTGCTGACCCCTGTGATGCTGTTTTTGCATACGGTGCCCACCAACTGCATCGGCATCCTGTTTTTGGTGGCCTTCGCCTTTAAGGCGGGGTGGTTCCCGGTCAACGGTATGACCGTGGGGGGCCTGAGCGGTATGAAGAAAATTGCCGATATTGCCTATCACGCCACGCTGCCGGTGATTCTGCTGGTTCTCTTCCGGACGGCGGCGAATTTTCTGAACATGAAGAGCAACGTTTCTCAGATCCGTCGGGAGGAATACATCACCACGGCCTACGCCAAGGGCCGGACGGGCAGGGGCGTGCTGCTGGTTCATGTGCTGCGCAATGCGATGCTGCCTTATACGGCGACGCTGTGCATCCAGCTGGGAGGGCTGCTGTCCGGCTCCATGATCCTGGAGGTCATTTTTGGCTGGAAGGGCATGGGCGAGCTGTTTTATACGGCGGTGCTCAGCTCGGATTATCCAACGGCGCAGCTGTGCTTTTTGATCTCCGCCGTGTGTACGGTAGGCGGAAATTTACTGGGAGATGTGCTGCTGGGGTGGCTTGATCCCAGAATTCGGGAGGGCCTGCAATGAAGGAACGGAAAACACCGCCCAAGCGGGCCTTTGCACCCAACGCCGCCATGATCTGGGGAGCCGTGATCGTGGGTGCTTTCCTGCTGATCGCCATTTTCGCTCCGCAGCTGGCGCCCTATGACCCCCATCAGCTGGGGGTGCCCTACTTAAAGCCCAGCGCCGAGCATCTGCTGGGCACCAATGACGTGGGGCAGGATATTCTCAGTGAGCTGATCTACGGCACCCGGATCTCCCTGTCCATCGGCATTTTTACGGCGCTGCTTGTAACGGTGCTGGGAACGCTGCTGGCGCTGCTGGGGGGCTACTACGGCGGTACTCTGGACAAGCTGGTAACGGGGCTGACCAATGTGACCATGGCCCTGCCCAGTCTGGCCCTGACCATGCTGCTTATTGCCTACATGAACCCGGGCAAAACCTCCATCGTCATTGCCATCAGCGTCACCGCCTGGACCGGAACGGCCCGAGTGCTGCGCGCCCGGGTATTGCAGCTGTGCGAGATGCCCTTTGTAAAAATGGAGAAGGCCCTGGGCATTTCTACGCCGGTGATCCTGTTCAAGCACATTGTTCCCAATCTCAAGGACATGATCCTGTCCCGGGCGGCCCTGGCGGTCTCCACGGCCATGATGTCTGAGGCCTCTTTGAGCTTTCTGGGATTGGGAGATTTCGGGGAAAAAAGCTGGGGAAATATTCTGCACTACGCATTTTATCAGAACGGGGTCATTCGGGGCTATTATTGGTGGTATCTGCCCCCTATTATCTGTACCGCTCTGGCGACCCTGGGCTTCATGCTGCTGGGCTATTACGGCTTCCAGCGAAAGGAGGGATGACCCATGTTGGAGATCAACCATGTATCCGTAGAATTTGAGGGAGCCGGTGTAAAGGCTGTGGATGATATGTGCCTGAGCCTGCCGGAGGGCAGCCGCACCGCCATTATCGGGGAAACTGGCAGCGGGAAAAGCGTCCTGCTTGTGGCGCTGATCCGTCTGCTGCCGCCCAATGCAAAAATTTCCGGAGAGATCCTTCTGGACGGTCAGGACCTGTTATCCCTGCCGGAAAAGCAAATGCAGAGGCTGCGGGGCAGCAAGCTGGCCTATGTGCCCCAGGGTGGCGGCGGCAGCATGAACCCTCTGATGACCGTTGGCTACCAGGTGGGAGAGCCCCGGATCATTCACGGAAAGGAATCCAAAAAATCGGCGCTGGCCGCGGCGGAAAAGCTGCTGGAACGGTTCGGGTTGACACCGGGCAAAGAGCGCTCCCGGGCCTATCCCCATATGTTCAGCGGAGGCATGCGGCAGCGGGCCATGGTGGCCATGGGTATCGCCGCCGGGGCAGGACTGCTGCTGGCGGATGAGCCCACCAAGGGCCTGGATGAGGCCCGGGTGCAGACGGTGACCCAGGCCTTCCGGCAGCTGCAGGGGGAGACGCTGCTGTGCGTGACCCATGACGTGCTGTTTGCCAAGGCCGTCAGTGACCAGGTCAGCGTCATGTATGCCGCCTGTCAGCTGGAGTGCGGAGAGACCCGTCGCGTATTGGAGCATCCCCTGCATCCCTACACCCAGGACCTGATCGCCGCCATGCCGGAAAACGGTATGCGCTATGAGGACCATGGCTTTGCGCCGCCCCACGAGGATTATCTGGAGGAGGCGAAGGGCTGCCGGTACTATGACCGCTGCCGCCGCTGCTGGGATCGCTGCAAGGAAAATCCGCCGCTCTTTGATGTAGACGGACAGAAAGTGAGGTGTTGGCTCTATGCTGATGGAAACCGTTGCGCTGACGAAGCGTTACGCTGACAACGGCGGTGTGACTGCCGTGGACCGGGCCCATATTTGTCTGGAGCCGGGGGAGACGCTGGGGCTTTTCGGCCAGAGCGGAAGCGGAAAAACCACTCTGGGCATGATGGTGGCGGGGCTGCTGCGGCCGACCTCCGGGGAGATCCGGTTCCATGGCAAGCCTGTTTCTATGAATTACACCGGGGAGGTCCGGCGGAAAATCCAGATCCTCTTTCAGCATCCGGAGACCTCCTTCAACCCGGAGCTGATCCTGCTGCGGAGCATGACGGAACCCTACCGAAAATACCGGCTGCCCTATACCTACCAGGGGATGCTGGAATATCTGAAGCGGTTTGGCATTTATGAGGAGCATCTGATGCGCCGGCCGGCGGAGCTCTCCGGGGGAGAGCTGCAGCGGGCCTCGCTGGCAAGAATACTGCTGCTGGAGCCGGAAATCATCGTGCTGGATGAGCCAACCAGTATGCTGGATGTGATCACCCAGGTCCAGGTCATCCACATTCTGAAGGACTATCAAAAGGAAAGCAACGCTGCCTTTTTGATGGTCTCCCACAACCGGGCCCTGTGCGATCAGGTCTGCGACCGGATCTATACCGTGGAGCGGGGCGTATTTACACCTTTGGAGGACGACTGATGGATCGAATTTATTTTGACGAGTTGGCAACGGCGGTGTACCCCT
Source organism: uncultured Oscillospiraceae bacterium (assembly GCA_934589525.1). Lineage (GTDB taxonomy): Bacteria > Bacillota > Clostridia > Oscillospirales > Oscillospiraceae > Faecousia. The sequence goes on along the minus strand of CAKTOB010000001.1, from coordinate 30,230 downwards.
CCCGGTTGCTGCATTCCTTTGGGGTCAACGGAAAGGTTTCCGGCAGCGTGGGGGCCATCGGGGAGATCCAGGGCAACGTGCTGGTTGTGCTCCACGGTCCTCTGGGCTGCGGCTTTCATTACCGATTCAGCGCCCGGCGGCGGCATCAGCCCTTTTACCGGGTACTGACAACGGACCTGGGAGAGGAGGAAATCGTTTTCGGCGGTGGGGAAAAGCTGGAGCGGACCCTCCGGGAGGCCTGGAGCCGCTATCAGCCGGAGCTGATTTTTGTGGTGCCCACACCGGTCAGCGACATCCTCAACGAGGCCGTTCTGGAAACAGCGGAACGGCTGCGGCGGGAGGGGATTCCGGTGGTGGGCGTCCAGTCGGAGCTGTTTTCCCATCGGGACAAAAACTACTCAAAAAACAGGCTGAAGGAGCTGTCCAAGCAGAAGCTTACGGGAAATGAGACCCTTGAAATGGAGCTGAAGGGCTGCGGTTTTACGGAAGCCCTCTACGCCATTGTGGGGCAGGTCATGGAAAAGCAGCCGGTGATCCCCGGCAGCGTGAATATAGAAACCGTGGGCTGGGGCAGCGAGGGAAAGCTGGTGCTGCGGGAAATTGAGAAGACTCTGGGCCTTGCGGGCATTACGGTCAATACCTGGATACCCAGTACCTCCGTGGAGCAGCTGAAAAAGGCACCGGCGGCACAGCTGAATCTGGTAAAACGTATCCGTTGGGCCCGGCGTATGAAGGCGCTCTACGGTACGGACTACCTGCACCTGAATGACAGCGGCCGGTATGTGGGACTGGACGGGATCGCCCGGTTTTATACGGATATCGGAGAAAAGCTTGGGCGGCAGGAGGCCATGGCGCAGGCTGTAGCCCGGGAGACGGACCGGGTACGGCAGCAGACCGCCCAGGCCAAGGCCTATATCCGGCAGCACCGGGGGGTACTGGTGTGCCGGGGGCTGCAAAGCGTGCCCTTCACCCTGAAGACCTATGCCAAGGAGCTGGAAATGCCCATTCAGGCGGTCTGCGTATTCCAGACCCAGCGGATGAAGGTGACCTCCGGCATCACCCCGGAAATAGAAGCCAATCTAATGGACCGTATCGACCAGGCGGTGGAATTGTTCTCTCCGGGGACGAAGGTGCTGGTCAATCCGGACCGGGCGTGCCTGGGGCGGCTTTTTGGCCAGGCAGATGCGGTGGTCGGCACCGAGGATCTGACTCTGGAAGGGCTGGGCGCACCGCTGATCGGGGCGGTGAACCGGCTGACGGGGCCCAGCTTTGATTCCTATATCCGGATGGTAAAGCGGTTTGCGGCCTGCCTGGAGACGGCGGAGCCCCGGGAGGAGCTGGTGCTGGGGCGGATGCCCTTTGATACCGATGATTATCCCCGCTGCTCAAACGCCTCCACCTCCGCCGCCCGGCAGATGTGGGAGCGGATGTGGCTGGACAGAAGAAAGGAGGCACAGCCGTGAAAGCCGGATACGGATGCAAATTGTTTGGAGCGCAGCAGGTATTTACCGGGATCAGTGACGGGGTGACGCTGCTGCATTCCGTGGTAGGCTGCAATTTTGGCTCCATGGGCTATCATTTTACTGCCTGCGACATGTCAGACGTGCGTCAGAGCTGTACGGTGCTCAGTGACAGCGACATTGTATTTTCCGGAGAGGATTCCTTCCGCCTGGCGCTGGAGAATATGAAGGAGCTTTACAGACCCCGGCAGATTTTTGTTTTGCAGGGCTGTGTCAGCGATATGATCCAGGATGATCTGGCTGCTGTGGCCGGGGAATTTACCCGGGAGACGGGGATTCCGGTCCTGGTCCTGGAGGCCGCGGGTTACAGGGGAAGCTTTCAGGACGGCTACGAGGCCGCGGCCCTGGCGTTGGCGGGGCTCATGAAGCCTGCCGGGGAAGCGTCGGGCCCGGTGCCCAAAATCAATCTGCTGGGCCTTGGGGCGGATGACTACCGCCTCAAAGCGGATATTGACGCAATAGAGGGGCTTCTGGCCGGAAAGGCGGAGCTGGGCTGCGTTCTTGGAAAATGCACCTTGGCGGAGCTGGAACGGGCCCCGGAGGCTGCTCTGAATCTGTGCTTCGGCAGAGGAACGGCGCTGGCAAAGAAGATGTGCAGGGTGTATGGCATTCCCTATGCGGTGCTGGACTACCCCTATGGGCTGACCGGGGCAAAGAGGCTGTGGAAGGTGCTGGAGGAACGGTTGGGCCTGGACTACAGCCGGGAGGCCCGGGCCTTCCGGGAGGATACCGGCCGGGAGCTGAAGCGGGTCTATAGCTACTTGGAGGACTTTTTGAATGTGCCCGTCAGCGTTCTTGCCTGCGGCAGCCGTTCCGGCGGCATGGCTGCGTTCCTGGGCCGGGAGTTGGGCTTCCGGGTAGAGGTGGCGGCGGCCCGGGAGGATACCCGGGAGCTGGAGGATTTTTACGACCGGGTGCGGCAGGGGGAGAGCGCCATGCTCTTTGCCAGCTCCTTTGAGCAGGAGCTGGGGGATGAGCTGGGGATCCCGGTGCTTCGGATAGACTATCCGGTATTTGACCGGGTGGTCCTCAGCGACCGGCCCTATGTGGGGGTCAAGGGCACACTGTGTCTGGTGGAGGACATCCTCAATGAAATATTCCATGGAAGGACCTTGAAAGGCGGGCTGTATCAGTGAAAAAAATCTGTGTGTATGGAAAAGGCGGCATCGGAAAATCCACCACGGTCACCAATGTGGCGGCGGCCATGGCGGACATGGGCCGGAAGGTGGCGGTGGTGGGCTGTGATCCCAAGGCGGATACCACCCGCTGCCTGACGGGGCGGCGGATCCCGACGGTTCTGGACCGGCTGCGGAGCAATACCCAGGAGCCCTTTGGCGTTCTGGGCTACGGGGGCATCCTCTGTGTGGAGTCCGGAGGGCCGGAACCGGGAACCGGCTGTGCCGGACGGGGCATTGCCGGGGCTCTTCGGGAGCTTCGGGAGCAGGACCTGCTGGCGGACCGGGATGTGGTGATCTATGATGTTTTGGGCGATGTGGTGTGCGGGGGATTTTCCATGCCTCTGCGGGAGAACATTGCCCGGGATGTTTATCTGGTGACCACTGCGGATTTTATGGCCATGTATGCGGCAAACAACATCTGCAAGGGCATTGCTCGCTATGCCCGGGAGGGGGAGGCCCGTTTGGCGGGGCTCATTTATAACGGCCGCAGCGGCCGGGACGACGCAAAAATGGTGGAGACCTTTGCCCGGAACCTGGGTGCGGAGCTGACCGGCTCCATTCCCATGAGCCGGGAAATCACCCAGGCGGAGACCCGAAGAAAAACGGTCGTTGAGCTGTTTCCGGACAGCCCTGCCGCGGCGGGATTCCGGGCCCTGGCAGAAAAAATGCTGCTCCACGGCCCCGGTGTGGTCCCTGTGCCCATGGAGGAGGACGCTTTGGAGGAGCTATGCCGGTACTAAGCGAGAAATGGAAGGAGCACCCCTGCTTTGGGGGCTGCGGCCCGGGACGCTACGGAAGAGTGCATTTGCCGGTGGCGCCAAAGTGCAATGTGCAGTGCGCCTTCTGCGACCGGCGCTATGACTGCGCCAATGAGTCACGGCCCGGGGTGACCTCCCGGATCCTGACCCCGGAGCAGGCCGCGCAGCGGGCAGTGGAGGCGCTGCGTGAGGAGCCCAAGATCCGGGTGGTGGGCATTGCCGGTCCCGGAGACCCTTTGGCCAACGGGGAAACCTTTGAGACGCTGCGTCTGGTCAAAGTTTTTTTGCCGGAGGTGCTGCTGTGCCTGTCCACCAACGGGCTGTGGCTGGAGGAACGTCTGGAAGAGCTGCTGGCCTGCGGCGTGGATACGCTGACGGTCACGGTCAATACCCTGCGGCCGGAAAACGCCGCCCGGCTTTACACTTATGTGACGGGGCCGGAGGGAAGGCTCACAGGCCTGGAAGCCGGGGAGTATTTGGTGGAGCGGCAGGCGGCGGGCATACGGGCCTGGCGAGAGGCCGGAGGCATATTGAAAATCAATACGGTCCTGGTTCCCGGCGTCAATGCGCGGGAGGTTTCCAAAATCGCGGACATGGCGCGGCAGGTGGGGGCAGCAGTCATGAATGTCATGCCCCTGATCCCCTGCGGCAGTATGGCCTGTGCCCCTGCCCTTACGGCCCGGCAGCTGTGCGAGGCCCGGGAGCTTGCCGCGAAGCGGCTGCCGGTTTTGCGTCATTGCCGCCAATGCCGGGCGGACGCGGTGGGGCTCGTCTGAACGTTACACATGATGCCGTCTTTCCCGGCTTCGGGAGGGACGGCTATTTTTGGATTGACAATCCGCTTCAAATATGTTACCCTGAAACCACCATATAGAGTGGCGTGAGGGACAGACCCGATGATCGCCCAGCAACCTGCCCGGGGGCAAGGTGCTAATGTCTGTACGATGGGGAATGTAGAACATGTTTCACCCATCGAACCGATGGGTGATTTTTTTGCCGCTCTGTGGGAAATCTTAAATCGGAGGAACAGGATATGCATAGCGGTAATGAACGGAAGTTTGCGGTGGTTTATGTGGCGGGGGATCGGTCGGAAGTGTTGAAGGTGTTCTCCCAGGAGTGCAAAGAGGCGGCGGTGGAGTATGCCAAACAGGCGGCTAAAAATTACGAAAAGGGCCTGGTGTGCGTGGATCTGGCCTTCTTTGAGCCGGGGACGGAACGCAGGGCCCCGGGGGCGTGGCAATTACGGGAGGGCTTTGTCTGCGGAGCCTGATGGTGAAACTGCGGCAGCTTCTGGCGAAATCCAGTCAAATTCTCAAATATGTCGGAGATTTGTTTACAAAAAGTTGCGATTTGGCGGGTTGGCAAGAATCTTCTTTTCTGGTATAATTTTGAAGGGAAGACCGTTCCGGTCTCCGAGAAAAAACCCGAAGGAGGAACGCCCCCTTGAAAGAACTGCAAGCGAAAATCAAAGAGGCCCTCATGTCCGTGCTGCCCATTACGGCGCTGGTGTATCTGTTGGCGGCAACGCCTGTGCTTTCCCTGACACGGACGGAGCTCATCACCTTCACCCTTGGAGCGGTCCTGCTGATTCTGGGCATCGGCCTGTTCAGCATGGGTGCGGACCTGGCCATGACCCCCATGGGCGCCCATGTGGGCTCCGGACTTTCTAAACAGAAACGCCTGGAACTGCTGCTGGGTGTCTGCTTCGTGCTGGGGGTGCTGATCACCATTGCCGAGCCGGATTTACAGGTCCTGGCGGGGCAGGTCCAGTCCGTCATCAACGGCACGGTGCTGACCTATACCGTGGGTGTGGGTGTGGGTGCGTTTTTGCTGGTGGCCATCCTCAAAATCGTGTTCCAGAAGTCTTTGTCCCAGATTTTAATGCTGTTTTATATGCTGCTCTTTGCCCTGTCCCTGCTGCTGGCTGTGGGGGGCAAGCTCTCCATGCTACCGGTGGCCTTTGATTCCGGCGGCGTGACCACGGGGCCCATTACGGTGCCCTTCCTCATGGCCCTGGGCGTGGGCGTGTCCCATGTCTTAGGGGACCGGCGGAGCAAGGAAAACAGCTTCGGTATTGTGGCCCTGTGCTCCATCGGCCCGGTGCTGGCGGTGCTGATCCTGGGCATTTTGTCCCGGAAAGAGCTTGTATATGACGTGCCGGATTTTGCAATGAGCGCCGATATTCTGGGGGCCTTCGGCCATACGTTGCTTCACACCTGCCGGGAGGTGGGACTGGCCCTGGGCATGATCGTGGTGTTCTTCGGCGTGTGTCAGGTGCTGTTTTTGAAGCTTTCCCGGAAGCAGCTGAACCGCATTGCCGTAGGCGTGGTGTTTACTTACTTAGGGCTGGTGCTGTTTCTCACCGGGGTCAACGTGGGCTTCATGCCCCTGGGCTACAAAATGGGCAGCAGCCTTTCCCAGGCCCATCCGGCGATTTTGGTGTCCTTCGGCTTTGGGGCCGGCGTGCTGACGGTGCTGGCAGAACCGGCGGTCCATGTGCTCAATACCCAGGTAGAAGAAGTGACCGGAGGACTGGTGGGCAGAAAATCCATGATGGTGGCCCTGTGCCTGGGTGTGGGAGCCTCCATTGCCCTGAGCATGGTGCGCATCGTCTATGATTTTTCTCTGGTGTATTATCTGATCCCCGGCTATTTCCTGTCCCTTGCGCTGTCCCTTTTTGTGCCGCCGGTGTATACGGCCATTGCCTTTGACTCCGGCGGTGTGGCCAGCGGCCCCATGACCTCCGGCTTCATCCTGCCTCTGGCGGTGGGGGCCTGTGTCAGCCTCCAGGGGAGTGAGGCGGTGCTGCGGGACGGCTTCGGCGTGGTGGCCATGGTGGCCATGACTCCCTTGATCGCCATTCAGCTCCTGGGCTTCCGGGGCATCGTTGCCGAGCGGGTCAACGAGCGCCGGGCCATGAAGAGGATCCTGGATGCGGACGATCAGCAGATCATCAACTTCATGTAAAGGAGCCCCCTATGAACAATACGGTAAAGGATTCCGCGATCAAAAAATTAAAGCTCCTGATCACCGTGGTGGACCGACCCAAGGGCGAGTTTTACCTGGATGTGCTGGGGCAGTATGATGTGAATTTTCAGATGGTGACCAACGGCCAGGGCACGGCCAATTCCCAGCTTTTAGAGCTTTTGGGCCTGGAGCCCCACAAGGCAGTGATCCTCAGCGTGGTCCGGGAGGACCTGGTGGAGGAGATCATGAACTGCCTGGAGGACAAATTCCACACGGTCCGTGGGGGCAAGGGCATTTGCTTTGCAGTGCCCCTATCCAGTGTGATCGGGGTCAATCTGTATCAGTTTTTAAGCGACAACCGCATGGGCAGGGAGGGATAAGATGAAAACGGAAAACCATGAAGTCATTTTTGCCATTGTCAACGCCGGCTTTGCCGAGGATGTCATGGACGTGGCCCGGGAAAACGGCGCCCGGGGCGGTACGATTTTGAACGCCCGAGGGGTCGTCAAGGAGGATGCCGCCCACTTCTTCGGCATCACCGTCCATGCGGACAAGGAGATCCTCATGATGGTGGTGGAAAAAACCATCCGTGACCGGGTACTGAACGCCATCTACAAGGAAATGGGCATGGCCAAAAAAGCCAAAGGCATTGCCTTCTCCCTCCCCGTCTCCGACGTAGCGGGTCTTGCCATGCCGGAACCGGAAAATAAGGAATAACACAAAAAGCACCCGTTTGGGTGCTTTTTTGGTCCCGGCGGGCCTGCCACGTTGCAACTATAGCCTGTATGGTTGAATGGTATTACACAATGTAGCGGCGATGATCCATCGCCACAAAACGTTGCAAATACAACCCGTGTGGTTGAAAAAATTAACCTATCAGCGAAACCGTAGGGTGGCCATGTTTTACCCGGGCGGGGCAAAAAGTTCGTGATTTACTGGATTTCGGCATTTCTGGCTCATCGAAGGCGAAAATGGCCTTTTTTCGTGCAAAATGTATCAATATAAAATGACCGATTTAGTGGAAATGTGCAAAATCCACGAAAAAGTTTGTTGCTATGGCAACGAAAATGCGAAATAGAGGTTGATTCTTGGCGGCGAATAAACTACAATAATCAGGTAGTATGCCACAGAGGGGAAATTCCCCCCGGCAGAAAATTTGAATGAAGATAGGAGAGATACACATGGACATCAAAACGTTCCATGGCGGTGTCCATCCGGCGGGAAACAAGGCGCTTTCCCAGGACTGCCCCCTGACGGCCCTGCTTCCCAAGGGTGAGCTGGTTTATATGACCAACCAGCATATTGGCAAACCGGCAACTCCCGTGGTCAAAAAGGGCGACCATGTGCTGGCCGGTCAGCTGATTGCGGAAGCGGGAGGCTTTGTCTCCGCCAATATTTACGCTTCCGTATCCGGCACCGTAAAGGCGGTGGAGCCCAGAAAGAACGCTTCCGGCGGCTCTGCCATGGCCATTGTGGTGGAAAATGACGGGGAATACACCCTGGCCGAGGGCATCGGGCAGGAGACAGACCCCAGCAGTCTTACCAATCAGGACATTCTGTCCCGTATCCAGAAGGCCGGTATCGTCGGTATGGGCGGCGCGGGGTTCCCCACCCACGTCAAGCTCACCGTGAAGGAGCCGGAGAAAATCGACTACATCATTGCCAACGGTGCCGAGTGCGAGCCCTACATCACCTGTGACGACCAGCTGATGCGCTCCAAGTCCCGGGAAATCGTCACGGGCCTGGAGCTGATCCTGCGGCTGTTCCCTAACGCCAAGGGCGTGGTGGTCATTGAAAACAACAAGCCCCAGGCCATTGCCGCCATGGAAGAGGCAGTCAAGGGCCATGACCGGGTGTATGTGCAGCCGGTGCTTACCAAGTACCCCCAGGGCGGCGAGCGGTCCCTCATCACCGTCATCACCCAGAAGCACCTGAAGCTGGGCATGCTCCCGGCGGACGCAGGCTGCGTGGTAGATAACGTGGGCACCATTTACGCCATTTACCGGGCGGTGTGCTTCAATGAGCCTTTGATGGAGCGTGGCTTTACGGTGTCCGGCGATGCCGTGGAAAAGCCCGGCAACTTCTGGGTCAAGATCGGCACCAGCCACCAGGAATTGGTAGATGCCTGCGGCGGCTTCCGGGAGGCCCCCAAGAAGGTCCTCAGCGGCGGCCCCATGATGGGCTTTGCCATGACCGGGCTGGAAGCCCCCATCTGCAAGAACAACAACGCCCTGACCGCCCTGGTGACAGACGAGGTGGAAGTTGCCGAGGAAGAAATGACCGCCTGTCTGCGCTGCGGACGGTGCAGCCGGGCCTGTCCTCTGGGTCTGTCTCCCCAGCTGATGCAGGTGGCCGCCATCCGGAAGGACTACGACCGCTATGAGCACAAGCTCTACGGCCTGGACTGCATCGGCTGCGGCTGCTGCACCTACGGCTGTCCTGCCAAGCGACCCCTCATGCAGCTGTTCAAAACCACCAAGGCCGAAATCATGGCCATGAAGAAACGATAAGGAGGGGGACGGACATATGGATAACCTTTACAATGTATCTTCTTGCCCCCATGTAAGAAGCAAACTCACCACCCAGGCGGTCATGACCGATGTGCTCATTGCCCTGCTGCCCACGGCAGTTCTGGGCGTGGTGTTCCACGGCTACCGGGCCCTGCTGGTGATCCTCCTGTCCATGGCCTCTGCCGTGGCAACGGAGTATCTATTCAACCTGGTGACCCACCGGAAGCAGACCGTCTATGACCGCAGCGCCATGGTAACGGGTCTGCTGCTGGCCCTGACCCTGCCTGCCAGAGTGCCCCTGTATCTGCCGGTTCTGGGCGCGGTGTTTGCCATTCTCGTGGTCAAGTGCCTCTTTGGCGGCCTGGGCCACAACATTATGAACCCCGCCCTGACGGGCCGGAGCTTCCTGCTGATCTCCTTTGGCAACATGATGACCGTTTACTCCGCCGGCGTAGACGGTGTTACCTCTGCCACCCCTCTGGCCCTACTGGCTGAAGGCCAGATCCCCAGCCTGTTCCCCATCCTCATGGGCAGCGCCAGCGGCGTTATCGGCTCCTCCGCCATTGCCCTGATCCTGGGCGGCCTGTACCTCCTGGCCAGACGGGGCATCACCTGGGAGATCCCCGTGTCCATGATCGGTGTGACCTGGCTGTTCCTGGTGATTTTCGGCGGCCACGGCTTTAACCCCAACTACATCCTACCCCAGCTCTTTGGCGGTGGCCTGATGATGGCAGCCTTCTTCATGGCAACGGACCCCGTGTCCTGCCCCTCTACAAGAGACGGCCAGCTGGTCTTCGGTGCCTTTGCCGGTCTGCTCATCGGCCTGTTCCGGGTAAAGAGCGTGTCCCCGGACTCCACCACCTACGCCATCCTGATTGCGGACCTGGTGGGCCCCGTCATCGATGACCTGATCATCCCCACTCCCTTCGGCTACCGCATCCCCAAGGAGCGGAAGAAGGCCATTCCCAAGCCGGTGATCATCCTGCTGGTCATTACCATCATTGCGGGCCTGGCCCTCAGCGGTGTGTATGTGAACACCAAGGACACCATTGCGGAAAACAAGGCCGCCGCCCAGAAGGCCGCCTTCCTGGAAGTGGTTCCCGATGCGGCAGACTTTACCGAGGATGAAACCTTCCAGCAGGCCCTGGCCTCCTTTGATGCCTCTGCTTACGGCAAGGTCACCATCGACTCCGCCGTGGTGGGCACCGATGCCTCCGGCAATGTGGTGGGCTACGCCATCATCGTCTCCAACGCCGACAGCTATGACGGCGGTGTGAGCCTGGTAGTGGGCGTTGCCGCCGACGGCACCGTCAACGGCATTTCCTTCACGGAGCTCCACGAGACCCCGGGCATGGGTATGCGCTGCGGCGATCCGGAGTTTATGGACCAGTTCTCCGGCGTGAAGGTCTCCAAGTTTACCCTGAACAAGAGCGGCGGCTCCACCGCTGACGACACCATTGACTCCGTCTCCGGCGCCACCGTGTCCTCTCGTGCCGTGGTCAATGCCGTCAATGCCGCGCTGGACTTCGTATCCGGCCGGATCGGTTAAGGAGGGATACCATGAAACCCTGTGTAGAACGTCTTTACAACGGCCTGGTAAAAGAGAACCCGGTATTCGTGCTGATGCTGGGCATGTGTCCCACCCTGGCCGTTACCACCTCCGCCATCAACGGCTTCGGCATGGGCATGTCCTCTTTGGTCGTCCTGGCGGTTTCCAACCTGGTCATTTCCATGCTCCGCAAGATCATTCCCGATGAAGTCCGGCTGCCGGCCTTCATCGTGGTGGTGGCCTCCTTCGTCACCGTGGTGGAGCTGCTGATGGAAGCTTACTTGCAGTCTCTCTACGCCGCCCTGGGCATTTACATTCCCTTGATCGTGGTCAACTGCATCATCCTGGGCCGGGCCGAGGCCTACGCCTCCAAGAATCCCCCTCTGCTCAGCCTCTTTGACGGCATCGGCATGGGCCTGGGCTTCACCGTGGGCCTGACCATCATCGGCGCCATCCGGGAAATTCTCGGCAGCGGCAGCATTTTCGGCATCTCCATTCCGGGCTACGAGCCCATGGCCTTCTTCATCCGCGCTCCCGGTGCCTTCCTGGTGCTGGCGGTGCTGGTGGCCATTATGAACGCCGTAGGCATCAAAAACCGTGCCAACAAGATCACCGAGGGCTGCGACGGCTGCTGCGCCAGCTGCTCTACGGGGTGCGAAAAAAAGGAGGGCTAAGGGATGTCCAGTTTAATTCTCATCATCGTCACCACAGCCCTGGTCAACAACGTGGTTTTGAGCCAGTTTTTGGGCATCTGCTCCTTCCTGGGCGTATCTTCCCAGAAAAAGGCCTCTTTGTCCTTAGGCCTGGCCGTTACCGCCGTTCTGACGGTTTCTTCCGCGGTTGCCAGCATTCTCTATGACCATGTGCTGCTGCCTCTGGGCCTGGATTACCTGAAGACCATCGTCTTCATTCTGGTCATTGCCGCCCTGGTCCAGATGGTGGAAATGTACCTCAAGAAGAACGCCCACGCCGTTTATCAGTCCCTGGGCATCTACCTGCCGCTGATCACCACCAACTGCGCCGTTCTGGGCGTGGCCCTGACCAACGTGCAAAATGGCTATACGCTGCTGGAGAGCGTCTTTGCGGGCCTGGGCACTGCCATCGGCTACACCGTGGCAATTGTCTTGCTGGCCGCCGTCCGGGAGCACCTGGACGAGGAGGCCATTCCCGCCCCCTTCCGGGGCGCACCCATTGTGCTGCTGTGCGCGACGCTGATGGCCATGGCCTTCATGGGCTTCAGCGGCCTGGCGTAAGGAGGAGAGAATATGCAGGGAATTATTGTGGCAACGCTGGTGATCGGTGTGGTGGGCCTGGTTCTGGGCCTGGCACTGGTCACCGCCAGTAAGAAATTCTATGTGGAAGTAGACGACCGGGTCACCCGTGTCCGGGAGTGCCTGCGGGGCGCCAACTGCGGCGCCTGCGGCTACGCCGGCTGTGACGCGGTGGCAGAGGCCATTGTAAAGGGCGAGGCTAGAATCGATGCCTGCCCCGGCAACGGCTCGGAAAACATCGCTAAAATCGCCGCCATCCTGGGCAAGGAGAGCGTGGACCAGGACCCCCAGGTGGCCTATGTCCGCTGCGCCGGTACCTGTGAGACCACCAAGGCCAAGGCCAACTATGTGGGCCTTCAGGACTGCCGGGCCGCGGTGCTCTCCGGCGGTCTGGGCTTCATGTCCTGCGACTATGGCTGCATCGGCCTGGGCAGTTGCGTCAAGGTCTGCCCCGAGGGCGGTATCTCCATCCGCAACGGCATTGCCCATGTGGACCAGTCCAAGTGTGTCGGCTGCGGCATGTGCGCCAAGACCTGCCCCAAGCATGTCATTGAAATGCACGACCGGGTGAGCAAGGTGGCCGTCAGCTGCTCCAACCACGACCGTGGCCCCGCGGTGAAGAAGGTCTGCACCGCAGGCTGTATCGGCTGCGGCATCTGCGTCAAGCAGTGTGAGCAGGGCGCCGTGACCCTCCAGAACAACCTGGCCGTGGTAGACCCGGAAAAATGCGTGGCCTGCGGCAAGTGCGTGGAAAAGTGCCCCACCAAGGCGATTCACTTCCTGTAAGATTCGACACATACACAAGCCCCTGGCCGAAAGGCCAGGGGCTTTGCAAATTGACCTAGGCGGTATGAACAGGCGGTCGATTCCCAATTAAACAGAACAATGCGCTTTCTGCTTGCAATCTGTCGGATTTTATGCTATGCTTTCCTTGGTGCTACCAGTACCCCGGTAGGCGGTTTCCCCTCGATCCTTTTCGGGGGTGATATACTTCTTTTGCCCCTGATCGTAAAGAGAGGGGGTGGCAGACATGAATATTACATGGGAAGAAATCTTCCAGTTTTGTACGCTCATTGTTACTGTCATTAACCTGGTCCTCCAGGCGAACAACAAAAAGAAGTAACTGCCTAAGCTCCCCAGCCTACAGTTACTTCTTTTAGCGCAAGTTGGGGAACCGTCCTACTGGTAGCACCCCTCTTGTATCTATACTATACCCCAATTCTGATTTTTTGTCAACTGTCTGGCTTTTGCGTTTGAACGGCGTAAAGCACCCAAAAGAAAGGATATATATCCATGGGCAGATTTTCAAGTTTTCTGGGACAATCACTGTCCTACAAAGGAAGCAAAGCGGCAACGGATGCGGTTTGGGCTACAGGCAACGGAACCGCTGCCTATCGCCTGGGCGGAAAGATTATTATTGGATGCGGTATCGGGTGGGGGCTGTTGTCCCTCATTCCGATCTTCTGTGGAACGCCCATCGTAGAATGGGTGTGGATGGTCGTTGTGGCGGCAATCCAAATCTTTGCCGGAACGGCAGCCCTGATTTTGAGTAAAAAATCCAAAAGGTTTCAAAAATGGGCTGAGCGGGATTTTAGAAAAGGGCTTCAAAAGAAGAAAAACTTGGAGAAGAAAGCGAAAATTGGAAAGGCAACACTTCCAATGACCAATGGAGATGTGTTGGCTCTAAAAATTCTGGGTGTTCTTGCGCTTCTCCTTGCGGCAATATTGGGCATCGGTTATGTGCGGGGATGGGTCGTGTGAGGTTCTTTTCTGCCGCTACATATATTGAAGCCGTATGATACAATAAAACAGATTGATAAATACAAATTCGATGGAGGAAATTTGTCATGTGGTGTTTACCTAATGATCGCTCGAAGGCTATTATCACAGCGGATGAGCAAATCAATAGCGCACATCATGAGTGCCATTTGCGTTTGCCCGAAACAGCAGTTTTGTTTTTTATGAGCAAGGGAACAGACTATCTCATAGCGCATTATAATGCGGAGGAAATGGCAGAGCCTTTCCCCCGATTTCTCAATCGCTGTCCTATTTGGGAGATAAAGGATTTGAACCTGTGTTTTCTGGATGGTGGCCGTGGTGCGCCACAGGCTGTAGACACTGTTGAAACACTTGCCGCCTTGGGCGTGAAGAACATCATTGCCGTTGGAATGTGTGGCGCTTATGATGAGAATGTCCGTGTTGGCGAAATCATCGCTCCCAAAAAGGCTTTTGTTGAGGAGGGTACATCTCTTCATTACTACGAATCCATCGAAGCTTCTTATCCTAATGGCGATTTGTTGGAAATGGCTACAGCCTTACTTCGTATTCGTAACGATCCCATTGTGTCATCCGATGGGGTATACCGCCAGACTTTTGCCAAAGAACAGATGTGGCGAGACAAAGGTGCTGTCGGTGTAGATATGGAAACATCCGCTGTTTTCAGTGTTGCCCAATATCTTGGGCTAAAAGCGGTTGCCTTATTGATGGTTTCTGACATACACCCTATAAAGCCAGATGCGCCGAAATGGGAGTGGCACATGACAAAGGATATGAGATATCATCTAGCTGAGCAGGGAATCGCATTGGCAAAGAAACTCGTTGGATGAAGAATGGCCGAGCGCAGCGAGGTCGGAGAGGGTCACCGTTGCAATTTTATTGCAGGTAGGATATAATGGGCGGCGAGACTTGAAAACCAGGAGTATACACATGAGCTTTTTATTGGGAATCATTTATCTGTCATTTATCAGCCTAGGGCTTCCGGATGCGGTGCTGGGGGCGGCGTGGCCCAATATGTATCCGGAATTTGGGGTGCCGGTGTCTTATGCCGGGGCAATTTCTATGATCATTGCCTGTGGAACCATTGTTTCCAGTCTGCAAAGTGACCGGCTTACAAGGAAATTCGGAACCGGCATGGTCACGGCGGCAAGCGTGGGGCTTACGGCCTTGGCCCTGTGGGGCTTTTCCGTCAGCCATCGGTTCCTTTTTCTGTGCCTGTGGGCGATCCCCTACGGCCTGGGGGCCGGGAGCGTGGATGCTTCTTTGAATAATTATGTGGCCCTGCATTATGCCAGCAAGCATATGAGCTGGCTGCACTGTATGTGGGGCATCGGCGCCACCCTTGGGCCCTATATCATGGGGGCGGTGCTGACCGGCGGGGCCCCGTGGAATGACGGATACCGCCTGATCTCCCTATTGCAGATCGTCCTGACGGCGGTGCTGGTATGGAGTCTGCCCAAATGGAAAAAGCAAGCTGCCCCACAGGAAGATGCCGCAAGCGCAAAGGCACTTTCGCTTCATGAAATTCTGAGGATTCCCGGGGCAAAGGAGATCATGGTCTGCTTCTTTTGCTATTGCGCCATTGAGCAGACGGCCATGCTGTGGGCCAGCAGTTACTTAAATCTTGCAAAGGGCGTAGATCCAAAAACGGCGGCGTCCTTTGCCGGGATGTTCTGCATCGGCATTACAATTGGCCGGGGCATCAACGGATTTATTGCCATGAAGCTGAAAGACAGCCAGATGATCCGCATGGGGCAGGCCATTATTCTGCTGGGTGTTGCCGCAATGTTCCTGCCCTTTGGGCCTGTGGTTTCATTGATCGGTTTTTCCCTCGTCGGCCTGGGCTGCGCGCCCATCTATCCTTGTGTAATTCATTCCACACCGGCGCATTTTGGAGCGGAACGTTCCCAGGCCATGATCGGGGTGCAGATGGCCAGTGCCTATGTTGGAAACTGCCTGATGCCGCCGCTGTTTGGCTTTCTTGCCAACCATAGCTCCATTGGGATTTTGCCGCTGTATCTGCTGATTCTCCTGGGGCTGATGGCCACCATGCACGAAATGCTGGAACGGAAGACCGCCTGAACAAAGAAGGGACACCCGCCAGGTTCATAAACGAGAAACCCCCAGTCAATTTGGCTGGGGGAAATCTTTGTGCGCCCAGCGGGCGCATGTTTCAAAGGGTGAAAGTCCCTGATCCGCCGTTAAACCCTCCCGCTCCCGGGCTTTTTTGATTGCAAGACCGATTTTGTGGAAGGCAAAATGCCTTTGGCGGCTGAAATGCGGCAATTCTACTACCATTCAACTTCCAAAACGGTGAACTCTCTTACTGTTCGGTTGATTTACAGCCAGGTAAGCGTGATAATATGTTTAGCAATTACAGGAGGAAATGCTTATGTTCAATATTGATAAAAAGAAATTCGGCGCATTTGTCGCCGTACTTCGTAAAGAAAAAGGGATCACCCAAAAAGAGCTGTCCGAACAGCTCTGTATATCTGATAAGGCAGTCAGCAAATGGGAAACCGGAGCCAGTTTGCCTGATACAGCATTGCTGATCCCGCTGGCGAATCTGCTGGAGGTTTCCGTAACGGAACTTCTGATGTGTGAGAGAACACCTCAAGATGATACGCTAAACCCTGATAAAGTCGAAGAGATCGTCAAGACAGCAATCACTTATGCGGACGAAAGCACTGAAAGGGAATATCATGTAAAGAGCAAGTGGATTGTCTTTTACGGGTTTTCCCTTTTGATTTGTTGTATCGGTACATTTCTGAACTATACAACGGCGCAGCCCTGCATGGAGTCCTTGAAAACGCTTGCGCTTCTAAGTGCGGTATTCGGCGCGTACTTTTGCTGCTTCGTCCGCACTAAGTTATCAAGCTTTTATGATGAAAACAGTGTAAACATTTTTTACGATGGCCCATTCCGCATGAATGTGCCGGGAGTAAAATTCAATAATCGCAACTGGCCACATATTGTGAGAACTCTCCGCTTGAGTTTGTGCCTGTGTATGATACTGTTCCCGATTATTAACATCGTGGCGGGCAGCATTGTAGCAGATGTATGGGAAAACATAGGGAAATATGTTTTCTTGGCTATGTTCCTTTGCGGTGTGCTGTTGCCAATATATGTAGTTGGAAAGAAGTATGAATAAATTAACTATAACCTGTAATAAAGCATTGCTCCTCCGTCGGAGCCGTCCGGCTTTGAAAGTGAAATTAAACATCATGTAACACGAACTCTATTTGTTTGCGTCCGCATAGCGTCATGCTGTGTGGGCGTTTTTTGTGCGCCCAGCGGGCGCATGTTTCAAAGGGTGAACGTCCCTCCCGATGATTCCCAAAATATCTCTTGACAAATAATACTATGCGTTGTATAGTAATACTCGAAAGGAGGTATTCCATGGACATTCAGTTAAAGCGGGGGCTGCTGGACGTGTGTGTGCTGGCGGCCATCAAGGAGGAAGACGGCTATGGATACCAGATCATCAAGGATATCCACCCCTATGTGGAGATTGCGGAGTCCACCCTCTATCCCATTCTGCGGCGGATGGAAAATGCCGGCCTTCTGACGGTGCGCACCGCCGAACACAGCGGCCGTTTGCGAAAATACTACCATATCACCCAGGCGGGCTTGGACCGGTTGGAGGCCTTCCGGCAGGAATGGCAGGAAATGATGGCGATTTACAATTTTGTGACACGGGAGGGAACGAGCCATGAATGAGGGGCTGTATCGGAACTATGATTTGTGGCTGCGGCTTTCCATGGAACCTCCATGCGGGCAGCTTTGGCGGGAGGAAGCCATTCGGGAGCCCCAGCAGACGAAAAAGAAAAAGAAAACGCTCAGGAGGAACGGAAAATGACCAAGCAGGAATTTTTGGACAGGCTGGAAGCGGGCCTTGCGGGCACCGGGGACGGGGAATCGGTTCTGGAATTTTACCGGGAGATGATTGCCGACCGGATGGAGGACGGCATGGCCGAGGAGGAGGCCGTGGCCCAGGTGGGGACCGTGGAGGAAATCCTGGCAAACTGCGTCCAGAGTGTCACAGTGGTGCCCCGGGAGAAGGGTGCGCAATCCGGTGAAATCCGCCGGGTGGTGATTCAGGAGCGGGAATTTGACATTCATATCTGCCCCACTCAGGAACCCCGCTATCGGTTGGAGGGGCAGGACCGGTATCACGAGGTCCGTCTGGAGGACGGGACCTTGCGGATCCTCCGGAACAAGGAGCCCCTGCCCCGGCGTCTGTTCTCCGGCAGCTCCGGGGAAATGACCCTGTATCTGCCCCAGGGGTGCTACGAGAGCCTGGATATTACCACCGCCAGCGGTGGAATGGAAATTGCCCAGAGCTTCGATTCCGTCCGGGTCTCCGGCGCCAGCAGCGATATTGCCCTTTCCGGTACCTTCGGCGGCAGGGTGGAGATTCAGACCGCCAGCGGCGACGTGGAGCTTGGCGGCGTTTTCGGAGATGCCTTGCACGTGAAGACCGCCAGCGGTGACGTGGAACTGAGCGGACGGTTTTCTCAGCGGGTTCAGATCCAGACCGGCAGCGGAGAGATCTCCGCGAAAGAGGCGGGGTTTGGAAGCGTCAATCTGCGGACGGCCAGCGGAGATATGGACCTCTATAACGTCCTGGCGGACACGCTGGAAATCCACTGTGCCAGCGGCGATCTGGAGCTGAACAGGGTTTGTGGAAAAAGCCTGGTATTGGAGAGCAAGAGCGGGGATATGGACCTGGTGGACACCCTGTCGAAAGGAACTTTCCGCTGCAAGACGGTCAGCGGAGACATGGACTTGCAGCGGGTGGACGGACAGGACATGTATTTGGAAACCGTCAGCGGGGACATCTCCGGGTCCCTTCTCCACGGCAAGCATTTCACCACCGGCACCGTTTCCGGCGACATCGACGTGGAGGACGGTACCCCCATGGGCAATTGCCGGATTACAACGGTCTCCGGTGACGTGGAATTGGTCATTGCGGAAGAATAAAAAGAGAACCCCTGACGTACTTTAAGGATCCTTCCTTATGGACGTCAGGGGTAAAAATTTTTACATTTTCTGTGCTGGCTGCATCTGTATTTTCTCGTCCGGTCTTGCGAAAAGCGGAATGCGCACAAGCCAGCTGATCAGGAACACTGCGGCGCGCAGGGCCATTGGAGCCAGCAGGGCAAAAAGGTCGGACTTTTTAAGAGGACAAAAGACCCGCAGCAGCTGCAATCGTATCGGGGCCTCCTCCCGGAATTACTCCTCTTCGAAGGTCAGAACGTCTTTATATTTTTCCTTGAAAATGTCGTAGACGGCGTTCAGCAGGTCCTCGTCCTGGACGGAGAGGTAGTTTTCGTTTTCCTCGTCCACGGGCTCCACCTCCAGGATGACCACGTTGGTCTCGGCCTCGTCGGTGGGCAGGAGGACCAGGTATTCTTTGCCCTGATAGGGGATGCAGTCCAGGTACTCAAAATCCGTCTCCACGCCGTTTTCGTCGGTGAGGGTCAGGATGCTGACTTCCTCTTCTTCTTCGTTGTTCAAAATTTCGTTGTCCATAGTGTGAACTCCTTTAATAGGTTTTCTTCGATTATAGAGTATCCTGTGGAAAAAAGCAAGATGTGTCAGGCAAAAATCCAGATTTTAAAGCAGAACAGCAGCCAGGTAAAGGACAGCGGGTAAATAAGGCTGTCGCACCTATCCAGAATGCCGCCGTGGCCCGGGAAGATCTTTCCAAAATCCTTGACCCCTGCCACCCGCTTGACGGCGGACATGGAAAGGTCTCCGAACTGCCCCAGCAGGGACACCACCGCCAGATACAAGGCAAGCCCAAAGTTATCGGCAAAGAACCGGCCGAAAACCAGCAGCAGCAGGGTCACAGCCACGACGAGGCCGCCGATGGCCCCTTCGATGCTTTTGCCGGGGCTGACCTTGGGGGCCAGCTTGTGGCGGCCAAAGCGGCTGCCCACCAGATAGGCGAAAATATCCGTCAGGGCGCAGACCAGGCCTGTCAGGCACAGGTAAAAGGCCCCGTAGGGGATGTCTCCGTAGGAGGCAACGGCCCGGAACAGGCTCAGGGTGAAGAAAATCTCCGCTCCGATCATCCATGCCTTGGGCTCTTCTTTGCCGATTTGGCTCATGAGGTATGTAAAGAAGCCCAGGCCCCCCAGAAGCACCGCCAGCACCCACCATTTGTTTTCCGTAAAGGAAAACAGAGGAATCATTACCGCCAGGGCAAAGCCCGGGATCAGGCAGCCGTTCTTCGTCAGATGATGGATGTCCAAGAGCTCCCAGACGGCCCCGCAGCTCAAAACAATGGCGGTGAGCTGGGGCACCCAGGGCAGATGAAAGCTGCCCAAAAGGGCCATGGCACCCAGGGCCAGAACAATACCGGTCAGTGTCCGCTGCTTCATTGGGCTGCCTCCTCTCCGCCTGTCAGGGTGGGAATATACCAGCCCTTGCCTTTTTTGATGGAATCGTAGCCGATGACGGAAGCCAGCAGGGAACCCAGAACGTCCACGATAATATCCTTCATGGTGTCCCCCAGGGCGGCGTGGCCCACCAAGAGGGTGCCGTCGGCCAGCATGAATTTCTGCATGTTCATGCCGAAGAGGCCGTCGGCGGCAAACTCATAGATCTCCCAGATGGAGCCCAGGGTCACGGAGAAGCAGAAGGCAAACAGGCACACAAAGAAGGGGGACAGGCTCACGGACAGGTGATTGTCCCGATTCAGGATGGTCACCACCATGAGTCCAAAGAAGCCCATCATCATGCTGCTGCAAAAATGGCACACCGTATCCCACTGGGGCACCAGATAGTAAAAGCTCCGGACCTCTCCCAGGAAAATGGCGCAGTACAAAAAGACGATATAAAAGCCGTAGAGCAGGCTGGGCAGCTCAAAGCGCAGCTTCCGCTCCAGGATACTGGGCAGATGAATGGTCACAAGACCCAGGACGCACTGCATGAGCATCAGCAGGTAATCCGACTCCGAGTGAAACCCCGCCTCGTTCTGACTGCCGGAGCCGAAAATCATCCGGAGGATCAGATAGACGATGGGGAAGGCGAAGCTCAGGGTGACGGTAATGTATAAAAATTTGCCGAACCAAGTTTTCTGTTTCATGGCAGCCATCCTTTCAAGGGTCATTCTATTCTTCTTAGGAATATCTTAATATTTCTTTCTAAACCGAAAAGAAACCAAGGGAAGCTCTGATTAAATCGGCAAGAGCTGACGGCGAAAGATTTTGGCTCCAGGCAAGATTCTAAAAGTGGAGGAATACTTTGTGTATTTCCCACTTTTAGAAGTGCAGACTGGGGGCAAAAGATTCGCCGCTCAGCCGCAGACGATTTATTCAGAGTTTCCCAAGGGAAAATCTGTCAGTTGATGTCCTGCCGAAGCCGGTCCAGGTCTAAAATCCGGAAGGTGTCTTTGTAGTAGTCCAAAATCCCGGCCTCCTTCATCCGGCCAATCTCCCGGGACAGGGCGCTGCGGTTGGCCCCCAGGAAATCCGCCAGGTCTTCCCGGGTGCCCCCCAGGGAGAAGGTCAGGCTGCCGGTGCGGCGGTATTCATCATACAGCCGCAGGGCGATGCGCTGCCGCAGGGACTTGGCCGAGAGATACAATACCCGCTGCCGCTGCAACCAGAATTTAGCGGCGATCTCCGACACCAGGTTTTCCCGAAGCCGGGTGTGCCAGGCACAGCAGTCGGCGCAGCTGTGCATGATCCGGTGGTAAGGAAGAAACAGCAGCTCCGTTTCCTCCGAGGCCACCACATACACAGGACTCCGGCCCCCTGGGGTGGCCATCAGCACATCCCCCACCAGGGCACCGGGGCCGTGGGTGGCCATGAGCTGGTGCTCCCCGGCGGCGTTGACGGACTCTGCCCGCAGCGAGCCAGAGAGCACCAGGGCGCAGGACTGGAGGGTGTCTCCAATGTTCCAGACCACGGTGTTTTTTTCGTATCGCTCCTGCCGGGCTTTCAGGCACCCCAGCATGGTGTCGATCTGCTCCGGGGCAATGCCGGAAAAGAGGCCGCAGTGATATAATATGCCGCGCTGCTGCTGATTCATGTAACACTCCTGATTTTTCGTTGCAATTGCAACGGACTTTACAGGAGCAAGTATAGTACAATCCCACTAGAAAGTCAAGGACGGGCCTTATTCCGCCTGTCCGGAAAGAGGAAACATGATGAAAAAGTGCATCGCTTTTATTTGTTTGTTGGCCCTGACCCTGGGGCTGCTGGCAGGCTGCGGAACGGCCCCTGCCCCGGAGACCATCCCGGAGACTGCCCCGGAGACCAGGGTAGAAACCACCGCCGCTCCCGAGACTGTGGCCCCTGCACAGGAGGCTGTCACCGTTCGCCTGGGTGCCATGACCGGCCCCACCGGCATGGGCATGGTGAAGCTCTTTGAAACCGCCGACGAAAACCCTGATTCCGGCTACACCTATACGGTCAAGGGTGCGGCGGACGAGCTGACCCCGCTGCTTCTGCAAGGGGAGCTGGACATTGTATCGGTCCCTGCAAACCTTGCCTCCGTCCTGTATAACAAGACCCAGGGCAAGGTCACGGCGCTGGCGGTGAATGTGCTGGGCGTGCTCTACATCGGGGAATACGGCGGGGAAACCGTGAAAACCGTGGAAGACCTACGGGGCAAGACCCTCTACGCCACCGGCAAGGGGGCCACTCCGGAGTATTTCCTGCGGTATGTCCTCCGGGAAAATGGCCTGGACGCGGACAAGGACCTGGATATTCAGTGGAAGAGCGAGCCCAGTGAGGTGGTGGCCACCCTGAACGCCCAGGGCCAGGGCATTGCCATGCTGCCCCAGCCCTATGTCACCGCCGCCGGTGCCCAGTTGGGGGAGGACTTCCATGTGGCCCTGTCCATTTCCGAGGAATGGGAAAAGCTGGGAGGCGGAAGCCTGTGTACCACCGCCTGCATTCTGGCCAGAACAGAATTTGTGGAGGCCCACCCCCAGGCGGTGGAAACCTTCCTGAAGAATTTTGAGGAGAGCGTCACCTGGGTCAACGAGAACCCGGACCAGGCGGGGGACCTCTGCGGCACCTTCTCCATCGTCAAGGCCCCCATTGCCAAAAAGGCCATCCCCCAGTGCAACCTGGTGTGCATCACGGGGGCACAGATGAAGGCCGCCCTGGCAGGCTGCCTGGAGGTGCTGCTGGGCCAGAACCCGGCCGCGGTAGGCGGTGCCCTGCCCGGGGATGATTTCTACTATGGGGCGTAAAAAAACCGATTTTCAGAACAAAAAGGCGGCAAAATTCCTTGCCGCCTTTTTGGCGTTGTGTGTGTGGCAGCTGGCGGCGGCGGCGGTAGGCAACCGATTGCTGCTGGTAGGCCCCCTTCAGGTGGCGGGGCGGCTCTGGGGGCTCTGCGGGGAGCAGACCACCTGGCAGGCCCTGGGCTCTACCCTAGGCCGCATCAGCTTGGGGTTCCTCCTGGCGTTTTTCATGGCTCTGGTATTGGCGGCGGTGTCCGCCCGGTATCCTTTGGTAGAAATCTTATTGCGGCCCTACATTTTGGCCATTCAGACCGTGCCGGTGGCCTCCTTTATTGTCATCGCCTTGCTGTGGCTCTCCGGTCGGCATCTGAGCATTTTTATTTCCTTCCTCATGGTGCTGCCGGTGCTCTATGCCAATGCCCTGCAGGGCTTCCGGGCAGCGGACCGGCAGCTGCTGGAAATGGCCCAGGTGTTCCGGATGCCTCGTTTTCGCCGTGTCCGGTGCATTTTCCTGCCCGCCCTGGCCCCGTACCTTCGATCCGCCTGCCATGTGGCCCTGGGCCTGTGCTGGAAGGCGGGGGTGGCGGCGGAGGTTATTGCGGTGACGGAACGGTCTGTGGGGGGGATGCTCTATGATGCCAAGGTGTATCTGGAGATCCCGGATCTGTTTTCCTGGACGGTGCTGATCGTGGCGGTGAGCCTGGGCTTTGAAAAGCTGTTTCTGGGGCTTCTGGACCGGGTCATGGACAGGCTTATTGAGTGGGAGGGGCGGCAATGGACCTGATTTTAAAGAACATTTGCAAGGCCTACGACGGAAAACAGGTTTTGGAACAATTCAGCGCCACCTTTGCCCCTGGAAAGATCTACGCCATTATGGGCTATTCCGGAAAGGGGAAGACCACATTGCTCCGGCTGATCCTGGGCCTTGAAAAGCCGGACGCCGGAGAGATCACCGGCGTTCCCCGGCGAATCGCCGCCGTATTCCAGGAAAGCCGCCTGTGCCCGGAGCTGACCGCCGGGCAAAATATCGCCCTGGTGCTGCCCCCTCATCAAGAAACGGCCATCACCCGGATGCTGGAAGCCCTGGATTTGACAGACTGCGGCAAGACCAAAGCCGCCGCCCTCTCTGGCGGCCAACAGCGCCGGGTGGCCCTGGCCAGAGCTTTACTATACGGCGGAGACCTTCTGGTGCTGGACGAGCCCTTCACCGGCCTGGACGAGGAAACCAAATCCCGCTGCCTGGCCGCCATCCGCACCGCCCAAGGGAACGCAACGGTTCTTCTGGTCACCCATAACCACGAAGACGCCGCCGCCCTGGGGGCAGAAATCCTGGAGCTATAGTTCTGCTCCAATAACTGTCAACTGTCAACTGCGCCCCCAGCGAGGAGATACATAAAAATTAAGCGGAGCCTCCCGAACGTGGAGAGGCCCCGCTGATTTTTTAATGCAGCAGTCCAAAGTGTTCCAGCGCCTTCTGGATGCCGTCCTCCAGCACCGGGGCCGTGACGTATTCCGAAACGGCTTTCAGCTCCTCCATGCCGCCGCCCAGGCAGGCGGTGTGGGCGGCTACGGAGAACATGGGCAGGTCGTTGGTGCTGTCGCCAATGGCCAGGGTGTCATCCTTCGATACCCCCAGGGCCGAGAGCAGGGTTTCCATGCCGGCGGCTTTGGAGCAGCCTTTGAGGACGAACTCCGCAAAGCTGTCGTCGCCCCGGTAGATGATCTCAAAATAGGGCTCCATTTCCCGGTAAAAGGCCTGGGCTGCCGCCGCATTCTGGCTCCAGATGACGAATTTCATAAACTGGGGATGCTCCTGGGCCGGGCAGACCCGGAAGCCCTTGGCCTCCATCCGCTGCATTTCCCGCTTTTGGAACGGGTTGGCCACCAGTTCCGGTTCGTAGAGAATGCAGCCGTCGTCGGTTTCGTACAGGGGCAGCACGCCAAAGCGCTTTGCCTGCTGCCGGACGAACTCGCAAAGGGCAAGGTCCGGGCTTTTCCGCACCAGCCAGCGGCCTTCCAGGAAAATTTCCATGCCGCAGCCGCAGACAAAGGCGGAAAAGGCCATGGAGCGCACCCGGGGATCGATGTGGGAATAGGGTCTTCCGGTGTTGATCACGGGGATGTGGCCCAAGGCCCGGAGTTTTTCCACGGATTCAATGGTAGATCGGGGAATGATTTGGGTGCCGTCGTCTACGATGGTCCCATCAATATCGAAAAAAATGACCATAATGTGTCCTCTTTTGTATGAGTTCTAGGAAGTTTTGATTAAATCGGCAAGAGCTGACGGCAAAAGATTCGCCGCTCAGCCGCAGACGATTTATTCAGAGTTTCCATGGGAAGCCTACTCCGGCAGGCCCAGGGCCGCAGTGGTGAGGATTCCCAGGTTGTTTGCGTAAATGGTGTCAAATTGCTCCAGGGGCAGGGGATTTTCCCCCAGCCCTGCCTCAATGGTAAAGCCCGGGCGGCGGAAGGCCTTGATGAACCAGTCCTTGTACCCCGCAAAGCCGGAAGCGTAGGGGGTGTTCTCCAAAGAGTAGCCGGAAAGCCTTGCAAATTCCCGGCCCAGGGCCAGGGCACCGGGGACATCAATATCATCGAAGCTCCAGTAGATCAGCTGCCCCTGGGTGTGGTAGGCCAGCACCAGGGCCGGGTCCAGGTATTGGGTAAAGGCCGCCAGAGCCCGGCATTCCCGCTGGGCCAGAGGGGCCCTCCCCACATAGTCCCGGGGGCCGGGCCGGGTGTAGCCCTGGGTGAATTTGATCTCCCGGGCCTGGAGCCACCCGGCGGGGTATTGCAAGTTCAGGTCCACCCCCAAAAGATTGGCTTTCCAGCCGGAAGGAAAGGGGATGCTCGGGTAGTTTTCCGAAAGGGACTTGGCCTTTTCCCATTCCAGGCTTCCCTTGGGGATGCCCCCGGTGACCAGATCCACCCCGTCGGGGTTCACCATGGGCACCAGGAAAATCTGGCAGTTTTGTTCAAAAAGGGTGCCGGGAATGCCGTAGAGGCTGCCGCCCTCCATGATGGCCCGGGACAGGTCCTCCGCAAATTGCAGCAGCACCGTGGCGGTGATCCATTCGTTGGCATGGTGGGCGGCGGTAAAGAGCACCGTCCGGTCTCCGCTGCCAATGGCCAGGGACAGGATCTCCCGGCCAAAGGCGGTGGTGCCGATGCAGCGGCTGCGGCACACGGGGTAGGTTTCCGTGATTTTTTGAATGGCCTCCCGATAGCGCCCATAGGTCATGGGCACGTTGGTTGGTACAATAGACATGGCGCACCTCCTGAGGGAAAAGGAATTTTTCCCTAACAGGATATGCGGTAGACCTTATTTTTGTTCCAGATAAATCATCAGCACGGCGATGTCCGCAGGGCTGACCCCGGAGATGCGGCCTGCCTGGCCCAGGGACACCGGGCGGATCTCTTGCAGCTTCTGCCGGGCTTCCAGCCGCAGACCCTGAATGGCGGAATAATCCAGATTTTCCGGCAGCAGCCGGGCTTCCTCTTTTTTAAATTCCGCCACCTGCTTTTCCTGCCGTGCCAAATACCCTGCGTATTTGAGCTGGATTTCCACCTCGTTGGTGACGCTTTGGGGCAGCTCCGGCCGCTGGGCATCAAAGGGGGCCAGGTCCTCATAGGTCACCTGGGGGCGGCGCAAAAGGTCCGCCAACCGGGCAGAGTTTGCCACCGGGGCCGTATCCCGGGCGGCAAGCATGGCATTGAGGGCCGGGCTTCCGGGAACGCCGCTGCCCTCCAACCGGGCAATCTCCCGTTTCACTGCCCGGTATTTTTCCTCCACTTCCTCCAACCGGCTTTGGGGTACCAACCCCACGGCGGCCCCCAGGGCGGTGAGCCGCTGGTCGGCGTTGTCCTGCCGGTGCAGAAGCCTATATTCCGAGCGGCTGGTCATGATCCGGTAAGGCTCCTGGGTGCCCTTGGTCACCAGGTCGTCAATGAGGGTGCCGATGTAGCTGGTGTCCCGGGTCAAAATCATGGGGGCTTTTCCCTGAATTTTGAGCGCCGCATTGATGCCCGCCACCAACCCCTGGACCGCCGCCTCCTCATAGCCGGAGGTGCCGTTGAACTGGCCTGCGCCGTACAGGCCGGAGACCAGCTTGCATTCCAGGGTGGGCTTTAACTGGGTTGGGTCAACGCATTCGTATTCAATGGCGTAGGCGGGCCGCATCATTTCCGCCTGTTCAAGGCCCGGCACGGAGCGCAGCATTTTTAGCTGCACATCCTCCGGCAGACTGGAGGAAAAGCCCTGGATGTACATTTCCTCGGTGTTCAGGCCGCAGGGCTCAATGAACAGCTGGTGTCGCTCTTTATCCGGGAACCGGACGATTTTTGTTTCAATACTGGGGCAGTACCTGGGGCCTACCCCGGAAATGGTGCCGTCATAAATGGGGCTTCTGTCCAGGTTCTCCCGGATGATCCGGTGGGTCTCCTGGGTGGTGTAGGTCAGGTAGCACACGGCGGAATTGTTCACCTTGTGGCTTGTGCGGAAGGAGAAGGGCTCTACGGTGTCGTCTCCCGGCTGGAGCTCCATTTTGGAAAAATCAATGCTCCGCCGGTTCACCCGGGGAGGCGTGCCGGTTTTGAATCGCCGGAGGGACAGTCCCAAGGCCCGCAGACTATCCCCCAGTCCGATGCTGGGGTGCATCCCATCGGGGCCGGAGGGGATGACGCTGGAGCCGATGATGATGTCGGAGTCTAAGTAGGTCCCCGTGGCCACAACAACGGCCTTGGCGGCATACTCCGCCCCCAGGTCGGTCTGGACTCCGGTGACGGCGCCCTTTTCCGTCAGCACCCGGGTGATCTGGGCCTGTTTGAGCTCCAGGTGTTCCTGCCGCTCCAGGGCGTGTTTCATATATTCCTGGTACCGCCGCCGGTCCGCCTGGGCCCGGAGGGAATGGACCGCCGGGCCTTTGCCCCGGTTCAGCATCCGGTACTGAATGCAGCTGGCATCCGCCGCCAGACCCATTTCCCCGCCCAGGGCATCCAGCTCCCGGACCAGATGGCCCTTGCCGGTGCCGCCGATGGCGGGATTGCAGGGCAGGTTCCCCACGGCATCCAGGTTGATGGTAAAGAGCATGGTGTGCAGCCCCAACCGGGCGGCAGCCAGAGCGGCCTCAATGCCCGCATGGCCCGCACCGATGACGGCCACATCACAGCTTCCCAAAGAATAGCCCATGGTCAAGCCTCCTGGGGTTCCGCCTTTTCTTCCTTGGGGAGAACAAAGGGCTTGCAAACCACTTCGCAGCGGTGGATGGGGGTTCCCAGGGCGCGGAATTTTTCCTCGTAGCCGGTCATGATGCCCACCACGCCGTCCTTGTGCAGGTCATCGGTGACGGCCTTGGTTTCCAGACCGCAGGCGGCGAACTCCTCCAAGGAGAAGGCAAAGAGGGGAGCATTGTCGGTCTTGAAGTGGATCTCTCCCCCCTGACGCACCACCCGGCAGTATTTGTCCAGGAAGCCCCGATGGGTCAGGCGGCGCTTGGCGTTCTTCTTCCGGGGCCAGGGGTCGGGGAAGTTGATAAACAGCCGGTCGATTTCCTCGGTCCCGAAGACGGATTCGATTTCCGCCACGTCCATATCGATGAAAAACACATTGGTAAGCCCCATGTCCCGGGCCTTCTCCATGGCCACCACCATGGCCTCCCGGCACCGCTCCACGGCAATCAGCAGCACCGTAGGATTATTTTGGGCGGTTTCCGCGGTGAACTTGCCCTTGCCGCAGCCAACCTCCACCCAAAGGGCAGAGCACTCCGGCATCAGCTCCCGCCAATGCCCCAACCGGGCCGCCGGCTCCTGAACACGCAGGGCCGCGCACTTCTCCATCCGCGGCTCCAGGTTCTTCATTTTCCGCATTCGCATATGATGATCCTCCATAATAAGGGTTTTGTGCAGAATTTAACACTTTATTATAGAAGGAAACCGGAAAGAAGTCAAGAAAATCATGAAAAATTGATAACCCGCCCCACCACGTTCCGAATACAACCTGTGCGGTTGAATGATACCACCCAAAAGCACGGTACAAGAGCTTCCCCTGGGGGAAGCTGGCTCGCCCGCAGGCGAGACTGATGAGGGAAATGCGGTACAGCGTGAAACATTGTGGAAACAATGGGCGAATCCGTAGAAGCGTCTCCCTGATATGTCATTCCGACCGCAGCGTCAGCGGAGTGGAGGAATCCACCCAAGTTGCAGAAATAACCGACGCATGGTAAAGTTTGCTGCTTGGGAAGATACCTCCACTCCATTTCATTTCGGTCGGGATGACATATCGGGGGTGGTACCGTTCAACCGTACAGGTTATCATTGCAACGTGGCGGGCGGCAAGATTGCCGCCCCTACGGTTTCGCTGATAAGTGCATTTGTTCAATCGAGGGTGTGCAAAGAACGTCCTTTCATCTGCGTCCGGCTAAAAAGAGACTCCGAAAAATTAACAGATTTTCTATTGAGAATCAGAAGAATTTTTGGTATCATAATAATGAAATTCATTATTTCCAGCTTCACCTCACAACAAAGGAGCGTGTTTTACCATGCCTGAATTAAGCCGTTTTGGAGGAATGGTGATTTATATGCTGTTTCGGGATATCGGACAGCACAATAAACCACATGTTCATGTTTATTATGGAGAATATGAAGCCGCAATTGCAATAGACGGGGAGTTGTTGGCAGGTTCACTTCCCCGAAAGCAATTAAAAATCGTAACAGGCTGGTTGGCGTTCCACGAGGAAGAAGCCTATAAGGCATGGAATCTCGCTGTTCAGGGTGAGCATTTTGAGAAGATTCCGCCTATGAATTGAGGTGATTTGAATGTATGTTTTGAACGATATTTGCTATGCCGGAGAAATGCAGGACGGTATCAAGGTTACACAGGTGAACCCTTTGCGCGGCGGCATGATGCTTGTCACATTCTCCACAGGAGAAAAAAGGCTGTTTGATACGACCCTTCTGGAAGGCGCTGCGTTTGCGCCTCTTGCGGATGAAAAGATATTTATGAACCCTGTTTTGTTTCATGGCGTGATCACATGGAACAATGGAGAAATCGATATTGCACCGGAAACCGTTTACCGTGACAGCTATGCTTATGAGAGTGTGGCGATGTAGCGCTTGATTTCTTTTTACAATTTGAATGAGGTGCTCGGGGTGGTTCCATTCAACCACACAGGGTATATTCGTTACGTTCCGGGAGCGTCGCGAAAATAACCTGTGTGGATAAACGGAACCACCCCCCAGATATGTCATTCCGACCGCAGCGTCAGCGGAGTGGAGGAATCCACCCAAGTTGCAGAAATAACCGACGCATGGTAAAGTTTGCTGCTTGGGAAGATCCCTCCACTCCATTTCATTTCGGTCGGGATGACATGTCGATATGTGGTTCCGTTCATCCACACAGGTTGTATTCGGAACGTGGCGGGCGGCAGGTTTGTATAGTGCAGTAACATACTTTACAGATTGTGCAATCACATGGTTTACAGATTTGATATACTCAA